>CANSNC010000001.1 GCA_947648205.1 uncultured Mycoplasma sp.
AAGTGCACATATATTTTACAATATGTGTTGCACTTCATATTTCAATCGAGCAAAACATCCTATATTAAGGATGTTTTTTATTTTTTTCAATCATTATATGCTCAATATCATTCATTGTTTTTTTGAATTTTCATTCTACCAATATTATTTTTGTTTTTATCAACAGATATTTTTGATACTGCAAAAACTATATTATTTATTTTGCCAGTAACTTGATTACCCTTTTTATTATTAGCTTTAGTTGAAAGGACTTGTAAATTTTGCATACTTTCAGAACCAGTAGCATAATCAATCCCATTTGGTGATAGTGGTCATATGTGATCAATTGTTCAACCATATTTTGATTTCAAACCATATTCATTAAATTTTATTGGATATCCAAAAGCATCATAACCTTCTGTCAGATTTGATCCAATACAATAATCTCAAACTCTTTTAACATATTCTTGCATTACTGTCTCCATAATAATTATTGATTATATTAACATTATATTATTTATTATTCATGCATATAAATAATTAATAATATTTATTTTATTAATAAAATCTTAAATACACTTTGTATTTGGTAATATAATATTTTTTGTATGTGTTAGGAGCAATTAATGTTTAATTACCCAAAAAATAAAGATATAGTTTTTGTAGACATTGAGGCAAATGATAAACCAAAAAGACTTGTACAATTTGGTGCTATAAAGCTTAAAGTTGATGGTACAGTAGAAGAAGTTAATTGATTTTCTAATCCAAAATGTAAATTATCTAATCATATAAAGACAATACTTCACCATAATATAGACAATATTAATAGAGGTGAAAATAATAATAAGATAATGAAAAGAATATCAAAATTTGTAGATGGTTGCGTATTTATTAGTTATAGTCCTTTTGATTTTAATTTTTTAAATATATTACACAATAAGTTGTTTAATAAAAAATTAAATTGTTATTTTATAGATATTCAAAATGAATGAAAAAAAATTACTCTTAATAAAAATGTTTGAGCACTTAAAAAATTAGCTAATTTTTTTAAAATAGATAATATAGATGAACAATTTCATGATGCATTGTATGATGCAAAAATAATGTATAATATTTTTTTAAAGTGAAAAAGTTCAAATGATGTTGATTTATTATCATCAGTATATAAGAATAAAATTAACAACATTTCTTTGATAAGAACAAAGCAGAATAAAAATATTAATAATAGTATTACATTAAACAATTTGCAAAAAGTTAATGGATATGTTTTTTTAGATTTTTATTTTAAAACAATTAAAATTGGAGATCAAAGAGAAAGAATATTAGTTGATCTTAATGTTATAGAAATTCAGAATAATTTTTTAAAAAGAAATTGATCATTTAGTGTTGATGCAAATGATAAATATTTTGATATGTTTGCATACCAAGATAAATTAGTTAATAAATTAAAACAATACATTATTTCTATTAGAAACAAAATTATTGTGATTAATGACAATGTTTTTCAAGAATTGATTAGATTGACTAATGTATGTTCAAGATATATAAAAGTATTTCCTTTAAATAGGGTTATGTTTTGTAATGGATTTGAAAATTTTTTTAATGAAATTGATTTTAATGATTATAAATATCAAGCAAATTTAAATTTAATAAAAAAGTGATTAGTATTAAATTTATTAATGGAAAAGTTTAATCTAGAAAATAATTAATAAAGTACATTATATTAATGCTCTATTTATTAACAATTTATCCTCATATATATTAACAAGATAAAATATTGAATAATGAATAACCATTCATATTATAATAAAATAAGGTATTTTATGTATTTACATCTAAAGGAGTCATTTTATGGCAGTAAAAATTATAACTTTACGTAATTATAAAGTTGTTGCTAAAAAATTTATTAAGGTATTAAGAAAAATAATCCAGTCAAAACCAAGTGTTAGAATTGGATTAATTTGAGATGAATCTTTGGCTCCAATTTATGATTTTGTAATAAAATCAAAAAAACTAAAATGGGATAATGTTAAAATTTTTTCATTAGTTGAATATAAAGATATTCAATCAGTTACTTTTGAAAACACTTTGTATACTGAATTTATTAATAAATTACATAATGTGACTAGACAAAATTATGATAGTTTAAGAGAGAGAATAGATGAGTTAAGATCAGAAGAAAAACTAAATGACTTATATAAATTTGATGGATTAATTGATCTTATAGTTTTTCCTATTGATAAAAGAGGTAATTTTTTATTTAATGATTTTGAATCAAATATTAATTATATTAATTATGGGAATAATGGTAATGAAATTGTTGCTCCTGGAATTAAATCTATTATGTTTTCAAAACAAGTTATTTGTTTTGCATTAGAAGAAGAATCTGAAAAAGTAGTAAATACATTAAATAGTAAAGTTCTTTCAAGTAATGAATTTGTTTCATTATTAAATGTTCATGACAATATTATCTTATTTACTTTGCATAGTATTATTAAGAAAAAAGAAATTAATAAAGATATTTATGTCAATGACCCAGAATCTATATCTGATAAAGTTTTATCAACAACTTATGAGGGTTCTTTGTCATCTGACAATATGGAATTTGATGATACTAATAAAATATCTGATATGACAAAAGAGCATTTTGGTGATAATCATTTATCTTTGGATTTAGATGACGATGATGAAAATGATGATGAGGATGATATTTCAAATATGGAATTATCAGATAAAGAAATAGAAGTTGAAGATAATGATATTGTTGATAATTCAGATGATGATGGATTACCAATTGATGAACCTTTAAATAATGATAAAGATAATTTAGATGATGTAATTAGAGATGTTATTGATATTGATGAAGAACCAACACAAGAAGAATTAGATCAAATCATGTTAGAGGAAGACGATAATTCTTTATATGATGTTATAAAAGATGAATATGAATCATCATTGAATGAAGATGATGATAGTCTATTAGATAGTGTTTCTGAAAGCAAATTTGATTTAAGTTCTAGTGAGCAAGAAGATAAATATCTTGATGAAGAAGTGGTAGAAACTATTATTGGTGATAAAGAAGTTCCATCAGCTTTATATAAATCAGAAGAGTTAGATGATTCTATTATTAATAAAATTAAAGAGTTGGATAAATTAAAAGATGAAGAAATTTATCTAAAAGAATATCCTGCTGATATTGATAATGAAATTGAAGAATTACAAGAAATAAAAAAGCAACTTGAAAATGAATTAGCAGCAATGGAACAACAACAAGTTATTAATACTGATTCAGAAGATGGAGTTATTAAAAATTTTGAACCAGAACATCATAACGATTTTAATGATATTTTTGATGATGAATTATCAAAAGTTGCTGATCAGTATACAGATAAGCATGATACATTAGTTTTATATGAAGATGAACAAGAAAATTTTGAAGTGATTGATGAATCAAATAATAATGCATCTACATATGAAAATATTGATGTAATAGAAAATATAGATAAAAATGTTACAGATAATAATTTAGAAAATAATGATGTTGAATTACAACCATATAATTATGAAAATAAATATGTTAACATTGATGGAAATACTCCAGATGAAATTAGAAAAATAATTAAAATTAAAGAAGATGCTTTAAATACAATAGAATTGTTGATTAAAAATAATAAACTTGGAATTCAACAAGCTAAAAAAGATTTTGTATCATCACCTAATATATCTAGTACATCAGATAATCATTATATTAAATTGTCATATGTGCCAAGTGAAAGACCTGTGCCATTATTAATGGTTTATAATAATCCAGATGAAAAAATATATGAAAGTACAATTTTAGAAATGATTAAAGAATATAAGTCTAATATGAATGCTAGACTATTTAATAGAAAAAATAATCATTATTGAAATATGGGTGCATATGTTTCTGTAAATAAAAAAACAAATGAACTTGAATTATGTGCATTTAGTGTTATTTCAAATTTTATCTTTTTATTAAGGTATATTAATAAACCAGTTTTCTTTTATTTAAGCAAATCTAATTATGAATTAATTAAAAATGAATTAGATAAATTTTTTGGTGAATTTGTTATAGAAGAAATTTAATAAAAAAATATGAAGTTAAAGCATAATAAATGTTCTACTTCATATTTTTTATTTTTTGTATTTTCTATATATTAGTATTATTAGAAAATTTAATTCTATTAGTTGGGTATTGTGTTTTATAATCTACTCATTTTTTCACAGAGGCATCTGAACTATTTTCGTTAGTAGATAGATATTTACCAAATTCTTTAAATGATTCAGATACTGATTCACCTGATATTCCAGCAGATTTATTTAATAACATGCTATAACCATCACCACCTGCTAGTAAAAAATCATTTGTTACTGCAAAGTATGTTTTTGTTGTGTCCTCTTTATTTACTTCAACTCCATTGATTTTTAATGACTGTACAGTATTGTTAGCTCCTGTTGCATCATTAGAATCAATTTGATAAGTAACTTCTATTTCCTTTGATACTTGAAGAAATGATCCTGCTCCTTTTGTTTTTGCTGAGTGTTCAAAAATGTCTCAAACTGTTTTTGAATCTAATTTTACAACTTCTAGAGTGTTACCAAAAGGGCTTGTAGAATCTACATCACCATTTGTTACAACTTTTTTTCCATTTAAATCAGTTCCAGTTATGTTAGCTCTAAATGAACCTCCATTTATAAAAGCAAAATCAATTTGAGATGGAGTGGTTGTTGTGTCTGTTGATGATGTATTAATCTGAGTACTTGGTTTTATTCTATCATTTGCATCATAAACAAGTGCATCAGCAAACACATCACCCAAATTAGTTTCCCTATTTCTAGTTTCCTCAACTGGATTTTGACCATCATTATTTATAGCAACTAATGTTATTTCTTCATTTGCAGGAAAAGTAAATGCTTCTTGTTTGGAATAAGTATCATATTGAGTCTGTAAAGGAGCAATCAATTCTTGAACTTTTTTATCAGCTTCTACCCCAATATTCTTATAATTAATCAAAGAAATATCAACATTTTTTAAAGATTTTTTATCATCTGAAAGTTCAAAATTTATTTGTCCTAAATTTTGTGTATAACTTCCTGTTTGTGCTATGAAAGTATTGTTTGGTTGACCTGTTTTGGAAATGATTTTACCATTTTCAAGTGTAGTGTGTGAATGGCCATCAATAATAATATCTAAACCATCAACTTCATTTGCAAGTTTTTCACTTGTGAATTCTGAAGTTGGATCTAGTCCTAAATGTGATATTGCTATAATTATATCTATGCCTTGCTTTGTTAATTCTTCAACACTTGCTTTTGTTTCATTAATAGGGTTTGTAAATTCAATTCCTGTTATATTTTTTGGATGTGTTTTAGTAGCAGTTTCAGGTGTTGCAACTCCTATTACTCCTATTTTTGTTCCATCTAATAAATTTGTAATTTCATATGGTTTAAATAACAAACTATTATCGCTTTTTAATTTTATATTGTTAGCTAAATAATTTATATCATTCTTATCTTTAGTGTTTAACCCAGTTAATTTCTTTAAATTATCCAATCCAAAATCAAATTCATGATTCCCTATACCTTTAAAGTCATATCCCATATAATTTGAAATATTAGTCGCTGTTTGACCATTATCTAAATTGCTAATTGGCAAACCTTGAAATAGATCACCAGCATCAATTAATAAATCATGTTTATGATTCTTAGTGTATGTTGCAATTTTTTCTAATCCCATTCATTCATTATATTTTGCTGTACTTTCAGTTAATCTACCATGTACATCATTGGTATGAAAAATTGTATGTATATGATTTTTATTATCATTTACATTAGTGCTACAACTTGTTATAAGTAATGAAGGGAATATTATACTAGCAGAAATACAAAAAACATATTTTAAACCTTTTAGTTTCATTAAAATATCCTTTATTCATTTTTTATAGTTACAGTTATGAATAAAGTAATTAAGTCTTAAAACAATGCAAATAGGTGGAAGACTAATTTAAATTATCCTATATTTTGTAACTACAAAATTATAATAATCTATATTTCTATTTTTTTTATTATAAAACTACTGCAAATTTTGTTTTTTTTTAAACTATTTGATATAATAATGTTTTTTCTAATGTTTTGCTTATACCATAAAAAATTATTTTTTTTAATTTTTTTTACATTTTGGTATTTGATTTGGCCTTACTAATATTTTATAATTATTTATAAGACTAATGTAATCTAGGAGATGTTATGCAATCGAAAAGAAAAATTACAATGATTTTAAGCACCTTTATTACTGTTTCAGTGGCTGCAACTGTTCCCACTTCTTTATTAACATTAAATAAGGGTAATTTAGTTTCTATTGAAAATAATGATTTGAAAGATTGAAGTACTGGTGGGGCAACTGATGAAACAGCAGCAACTTTTGCTTTCAAAACATCAGATGAATTAACATCACAATTTGAATCAAATCCTTTTACACCTAAAACTCCTCAAGATTTTACAAATGAAGACATTAAATTATTTTTAAAAATAACAAATGGTTCTGCTAGTAATTGACATGTTGTTAAATCAGAAGTAACAAATGAAGATAGCATTAATGGTACTGTTAGATTTAAAGTTTACCAAAATTTAAAAAAAGCAGATGGTTCATATCAAGAAACTTTAATTAAAAATGGACAGAGTGATGAATGAAATACAAATACAGCATCTTATTTGTCAACCTATATAGTTAAAAATCAATATTCTTTTGAATGAGCATCAGATGAAGAAATGAAGAATTTTTTTGAAACTACAACTCTTACAGCTAATCAATTGACAAAAGAAATAGTATTGAATAATTTAGTTTCAAGAAATTCTGTTTTGCCACCTGATGATCAGATAACTGTGACAATAAGTGATGTTAGTAATGATGCAGCAAATTATGGAGTTAAAAAAGTTTCTATCTCTTTTAATGGTTCAGTAACAACAACTTCTAGTAATAGTAATCAACAAATAACATCAGAAAAAACATTTAGAGGTTTTAAGTCAACAAATGGTGCATCTAATGAAATGTCATTAGAATTTACTTCAGAAAATATTGGTGATTGAACAATTAGTGATTTAAATGCTTTTAAAAATGCATTGGAACCAAATGAAAATAAAGTTCAAAATTTAACAGCTTCAGAATTTGTAAGTGTTATTGATAATACAAATCCAACTCAACAAACAGCTTTATTAGATATGTTAACAAAAGGAACATATTTAACTAGTCAACCAATAGTTAAGATTAAATATATGAGTCTGGATGTAACAGATTCAAATTTTGCTAGTACAACAGGTTTATCTGCTGATGATTATAAGATAACAAAAGTTAGAACTATACCTAATGATGTAGATGGAAGTTTAGAACTTTTATATACATTTACTAGTATTGATATCTATACTGGTAAAAATGTTGATAAGGAAGTAAAGCAAACTTTTCCAGCAGGTACATTCAAAACAAATGCTGATGCAAATAAAATATTAAAATTTGCTTGATTATCACAAGAAGCATTAATGCCTTTAGGTGGTTCATTAGATATGGTAAATTCTTCTAAGAAAAATTCTGATGATCCAGATTTTTTAAGATTATTAAGTAATCAGTTTTTTTCAGGAACTCAAGATACTTATGACAAACCAAGAACTGTTTCAATAGATTTTGAAAACGGAAGTACTTATAATAGTCAAACTGGCAATTATGAACCTACTGTTTCAAATGAAGAAAGTGTTATAGTAACTTTGACTTTTGATAGTTGAAATGGAGCATTTTATACTGATGAAACTGGGGCTGTTAGAGAAGGATTTAAAACTTCTAAGATTTTTAAACTAGATGGTTATACAGTTGAAGGAAATACAGTTAATTTTAAAACACAAAATGATTTTATTGCTTCCAATCCAACATATGTTTATACTACGCCATCATCTATTGTTATGGATATAAAAGCAGCTGAAAATCCAAATGATCCAACTATTAATACTAAACAAGCAGCATTTTTTACATTAGGTGAAAATAATACTGCTAAACATGAAGTATCATATGTTCCTAATAATAGAGAAGGAACAATTAGTATAACAATATCATTTTATGAAGAAATTAATAGCGCAAAGAGTTATAAAGGTTCATATTTTAGAATTTATTCAGGAATGAAAAAAACACCTGAAACTTCTGATATTCTTGAATTTGCATGAATTCCAAGTACAGGAATAAATTCAGAATTATTATCAATTCCAATTGATGAAGTAACAAAGACAGATGTAATTGATTATTATTTAATAAACATTCCTATGTTTTCTAATAAGACACTTAATGAAAATAATGTTGATATAAAAGTTGAAGGTGATACTGTTTTAAAAGTGGATGTTACAATTTATAATTTTGACCAAGCAAACCCAAATATTACAGTAAGTGAGCAAAAATTTTTCACTAAATTAACTGGTTTTGCAAGTACAAAATATACAAGTGATGCAAATATAATTCCACCTAAGGATTTGACTGCTTTAATATCTATTCCAATTGCTGCTATAGGTACATGTATTTTAGTATTTGTATTAATTGCAATGGTAGCACAACGTGCAAGAATTAGACGTTTCAAAGAAGATAAAGTTAAGTTAGAAGCTAAAAAATTAAAATAAATTATATTTATTTAAAAAATTAAAAAGGGAGTAATTATGAAAATTAAAAAGAATAAAGTTTTATTAATAACAGGATTATTAATTTCAAGTGCATTATCTACTAGTATTGCAATCCCTTTAGCAAATACAACAAAATCTATTAACAATGATATAAACGTTAATAGTGTTAGTCATAATGCTAAAGTGACAACAACTACTGATCCAAGCCATATAATTAATATTAGTGGAAATGATCCTTCTGAAACTACACAAAAAAGTTATTATGCTATGAGTAAATCAAATGACTCATATGCTATTTTAACTGCAAGTGCTGCTTCTTCAACTACTCCTGATCAAATTACAAAATATAGTTTATTTGATACAAATCCTGGTAATGCTCACTGAGTTATAAAGAAAGATACACTTAAGACAGATTCAGGTACAACTGATTCTGCTGTAACTATTAGAGCTATTCAATATTCAAGTGGTAGTTTATTAACTACAGGATATTTATATGTATTGGTTACTGATACTAGCAAAGCATATATATTACAATATGATTGACAATCTGGTCAACTTGTAACAAATAAAAAAGTTACTATTAATAATGGAAATAATATTAAAGATTTTGTTGTTGCAGATGATGCAACAGATTCTTTGTTATTGTTTGAGGCATCTAAAATTACAAATGCTGATCAAGTTCAAACAATAAAGTTTTACAATGTAAATAATACACATTTTTCTAGTTCAACAACTACACCAACAGTTCAAACACTTACTATTTCACAAACTATTTCTAACTCAAATTTTTCTAATAATATGTACTTAAGAGATTATGAGTTTATTAGTGGCAATTTGATATTAGCATATCAAGCAGGTTCAGTTGCTGCAAATGTTAAATCTCATGCAATTGTGAAAATAAAATTCAATAATGGAACTCTAGCAGAAAGTAATTTAAAATCAAATAATGCTGTAAGTTATACATTAACAACTGATGATGTTACTAAATTTGGTAATAGTAAGAAATTAAGTTTAGCTTTAGTTGATAAGGGTGATGCAACTAACTTCTCTGTAATAGTAAAAGCTAAAACTGATGTTGCAGCAGGTGGTGCTGACAACAATGATAGTATATTGGTATCAAATTTTAAAGTCACAGATTTAGGATTAACAACTACTAGACAAGATAATTATCCAACAAAAGGAGGATATATTTTGCAAGTTGCTCCTTTATATGGTGATAATGCAACTGTCACAGGATTTTTAGCATTAGATTCTTCAAATAAAGTAATATCTTTAACAAAAGATCTTAATGTTGAAACAATTTTGGCATCTTTTTCAACACAAACTGTTTACTATCTTTCAACTTCTACATTATCATATGACTGATTTCCACAAGATATAGATGGAACAATTGGTGATTATTATAGAAACACATTAATTGGAAAATTGGGTACAACAACAGCAAATTTTACTGAAATTTTAGCAAATTATAGTTTACTTTCAAATGATGAATTATCACCAAGTGTAAAATATAGAAAAGTATCATCTGATGGTTCAAGTCTTGATTCAACAATGACTGCTTATTTAGCAAATGCAAATACTTATAAAGATTTTTTAAGAATTAATTCATATGATACAAGATTTCCAGAACCTGTTATTACTATAACTCCTGGAAATTTAACTAAAAATAGTGAAGGTGAATATAGTCTTCCATTAACATTTAAACAAACTTTAAGATCAAGAGATAGCAATGGTAATATAGTTAATACTAATAAACAAGCTACTTTAGGAACTTATACTTATAATTTTGTAAACAGTGATGGCAAAATTGAACAAGTAACAGATAAAACTCAAATACCAACATCTTTATTAAATTTATTACCAAGTAAAGTAACTTTAAAAGATGTAGAAAAATATTTATTTAAAACATCTAATGTTGATGGTCTTCAATACACATTAAGTCCAGATGATATTAATGGAATATTGAATGTTACTATTAATGTTCCTTATATGTGACAAAATGGACAATTGAAATCAGGATTAATATTAACTTATAGTTTTGGTAGTGAAGGTAACCCTTTCTTTAAATCAGATTCTTTAGCTCTATATGATACTAGTGTTTCATTAGTAACAAAAGCATTTATTGATGATACAAATAATACAGATATTTCAAATACTCTAAAATTGAAATATAGTACAACATTACCTTCAGAAGTATCTAAAGATGATTATTTAGCTGATTTTGTTAGAATGGGTGCTGCTTATACTAATATTGCATTAATTAACTCAGGAGAAATTATTTTACCAACAACTAATAATATTACAGTAACTCCAATTGATAAAGAAGGTGTTGCAATTGTTGAAGTTATATTTCCAAAAGTTGGAGAAAAAACTAATGTTACTTATAGTTTTGAAACAGCTAATGTGTTTAAAAGTAATATTTATGCAAATGAAAACTTTTATTTTATGTTTAAAAATAATGATGAAGTTTTAAATTATAAAGTTAGTGACAACCAAACATATGAAAAATATCAAGCTACACAAATTGCTAGTGTTATTACTTCTGCATCAAGTTCAGAAAAAAGAGATGTGTTATCAAGGTTTGCTAATTTTTCAAATTATTTTGGAAATTTATTAACTACACAAAATTCTAGTGGTGAAGATTTAATTAAAGTTCAAGCTAAAGGTGATGATTTGGCTGGTGCTACAACTATTACTGTTACTTTAACTGAGGATTTACCAAATGTTGAAAGTAAAGTGTTTACTCAAGTGTATACAGGATTTAATAGACAAAATACAAATGTAGTGGCTGCTATTTCAGGATTTAAATTTGCAGATCAATTAAGTTCTACAGTTTTATCTAAAGCTCCAAGTGAAGTTACAGAAGATGATTTAAAAGTATCAAATGTATTTGTTTATAGTGGTAGTGCATCTTCTTTAGAAAAACAAATAAGTATTACTCCTATTAATACAAATGGATCATTAGAAGTTACTATTTTATTTAAAAATTGAATTGAAGAGCAAAGAACTGTAACTGGTGCTACACAAAGAGTTATTGTTCCAGAAAAACGTTTTACAAGAGTTTATTATGGATTAAAAGCTACAGCTGATCCATTAGATATGGTTGTATGAAAATCATATGATGAATTAGACCAACAATATAGAACTCAAGGTTTACCAAGTGATATTGTTTCTCAAATTAAATCAACAAATCCAGAACCTTTAGACCAATTAAGAATTTTTTCAAATTTAACAAAAAATTTAGAAACTTATTTAACAAATACAGCTACAACTAGCACTGGTCAAAAACCATTAGAAGTTAATTTAAGTTTTAATGATTCTTTAGGAAGTATAACTATAGTTGCAAGTATTTTAATGAATCAAAAAACTCAAGTATTTAATTCTACAATTAGTGGTTTTGGTACAAGCAATACTGATTTTGGAATTATTATGGTTAGAAATGACAGTGAGGCAGCAGAATCAATAAAAAATAAATTAGCTAGTGAAATTACTGATACAGATATTGGAAAACTTTATAGTTTAACTTCTGGTATTGAATTTGAAAAACAAATTACTACTTCATTTGATGATACTAAGGGAACTTTATCTTTAAACATTAAACTTGTTGATTCAACAGGTCAAGTGAGGGCAGAATCAAATGCAACTTATTCTGGTTTTAAAACTAATGTTCCAGAATATAAAGGTACTAATTGATTAATATTTGGATTGGCATTTGGAATTCCTATTGTAGTTTTAATGATTCCTATTTTGTTTATTAAATTGTATTTAGTAAGAAGAGATATGAAAAAATTCTCTAAAAAACTTGATTTAAGATTGACTGAACAAAGTAAAGTTAAAAAATCTAAAAATGTTAGAACAATTAAAGATTTATTAGATAGATAATAAAAAGGAAAAATATATGAAAAATACATTATTGTTTTTAAGTGTTGATGGTATTGGATTAAATAATAGATGAAAAGGTAATTGTTTAAAACTTGCTGATAAACCAAATATAAATTATTTAATATCTGGTATTTATCCGTGAGCTACATTATCTAATGCCAAAAAGAAAAGTAAAATAAACATAAAAAAAGAATTTGATTCTGTTTCAACAGATATTGATAAAAATTTTTATCAAATGTTACATGGGAATAAAGATGTATTAACTTTGAATGAAAGAATTAAAGAAGAAGTAGAAAACAAAACTTTAATTAATAATCCAATGTTTAATGATTTGGTAGAACATGCAAATATTTCAAATTCTAAGTATGTTCATGTATTTTTCCTTTTATCGAAAAACACTCATCATTGTTTAATAGATAATTTTAAATATATATTAAACATTTTAATTAAAAAAGGTTTAAAACCTGTCTTACATTTAATTGCAGATGGAAAAGATTCTTTTCAATATTCATTTGCAAATACATTAAAAGAAATAGAAGGATATTTAGTAAAAAGAAATATTCAAATAGGAACAATTGTTGGTAGAAATAATGCTTTTATTCAACAAGGAAGAGATTACAAAAATTCTATTAATGTAAATAAATATTTTGATGTTTTATGTGGAATGGGTGATAATAGTTTTACTTTAGCAAAAAATTATGCTATTCAAAATTTATTTGATAAAGTTAAAGACCAAGACATTTTGCCAGCATATAATTCAAACATTGATAAATATTATTTAGATAAAAATGATGCTGTGTTGTTCATTGATTCTGATTATGACAATTTTTCTCCACTGTTACACTTAATTAAAAATGAGAGAAAATTTATTGATCTTTATATAGCATCTACATCTCCAATTTATGGATATGATGTAAATTCATTAATGTACAGTCCATATGATAGTTCTATGGCTATTACAAATGTAGCTAGTCAAAATAATTTGAAAACTCTTGTAATATCGACTAGTCATAAAAAAGGTTTTCTAAATAAGTATTATGGATATGAAAAAGATGAAAATGTTACAAAGAAAATAATTAAAACTGATTATACAAAAAATTCTTTAGATTACATTTTTTCAGCAAATAAATTAATAATTGATAGTGCTATTAAAGCTATAGGAAAATATGATTTTATAATTTTACACATACCAACAATTGCTGAAGCTGCACAGGAATCAAATTTAAAACTTTTAAAATTTGCAATTGAAAATTTTGATAAGAATCTTGGTAGATTAATAAATTATGTAAAAGTTACTGGAAATGTAATGGCATTTACTTCACCATATGGTATTTGTGAAAAAATGTTAAATAAAAAACTTGAAATAAATTCAAATATAAAAAATTCTATTGTTCCTTTTGTATTTACTAATGGTGATTTGTCTGCAAAAAGTTTAAAATCAAATTTTATTGGTGTTTATGCAACATTATTAGTTTCTTTAGGAATTAAAGATTTAGACCAAGGAATTTATAATAGATCATTAATTACTAGAAATTATAATATGAATATAATTCATGATAAATTAGCAGATCACTATAATGTTTGAAAAAATGAGTTAGCTATTCCAGTTATTGAAAAATTTGCTAATGAACAATTATGTTTATATTCTGATATTGAAAAAAATAAATCATATCTTGAACAAAAACAACAATATGTTGTAATAAAAGAAATAATTAAACTACATGAAAGATTATTTACAACTCCTGAAGCTAGAAAGTTAATTTTTGATAAATTGCTTCATTATGTTTCATATAATGGAATAGACTTTGAAGGATTTAAATATAATTATTCAAAATTATTGATGACTCTTTTTGATGATGAAATTAAATTATCAAAACTATCAAGTTTTACATATAGATTTTTTGATAATCGTTTATGAAAGACTCAAATTAAAAGAAATGATAAATGATTTAATAAAGTGAAAAATGAAATATTGCCATCACTTGATAGATCAATGCCAGAAAGTAGTGTTAAAAAAATCGTTAATTATTTAAATGTGAACATTGAACCTTATCAATATTTTGAAAGATTATTTCAATCAGAAAAAGATGTTCTTTTAACAAATGATGCAGAAAAAATTGTTGATTTCTATATAAATATTAAAGATGAAGTAGGTAGTATTTATCAAGAATATTTTGGTTCTAGAGTTCCAGCAGAAGATGAAGAACAAGTTTTTGAAGATGCAAATGATAATGTTTTAGCAAACCCAGATTTCAACAAAATAGTTTCTTATTATGAAGCATTTTTAGAAGTTATTGATTTGGTTGAAGAAAGCAAAGACAAAGCACATGCATTTAATGTTAAGTATTTAGAAAATCAAAAAATTCTTAAAAATAAAAAAGAAATTACTGATGTTTTTGAAGCTGAACAATATATGCTTAATTATTTAGTAAGAAAAATAGTTTCTATTTATCAACAATGAAAACGTAAAGTTAATTCATTTAATAGAGATGCAGTTAAATCACTTGTTCAAACTATGAATAAATATGATAATAAATATGGTAAAAGAGTTAACAATGCTTTACTTGGTATATCATATGAAGGTGAATTCTTTGAGGATTTAGATTTAGACTCTCAAGAATATTTTGAAAGTTTAGTTAATGAAAAAGTTAGAGAAGATGGTTTCTTTGACTATCCATCAATTGATGTTAATGATAACAATGATGATGAATATGTTTCACCATTATTAGAAGATATTGATCCACTTGTATTAAAAGAAGTTGATCAAATAATTAGTACTAGATCAGCATATGATTTAACTACTGTATGAAATAAAAAACGTCATGATGAAATTAAAAATATAGAAAATATTTCTCAAAATTTCACATTAGATGCTGAAAATATGGTTATTGATGAAAGAAAGTTCAGAGAATCGAGAAGTAAAGTTAAAGAATATTCTAATCTAAGTAATGTGTGATACAAAAAGATTTCTAATAAAGAAAGTGATCTTTAATATAAGGGGTAGTTATGAGACAAAAAAAGATTATTGCTAATTGAAAATTAAATGCTGATTATGTGTCTATTAAAAAATTTATAGACAATATTTCTGAGGTTGAAAATGTAGATTTATTGGTAGCTCCAAGTTATATTGGTTTATTACCAACAATGAATCTTGCTAAAAAAAGAAGACTTTCAGTTATTGCTCAAAATACAGATCTTGTAACTGTGGGTAATCATACAGGTTCTACTTCATGAATTGAACTTAAAGATTATGGAATTAAAACAGTTATAGTAGGGCATCCTGAAGTAACAAAAACTTTTAATGAATCAAGTGTTTTAGTAAACAAAAAAGTTAAAACATTATTAGAAAATAATATGAAAGTTGTTTTGTGTATTGATGAATCAAGAACAGATTTATTAAAAGACTCAACTAAAGAAGCAATCAGATTAAAAATTAAAAAGTCTCTTGAATTTATAAATAAATCATACTTAGCAGAAAATTTATTAATTGTTTATAAACCAACATTTGTAGGAGAAGTTGGTTTGAGACCTACACCAACTTTTATTGTTGATACAATTAAAGTTATTAGAAATTTCTTAAGAGAAGAATATGGATTCTATATTGGTAATCATATACCATTATTATATGGTGGTGATTTTTTAAGTGAAGATGTAGAAGAGATAGTTAAATCTGATCACATTGATGGATTATTTATAGATGATGAAAAAGCAGTTAGTGCAAAATATGTTAGTTTACTTATTAAATATTTATATAAATACTCAACTGATAGTTATGCTAAATTTTATGAAAACAATTTATTAATTACTGAACCATTAGAATCAAATAGATATGAAGCTAAAAAAGTGAATTTATCTTTTGATGAATATGAAATTGATAATGATATTTACTTCAAAGAAATTGATATTACTGAAGAAGAAATATAATAAAATAACCTTTAAATTTTCTTTAGAATTTAAAGGTTTTTTGTATTATACTATATTTTTAAAAAAATGAATTAAAAAATTGCTTGTAGAGTTTGATTTACCCCTTTTTTTCAACTATAATTTATTAAAATGGTATTTTTATGGGGTGTATCAAAATGAAAAAGACTAAATTAATATCTCTTTGAACAACATCATTAATTTCATTAGCCTCTATTTCAGTAGGGTCAACTTTTGCAATTTCAAATTTACCAATATCAAATGAACCATTAACTGATGTTAATCAACATGCTATTGCTGATGGTAATACTACACAAACAACTGCTAGTTGAAAATACACTAATAATGATATAAATTCATGAGAATATTATGGTAAATTAAGACCAAATGAAATAAATGAAGAACAAATAAAGTCTTTATTGAGTTTTGCTCATTATGATGCAATTATTAACATTGAAATACAGAAAATTGAAGATAGACATTTAACTAATGGATATGTTGAATTTAAAGTAAAACAAACTTTGAATCAATTTCAAAATGGTGTTCCTGTTTCAAGTAGCACAGTTGAGTTAAAGAATAATAATAATGCATTATGATCTACTCAGCAGTTTTCAGGATTATTAATACCAGATAAATACAATTTTAAATGAAGAAGTGTTGATGAGATTTCCCAATTTTTAGCAGATACTAAAAAAACATATGATACTCTTACTATTGATGATGTTTTATTAAATATGGTTGAACGTGGAGAAAATTTTAAACTTCCTGCAAGTGCAACTTTAAATAAACAAAAAATTACTTCTAATGAAGCTAATGATAAAAAATATGGATCTGTTCTTATTACAATTAATTTTGCAAATGCTGATACATCTACAGATTGAGTTGGAAACAAAGTTCCAACACAGAATGAAAGACAATATAAAATTAGAGGATTACAGTCAACTGATTCAAATATTGCTAGTACAACAATGGATTTTGTAGAAAAAGCAAATTATGAAGTTCAATCACTAAATATAAATACACAAGAACAAGACAACCCTTTAAATAAATATTTAGTTGGTAGTGAAAATAGTTTATCAGGAACTTTAGCAGATTTATTTCCAAGTGAACTTGTTAATTTTGGTGGTTCAGATTCAAATGCTTTATTATCATTATTAACACAAGGTTTGTATTTAAACACAACAGCAACAGGTAATAACAAAATAGCACAATTAATGTATTATGGACAAAATGTTGATGAAACTAATTTTGCTACTACTACAGGATTAAGTCAAAATGAAATTTCTCAAATTGGAATTAATAGTGTTGAAGGTATTGCTGATGATTCAAAAGGGTCTTTAAAATTAGTATATGAATATAGTAAGTATGATGTTTACACTAATAGTATAGTTAAAGAGGAAAAATCTACTACATATCCTGATGGTACATTTAAAGTAAATCCTGATGCAAATAAGACTTTACAGTTCTCTTGAAAAAATGATTCATCTTTAGTTGGTGTTTCATCAAGTTTTAAAGTTGTTAATGATTTTCAAAATAATAAAAATGATCCTGAATTTATCAAAGCTTTGTCTAATCAATTTATTAATGGCTCTTATGATGTTTATTCAAAAGACAGAACTGTTGATATACAATTTGGAAATGGTCAATCAGCCTCAACCAGTGGATCAATAAATCCAACTTCTGCTGAAGATAAAACTGTTAAAGTAAGCTTAACTTTTGATTCTTGATCTGGTGAAAGATACAAAGATCAAAATGATGTTTATGTAGAAGGATTTAAAACAGAAAAAGTTTTTACTCTTAAAAGTTACAATAGTTCTATTTCTGGTATAACTTGAAAATCACAAGATGAAGTTAAAACAGCTCTTGGTGATATTTCAAAAATGTCTGTTGTAGATGTTGCAGATAAATTATTTAGCAAAGAAATCCCATTATCTACATTTGTTACAGGTGCTGATAATAAATCAGTAATTTACAACATCATTCCATCAACTGGAAGTATTAATATTTCAGTAGAAGATGGAACAAATGTAGAAAGTAATGTTTATACTGGTTTTTTAAATGAAGGAATTAACAATGTTACTCAATTTAGTTGAATTCCAATAAGTTCTGTATCTCAAACATTATTATCAACAAATTTAAATGATGTTACTAAAGATTTAGTCATTAAAGAGTATTTATCAAAAATTCCTGCTTTTAATGGACAAGAAATAAATCCTGATGATGTTACTATAACACCTAATATTGAAAATAAATCATTGGTTGTTGAAGTTAATTTAACAAAATATAATCAAGAAACAACTGATGCAAATAGAAATTTTAAAATTGAATTAAAAGGATTTGTTCAAACAAAAATAACAGATGGAAACTCTTATGTAGCTCCATTAAACCTAACTGTTGTATTGAGTGTTGTATTAGCATTATTTATCAGCATTATATTAATTGCTGCATTAGTAGTAATTTTAATTAGACGTGCAAAATTAAAAAAACAAAATCAAAAAAAATAAATAGGAGAATAATATGAAAAAAATATTTATGAAAAGATATTTAAAATTATTTTTAGGTGTAACTGCTTTAGCGCCTATAGTTATTCTTCCTACAATTAAAGTTGTTGATTCAACTAATAATAAAGAACTTATAGTTAATAGAAATAGTACATCAAGTTTTGATTACAATTGAAAGACTAATAATAATTCAGCTGTAACAATGTACAATACTCCTTCACATATGACTAAATCAGGAAATACTATTAGTTATAGTTTGGATACTTTACAACAAGACACAGCATATGATGATGCATACACTTCATATGCATCAGTTGGTTCAACAAGTAATACTGCTTTTAATAATGATATAATATCTAAATTTTGATTGTCAGCTGTTTCACAATCTAAAGAAGAAAATGGAGCAACAACAAATTCAGTTTCTGTTCCTGGTTCAAAACAATGATCAGTAAAAAAATCAGATTTAGCCACTTTGATTGGTGTTAATACTGATAGTGAAACAAAAATTGAATCTATTTTATATTCAGGTGGTGGAGAGTTAGTTAGTAAAGCTTTATTTGTTATTTTATCATCAACAAATACAACAACTTCAGGATCATTTTTGTTTGAAATTAAATGAGAAGATGATGTGAAAGACTTAAAAGCTCAAAAAGCTGGTGATTATAGATTGGTTAGACAATTATCATCAACTATAAGTGATAAATTTAATTTTATGACATTAGAAGCAGCTGCAACACACACTATTCATTTTTTTCAATTGAATAGTTTCACAAAAAGCACATCAGGTTCAGCTGCTGACTATACTATTAAATCAGGAAAGATTACTGGTACATCTAATTTTTCAACAGATAATACTACTCAAGCAACATATACAATAAGTGTTTCTTCAGCATTATTTAATAATAAAGTTACTGATAATATAGAATATAAACCAATATTTGCATACAGATCTAATTCATTAGGTAATAATGCTTATTTTATTTTTCAAGCAAGTTCATATACTAGTGCTAATTCAAATAAATATTTATTTACTCTAAAAGTGCCAACTTTAAACACTAGTGATTTTACAGTAGATCAAACTATTGGTGCTAATTCTATAAAAACAATAAATGTTGATTCTGCTACAACTCCATTCAAGGATAATACTAATATTACTGTTACATTAAGTCAAAATAATAGTTCAAATTACATGATGTTTTTTTCACAAGAAGATGCAGCTCAACCAACAGGTTATTATGGTTATTTAAATTTAAATTTAGCTGATAATAGTTCAACATCAGAGTATAAAACAACAAAAATAGAAAATAATAATACTGGCAGTATGACTGATTTATATACAGTTAGTAAATTGTATAGTGCTACTAGTGAATTAATAGGTTATGTATTTTTAGATAAAAAAGGTCAAGTATTTCAGTATGATTTAAAATTTGAATCTCCTATACTATTATATAATTTTAAACAAAGTACAATTCAATTAGGAGAGATTTATAATATTGTTACATCTCCAAGTAGTGCTAGTTGATTTGGACAAATGACTGATTCAACTTTTGGCCAATTTAATGGAAATACATTTGTTGGTCAATGAGATAAATTGGCTCAAACAGATTCTTTTGAATTGCCAATAAAATTTAATATTAGATCTCAATCTGAAGTTGCGCCTTCTGTTATAAGTCAAAAAGTTGCAGCAGGAAATACATATGCATCAGAGTTTATAAATTATTTAGGTAATGGTGAATCATATAAAGATTTTTTGGATGTAACTTTTCAAGATCCAAGATTAAGTATTTCTCCTTCAATCAGTATTACACAATCTAATTTTGTTGCTGCTGATGATAAAATATATACTGTTACTTTAACATTTAAACAAAAATTAAGAAAGATTGATTACAATGGAAATATAACTTCAGAGAATGATGTTAAAGAAGTTACTTTGGCTAGTCAAACTTATAAATTTAATAATGCAATTTCTAAAGTTTATGCAGCTAATGAGACAGATGATAGTGGGCAAGAAAAACAACCAATACCTGTATTTATAAAAAATAAACTACCTAGTGAAATTACAAAAGATGAAATTAAAAACTACTTAGTTGTTTTAGAAAATGTTACAAATGAGTCTATTACATCTACATATAATGATAGTACAGGTAGTATGAGAGTTATTGTTACAGTTCCATATATGTGAGAAGTAACTGCACAAGGTGAAGCATTAACTGCAAATAAAGTTTTTGCATTTGACTATAGTAATTATTTTTACTTTAATTCTTTAGGTAGTTCAGCAAGTATTACTGAAATTGATACTACATATATAGACAAACCAGAAAATGCTAATTTAAAAACTTCTTTATTGGCTAAATATGGTGCTAAATTACCTTCATCAGTTGATCCACAAGAATTAATTAATTCATTTGTTATTTTTGGTCCTGCTTTTAGTCAACAAGCAAATTATGATTCTGGTGTGATTTCAAATCAAAATGAGTGAATAATAAATGTTATTCCTTATGATAAAGAAGGTAAAGCAAAAATAGATATAACAATACCAAAATTAGCAAATTCAAATAATGTAAGAATTTTATTTGAAACTCCATCTATATTTTTATCAAATCCAAATGCTAATGCTTCAGTATATTTTATGTTTAAAGAAAATGTTGAAGTTATGAATGATGATTTAAAAAGACAAAGTGCATCTACTATTGCATCAAAGTTAAATTCATCAACAGGGAATAATAGTGGTGTAATTTCTAGCTTAGAAACTTTTGCAAGATTTAGTGATTATTTTGTATCTTATATTAATGATGGAACTATAAAAGTTAGTGCTGTTGGAAATGACACTTATGGTACATTAAAAATTGTATTAGATGTAACTAAGGATGGAGAAAAATTACCTGGCTTTAGTTCTTCTTCAATTGAAACAATTTTTCAAGGTTTTACACAAACTGCAGGTACACTGTTACTTAATGATACTTTTAAATTTAAAGAAAGTCTTGATAATATTTCAAATATTTCTCCTTTAAATATTACAGCTGATAGATTAATGAATGAATTTGACATTTTTAATGGTAGTTCAGAGACAACTAAGAATAAAATAACTTCATCTAATATTACTTTAAATAAATCTACAATTAGTGGTACAGTTCAAGTTGTTGTTACAATTGAAAATTATGTTGAAAATGGTACAGTTTATCCACAAAAATCTTTTATCTATACATATAGTGGATTTAAAAAGTCTCAAGAACCAGTTGATATGGTTGTTTGAAAATCTTTCTATGAGATAACTACTGATAATCAAAGTTATAAAAATTCTAGACCATCAGATATTATTAATTCTATAAATTCTACTTCTATGTCTAATAAAGAAAAATTAAATGTTTTTGCTAATGTATCTACAGATTTAAGCAATAAAGTTACTGATTCTGATATTAGTATAATATTAGAAGGAAATGATGGTACTGGTGAATTAACAGTTACTGCAACAATAAAAGTGGATGATACTTCTTTATCACTTAGCACAATTATTGATTGTAATGATAATCAAAGTTTAACACCACTTATTAATTTGATTTCTGATAATTCAAATAATGCAGATTTAGCTTTATTAAGAAATAAATTACCAAGCGAAGTATCTCCAGAAGAAGCAGCAAAATTATATTCTTTTACAAATGCTAATTCGTATGTAAAAGAAGTTGATTTGATTCCAGATGATGCTCAAGGTTTATTAAATGTAAAAGTTAGATTATTAACAAGTGCAGGTGCTGAAATATTATCATCATCAAATTTATATACTCAGTTTGCCAAATTTATACCTAAAAATGAAGGTACTAATTGAGGTATTGTTGCTGCATCAGTTATTGTGCCTGCAACAATTCTATTGATACCTATTATTATCTTAGGTGTAATTGAGGATAGAAAAAATAGACAAAAAATTGCAAAAAAACTTGATAATAGACTTAATGAAGAATATAAAAAGAATTACAATAAAAAATACTAAATTAGAAACAAGAACAATTGTTCTTGTTTTTTATTTATCTTTTTAATAATTATCATAAGATAAATTTTTAACTTTGTTTTATACTTAATATAGTTTATAAATAAGAGGAAAATATGAAACTATTTAGTTCAATTGAGAAAAAAAATAAAGCTATAAAAATTATGAATAATAAATTATCTATTTATGTGTGTGGTCCAACAGTTTACAATCATGTACATATTGGTAATATTAGACCAATTGTTGTGTTTGATGTTTTATTAAGATTATTAAGAACATTTAAAGTTGATGTTAATTTTGTTCATAACATTACAGATATTGATGACAAAATTATTAAACAAGCCAAACTAGAAAATAAAACAGAACTAGAAATTGGTAATTATTATTTAGAACATTACAAAAGTATTTTGGAAAAATTAAATATCTCAAAAGGTATTTATTTTCCAAAAGTGTCTGAACACATTGGTGGAATTGTTAAATATATAGAATTTTTAGTAAAAAAAGGCTTTGCTTATAAAGTTGATGGTGATGTATATTTTTCAATAGATAAAATTAAGGACTATGGAATCATTTCTAATAAATATATAAATGATTTAGAGATTGGTGCAAGAATTGAAGAAAATAAATCAAAAAAATCTCCTTTTGATTTTGTTTTATGAAAAGAAACAAAATCAGGTTTAAATTGAAAAACAAAGTTTTCATATGGTAGACCAGGATGACATACTGAATGTGCTTATTTAATAAATAAATATATTGGTAGATCTGTTGATATTCATGGTGGAGGTGTTGATTTGAAATTTCCTCATCATGAAAATGAAAATGCTCAAAATATTGCGCTTTGCAATGTTCCCATAGCAAAGAACTGAGTTCATGTTGGTCATTTAACAATTAATGATACTAAAATGTCAAAATCATTAAATAATTGTGTATATGTTAAAGATTTATTAGAAATATATAGTGGTAATGCTATCAGATGGTTTTTTTACCAAACAGGCTATTCAAATCCAATTAATTATGCTGATGAATATATGGAACAAGCAGAAGAAGATATATCAAAAATAATAGATGATATTAATATGTTCAAAAGTTATCTTATTATAAACAATGAATTAAGACCTGTTATGCTGAGTCCTTCAATTTTTGAATTGTTATTAAATGACTTAAATATTCCAAACACAATTACTTTTATTAATGCAGAAATAAAAAATGCACACATAGCATTAAGACAAAAAGAATATGATACATTAAATTTGAAATATAACATACTATATACTTTATTAAATGTACTTGGGATCAATGTAGAAAATATTCACACTGATCAAAATGTAGATTTATTATTGAAGTGAGATAAATTAAAATCAGATAGAAATTTTGTCCAAGCTGATGTATTAAGAAAAGAACTAATTAGAAATAAATTAATTTAATTGTTTGAATTCAAATTTTTATTAATAAAATTTTAATAAAAATTTGAATTTTTTTTAAAATGAAAGGTAAATAGAAATATGTCAAAATATGTTTTAGGAAAAAAGGGTGTTTTAGACAATATAAAGCAGAATAAAATATCAACTGTTTATTTAAAACACGATTTTCCTGAGTTGCTTGAACTGAAAAAGAAAATTAATTTCAATATATGTTATAAAAAAGATAATAATTTTTATTCTGTTTTTGATGGAAATCACCAATTTGTAATAGGTGAGTTAAAAGAAAATAATTTTTATAATAACTTTAATTCTTTTATTTCAGACATAAATAGTATTAATTCTGAAAAAAAAATAATTATTATGTTGGATAGTATTCAAGATCCTGGTAATTTTGGTGCAATAATAAGAACATGTAGTTGTTTTGGTGTTGAGGGTATTATATACAAAAAAATGAATCAAGTTCAAATAAATGATACTGTTATTAAAACAAGTGCTGGTGCAATTTCTCATGTAAAAATGTTATCTATATCTAATTTATCAAATATCATAATGAAATTAAAAGAATTAGGTTATTGAGTTTTGTCTTCATGTTTAGATGATAAAAGTGTTGATTTAAGTTCTTCAAAGTTTGATTTTGAAAAAATATGTTTAATTTTGGGCAATGAAAATAATGGCATATCTAAAGTTATTTTAGATAATTCAGATTTAAAACTAAAAATACCAATGAGTATTGGTAGTGTTCAGTCTTTAAATGTTAGTGTAAGTCTTGGAATCCTTTTATATGCAATTATATATAAATAATATTTGGAGGTATAAAGTGTCATCAAATGTAGAATTAAATGATAATGAATTATTATATTTATATAATGAATCAAAAAACTATTTTGCTTATAATTTGTTAGAAAAAAAGTATTTAAATAATTTAAAAATTTCTGGATATAAATATTTAAGAAACACATCAATTTCAAAATATTATACTCAAGATGATGTAGATTCACTAATAACCATATATTTTAAAGAAGGATGTGATATTTACAAATATTACAACAATAATAAAAAATTTAAATGTTTTATATTTTTATTTGTTAGAAATAGATTTTTAGATAATTGTAGATCATTTTCAAATTATAAACATAATATAATGAACATTTGTAGAAGTTATGATGATGACAGATTTAATTACTTAAATAATTGTGCTGATAGTTTGGAAAAGACTCCAGATTCATTAAGTAATTATGAAAATGAAAATGTTTTTAAATATGAATGAATTTGTAATTATTTAGATAATAATTTTAAAAATGAAAAAGAAATTTTTCTTGAGTGAGCTAGTGATAAATTTTCTATAAAAGATATTTGTAAAAAACACAATAAAAATATAAAATATTTAAGAAGTAGGTTGTATTACATTAGGCAAAGAATAAAAGATCAAGCAAAGATTTATTTTAATTAATTTATATAAGAATGTTTTTTTAAATACCTATATTTAAAAAATCTACTATAATATTTAGTAAATATCCTAAAAAGGATATTTTTTATTTTATATATTCGTCAATAAAAGTTGTGAATATAGATGGGAGGTAGTGTGGAAGTTTCATTAAAGACAACAAGAAAAATAGGGTTAATCACTTCAATTTCTATTTTGGTTGGTAGTGTAGTTGGTATAGGCATTTTTTTTAAAAATATTTCTGTATTTAATGCAAATAACAACTATGGTATTAATGTATTAATAGCTTGAATAATTGCTGCAATTATTTCTACATGTACAGCCATTTGTTTTGGAGAGGCATCTTCAGCAGATCCTGGAGGTGGAATAGGTGGATGAGCCAATAAATTATGTGGAAAAAAACTAGGATATGTAGTAAAAATAAATTTTAATTTATTTTACTTAGGTATATTGATTGCATGTATTACTGTTTTTGTATCTGAAGCAATTTTTAATATATTTAATTTATCTGGTAAAGTCCATATGGGATTTATTATGTTATTAACATTTGGTATATTTTTTATATTAGTAGCGTTAAATTATTTTGCTACTAAGGTTTCTCAAATATCACAAATAGTTCTAACATCACTTAAATTTGTTCCAATTATTTTAATAATTGTATTAGGTTTTGTATTTTTAAAAAATGGCAATAATTTATTTAATGAAAATAATGCTGGTTTTTTATTTGAACCATCCCAACCTGGACAAAAAATAGATAATTCTTCACAATTGTCAAATTTAGGTCCTGTTGGTATATTTGCATCTCTTCCTGCTATTTTATTTGCATTTGATTCTTTTACATGTGTAGGATCAATAGGTTTAGAAGCAAAATCTAAAAAAACTGTTCCTATTTCAATAGTTGTTGGAATGATATTAGTTTCAATATTCTATATATTAATAACAGTGGTTCAAATATTGATAGGTCAAGGTTCAATTGGAGAAACATTTGATTTAATATTTTACAGTAATCCAACAGCTCAAATAATTTTTCAATATATTGTTAGTGTATTTATGTTTGTATCAATATTAGGTGTATGTAACTCAATGATACTAACTGCAATAAGATCATTTGATAAACTTGTAAATGATAAATTAATAATTGGAAGTAATAAATTACTATCTATTGCAAATAATAAACAATTATTGGCTGGAACAATATTATTTGTAATTGTGGAAGTAATATGACTTGCTTTATTAACCGTTCTATCCTCATCTTTTAATCATGATGCATTTGTTGATGGATTTTCAAATTATGCGACTCTATTCTTTTTCTTTATATATGGTTTAATTGTTTTATTTACATTAATTAATCACATTACTAATAAAGTTAAAGTCAACAAATTTAATACATATTTTTTTGTGCCAATATCAGTTATTTCCTTGATTGGTATAACAATTGTTTTTGGTTATCAATTTTTTTATGAAAATATTGTGAGAGTATTTTTGGATCCAAATTATCATAGTTCATGAGGAGTGTTATTTGGACCAAGTAACCCATTTAAATTAAAACTTTGAGAAGTTTCAATTGTCTTTTTTATTATGTTATTATTATTTATGTTACTTCCTATAATTAATTATTTTTTGATGAGAAAGAAATATTTTCAAGAAAAGAATGAGTCAAAAATAGAAGAGGCAAAAATATAATGGCAAAAAATGTTATTATGATTTGTGAAGATTGTTTGTCAAGAAATTATAAATCTAAAATAAATCAATATAGGACAGAAAGATTAGAATTAAAAAAATATTGTCCAAAGTGTAGAAAAGCTACATTACATAAAGAAACAAGGTAAATACTTATGGCAAAAGAAGAAATAATTGTTACTAAGAAAAGCAAAAGGGAAGATTTGAATAGTGATGATAAACAAAGTGATCCCTTTGCTTCAGAAATACAAACTAAGAAATTTAAAAAATTTAAAAAATTTTTTTATGGAGTTGGAAAAGAATTTGAAAGAACTTCATGAACAACAAAATCAAAATTAGTATCAGATTTTTTTGTGGTTGTAATAATAGTTTTAATATTAGCTGCAATATTTACAGGAATTGGGTTACTAATGGTTACATATGTAAAATAAAAAGTTTATTAGGAGAATAATATTATATGAATAGTTCAATGCCAAAGTGATATATTGCTACAACAATTATTGGTAATGAGGAAGTTGTCTATAAAAATATAGAAGATAAAATTAGAGCATATGGTTTAAATGATTTAGTGAAAGAGATTAAATTATTAAAAAGTAGAGAAATAACAATTGAAATTTTTGATAATAAAACAAATCCTCCGCCAAAATTAATGAGAAATACTAAATCTATTACATGAGAAACATTACCTGGTAATAAGTATAAAAAAACAAGAATAAGAGAAGTAAATAGATTTCCAGGGTATATTTATATTCAAATGATTATGACTCAAGAGGCATGATATGCCATTAGAAATACTTATGGTATAACAGGGTTTGTTGGATCATCTGGTAAAGGAGCACAACCCATACCAATGTCAGATCAAGATGTAGAAGCATTATTTGATCCTTCTTTAAATAAAGATATTATTATTAATAAATCTGAAGGTTCATATTCTGGTTATGTAGATAATACAGTTGATACTCAAAAACAAGAAAACAATGATAACAAAAAATCTACTGGAGAAGTTGAATTTTTAGTTGGATTACCAAATATAGTTTCTGTTAATAATAAACCTTTTGTTGTTAATAATTTAAATAATGATGGTTTTTATGATTCACAAATTGACAATAAAGTAACATCTAATGAAAATGAGTTAGACACTGATTCAGAAGCATTAGAAAAAGAAAGTTTTATTAATGAAATAAGCAACACAGAAGATACTAGAGATATGTATATAAATGATCATTCAGAATTAGATGATACAAATATTAAAATGAATGACAAACATACTTCAGATTATTCTTTAAAAGTTGGTACATTTATTAAAATTATATCAGGCCAAATGAAAGATACTTCAGGATATATTGTTGCTATAGATGATGAAAACAATAAATTAGAAATTGAAATTGAATTACTAGGAAGAAAAAGTAAAATTATTGTAGATAAAAGTGAAGTTACTACAGATAATATTGAATAAAAGGCATTGCCTTTTATTTTTTATATATAACCATTTTTATAAAAAATATTATATAATATTATGTATTTTTAAATATTTAAGGAGACAAAATGCCAAAAAAAGAAGCAGAAAAAAAAGTTGGATCAGTGTCTAAAAAGACTACTGCAAAAGCAGAAACAACAAAATTAAAAAATGAATCTGCACAAAAAAATGTTGAAAATAATGTTATAGCTAAAAAATCATCAGAAAGTACATACAAAGAAAAAGCTAGTGAAATTGAAGCTAACATTATGGCAAAAATTAATGCAAATCCAACTGTGGCTAATAATAAATTCAAAAAAGTTATTAGTGTTAACAAATTAATGGAAACTGGTGCTCATATTGGTTTAACATCAAAAAAATGAAATCCAAAAATGAAAAGTTTTGTTTACACTAAAAAAGGTAATAATTATATTATTGACCTAATGCAAACAGTGATTGCATTAAGTGATGCATACAATTATTTAATGAATTTATCAAAGGATAATGGATCAGTTTTAATAGTAGGTACAAGAGGAAAAACTATAAAAAATCATGTTAAAGAAGAAGCAAAAAGAGTACAAGCTTTTTATATTAATGAAAGATGACTTGGTGGTACTTTAACAAATTTTAAAACTGTAAGCAATTCTATTAAAAAATTTAATAATTTGTTATATATGCAAAAGTATGGTGAAATTGAAAAATTCACTAAGAAAGAACAAGTTGCTAAAAGAAAAGAAACTGAAAAGTTGGCAAAATTTTTTGGTGGAATTAGAACTATGAAAGATTTACCATCAGCTTTAATATTAACAGATCCTGAAAATGAAAAAATTGCATTATTAGAAGCAAAGAAATTAGGAATTAAAGTAATTGCAATTTGTAATACTAATGCAAATCCTGAATCTATTGATTATGTAATTCCTGCAAATAATTATTCAATCAAATCTGTTTATTTATTAATTGGAATTCTTTGTGATGCAATAGCTGAAGGTAAAAATTTACCTAAGTCTTTTGTGGATAAAAAAGATGATGAAATTGTTTTACCAGAAATTGTTAAAAGAAAACCTGAATTTAGAAAAGTTGTTTATGATAGACCAAATTTACAAAATTCACAACAAAAAAAATAATATATTAAAATTTAAATAAATCATTTTTAAAATGATTTATTTTTTATTATAATTTTCAAAAAAGGAATTCATTATGTTTGACACTCTTATTAATGATGAATTATATATGTTTCAAAATTCAAGAATGGCTAATAATTCATATATCATAATTAATAAAAAAACAGCAATTGTAATTGACCCTAGTTGAAATGGTAAATCAATTATAAATTTTTTAAAAGAAAAGAAGATAAGTGTTGTTAAAATTTTTATTACACATGCTCATTATGATCATATAGTTGATATTGATAAAATTTATAAAGAATTCAAAGATGTTACTTTTTATATATCAGAGCATGAATCTATTCATTTGAGACAAATATCAACTAACATGGCATTTAAATCGCCATCAACATTTCCAAAAGAAAAAATATTTGAAATTAAATCTAATAATACTGAAATAAAATTTGGTCAAGAAATAATTGGTATTTTTTTATCCCCAGGCCATTCTAAAGGTTCTATAACTTTTATATATAAACAATATATATTTACAGGAGATTTTATCTTTTCTGATTGTATAGGCAGAACAGACTTACCTACAGGGAATTTAGAAGAGATGAAAAAATCTTTAAAAAGATTTTTAAAATTTGCAAATGATGATTCAATTATTTGCCCAGGACATAACCAAATTTCTTTATTTAAAATAGTTAAAGTTTACAATGATGAATTAAATGAATATTCAAAATAATGGAATTTAATAATTTATGTTAAAAAATTATAATATTGCAATATATCCTGGAACTTTTGAATTTTTTCATGATGGGCATAAATCTATAATTAATAAAGCTATGAAGCTTTTTGAAATTATTTATATTGTTGTAAGTAATAATGAAAATAAAAATTCATCTCATATAGAAATTAGATATAACAACATAATAAACTCTAATTTTGTAAAAAATAATAAAAATATAAAAGTTATAAAAAATGAAGGTTTAACAATAGATATTTTAAATATGCTTAATTGCTATTATATAATAAGAGGTGTAAGAAGTATTGAAGATTTTAAATATGAAATGTCTTTGTATGATTCATATAAACAAATTTCTATTGACTTTGAAATAATATATTTCTTATCAGATGAAAGCATGAGGAAAATATCTTCCTCATCAATATTAAGGAGTAACAAAAATGAAAACTAGAAAAGTGGTTTTGATTGGTTGTGGTGCTGTTGGTACAGCTTTTCTATATGGTGCTATGAACCAAAATTTATTTGATGAATATGTATTAATAGATGCATTTGAAGGTGCTGCAAAAGGTAATGCAATTGATACTTCAGATGCAATCCCAAATTTAGTGCAACCGCCTAAATATGTAAAATATGGAAGTTATGATGATTGTTCAGATGCTGACATTGTAGTTATTACTGCAGGTGTAGCTCAAAAACCAGGAGAAACAAGAATTCAATTAGTAGGAAGAAATGCAAGAATTATTCAAGATATAGCAAATGGTGTAAGAGATTCTGGATTTGAAGGGATTACTGTAATTGCATCTAATCCAGTAGATATTATTACTACTTTGTATCAAAGAATGACAGGTTTTGATCCACATAAAGTAATTGGAAGTGGTACTAGCTTAGACTCAGTAAGATTGAATAGATTATTATGTGAAAAATATAAAGTTAGTCCAAAAAGTGTTTGTGCATATGTTGTAGGTGAACATGGTGACTCATCAGTTTCAGTTTTCTCTGCTGCTACAATTGGTGGAATTCCATTAGCAAAATTTGGTGGAAAAATGACAGAAGCTCAACAAAATAAAATGCACAATGAAGTAATGAGAATGGCTTACAAAATTATTAATTTAAAAAGAGCTACATTTTATGGTATTGGTGCTGCATTAAACAAAATTTGTAGAGCAGTATTACAAGATGAAAATATTGTATTACCTGTATCTTGTGTAACAAATGGAACATACAATCTTCAACTTGGATGACCAGCAGTTATTAACAAAGATGGATGAAGTAGACCAATAAAATTAGAATTAAATAAGGCAGAAAAAGCAAAATTTATAAAATCAGCTAAGCAAATGAAAAAAGTGTATGATGAAGTTGCTGCTGAACTTGGAATTGAATAGTTATTAAGAGTAGTTATAATTAGAAAAACATAGATCCAATTTAAGGACTATGTTTTTTATTTTGGTTGTTTTAAATCATTAAAATGTATTACAATTAGAAAGAATGAAAATTATTTTAATTATCACTATATGGATAGGAGAATTTTATGAGTAATATCACTCCGCAAAAAGTTAAAGAACTAAGAGAAAGAACACAAGCTGGATTTATGGATTGTCAAAAAGCATTAGTTGAATCAAATGGTGACATAGATAAGGCCATTGAATGACTAAGAGAAAAGGGCATTTCAAAAGCTGCTAAAAAAGCAGATGCCATTGCTGCAGAAGGTCTGACAAATGCAGTTATTAGAGGAGATCAATGTTTAGTTTTGGAAGTTAATTCTCAAACAGATTTTGTTGCAAAAAATGAAGAATTTATAAATTTAGTTAATGATATAATTGATGCTATTTTTATAAACAAAAAAGTGGACAAAGAATCAGTAGAAAAAATGCAACTAAAAAATGGTAAAGATGTTAAAACTGCATGTGTTGAAGCAACAGCTAAAATAGGTGAAAAAATTGAATTTAGAAGAGCAATGTTATTAACAAAAAAATCAAATCAATCTTTTGGAGCATACCAACATAGTAATTCAAAAATATCATCTGCTATTTTAATTGATGGTATTGTAGATGATTCATTAGCAAAAGATATTGCAATGCATCTAACAGCTATGAATCCTAGATTTTTAAGTAAAGAAAAAGTTGATAATAAGTGATTAGAATCTGAAAGAAAAATTCTTTTAGAAAAATCTAAAGAAGAATCAAAAAACTCTAAAAAAGATCCAAAATTTATGGATAAAATTATTGATGGAAGATTAAATAAAATTCTTTCAGAAAATTGTTTAGAAGAACAACCTTTTTTTAAAGATGGTAGTATAACTATTAAAAAATTACTAGAACAAAAAAATGCAAAAGTTATAGACATGGTTCGTTTTGAATTGGGTGAAGGTATTGAAAAAAAAGTTGATGATTTTGCAAGTGAAGTAGCTGCACAAATGAAAAAATAGGTTTTGATGTAAAAAAATAGATCAAATCTATTTTTTTATGTAGTATAGGAGATATTTATGCATTCAAACAATAATAGCAATAGAACAACTATAATGTTGAAATTAAGTGGAGCCTCACTTAATCATAATGACAGTGATAATATAATTTCTTTTGAAATTTTAAATGAGATTGCACAACAAATTAAAGTTTTAATAAATCATTTTAATGTGGCAATTGTTCTTGGTGGTGGAAATATTTGAAGAGGTTCTATAGCAAGTAAAGTTAATATGCCAAGAGATCAAGCAGATTATATGGGAATGTTAGCAACAATAATAAATTCTATTGCTTTTGAATCTATTTTAAAAAATATAAATATTGATGCAAAAGTTTTCTCAAAAATAGAAATGGAAAAAATTTGTGATACTTATTATTTAAGAAATGTTAAAGACTATTTAAATAAAGGTGGAGTTGCAATATTAGCTGCTGGAACTGGTATGCCATATTTTTCAACTGATACAGGTTCAGCTATTACTGCAATAGAAATTGGTGCAAAATTTATTTTAATGGGAAAAAATAATGTTGATGGAGTTTATTCTTGTGACCCACTAGAAAACCCTAATGCTGAGTTTTATAAAACACTAACTTATGATGATGTTATTTCTAAAAATTTAAGAGTAATGGATACTACAGCAATTGCTTTATGCAAGGAGTACAAAACAAAAATTATTGTTTTTAACATAAATGAAAAAAATAGTATTATTGATACATTAAATAGAAAGTCAAAATTTACAATCATTGAATAGGATATAATTTATGGAATGAAAAATTTATAAAGAAGAATTTGATAAAAAAGCTAATGAGAAAATTAATTGATTAGAAAGTGAATTTTCTAAGATTAGAACTGGTAGACCATCACCAACAATTTTTGATTCACTTTTGTTTGATGCTTATGGTTCAAAAGTTAAACTTAATGAAATAGCTAATGTGCATGTTGCAGAAGGAAGAACATTAATTGTTAAACCATATGATAAATCATTATTACATGAAATAAATCAAGAAATTCTTAAATCAAATTTAGGTTTAACTCCTCAAGTTGATGCTGATTTACTTAGAATTAATTTTCCTTCTCAAACCGAAGAAGCTAGAAAAAATTCTGTTAAAAAATGTAAAGAAATTCTTGAAAATGCAAAAATAGGTATAAGAAATATTAGAAATGATATTCATAAAAAATATAAAGCAGACAAAGAATTGAGAGAAGATGAGATTAAACAATATGATACAGAATTAGACAAAACTACTAAATTATATAATTCAAAATTGGATGAATTATTTAGTAAGAAAGAAAAAGATTTAATGTCTTTATAGAATAATGAAAAAACATAAATTGAATCACATAGCATATATTATGGATGGTAATGGTAGATGAGCTACTAAAAAAAACAAACCAAGAAATGTAGGACATTTAGAAGGTGCAAAAGTGATACCCAAAGTTATTGACTATGCAATTAATGAAAACATAAAGTACTTATCTCTGTTTGCATTTAGTGTAGAGAATTGGAATAGACCAAAATTAGAAGTTGAGTATCTACTGCAATTACTTATTGATCATTTAACAAGTAAGACTAAAAAATATTTAAATAAAAAAAATATAAAGCTAAATTGAATAGGATTTGAAACAAATTTGAATCCTTTAATAGTAAGGAAAATTAAATCAGTTGTTGAATCCACTAAAGATAATGAAGGTATAATAGTTAATATTTTTTTTAATTATAGTGGTATCAAAGATATTGAAAATGCTTTTGAAAAAATATTAAATAAAAATTTTTCAAAAAAAATTAACAATATTAAAGAATTATTATTAACAAATGAATTGCCTCCAATTGATTTGTTAATAAGGACAGGAAATGAAAAAAGAATAAGCAATTTTGCCCTATATGATTTAGCATATTCTGAAATTATTTTTGAAGAAGCTTTGTGACCAGATTATAATGAGTTAAATTTTAACTCAAATGTAAAAGAATACTATAATAGAGATAGAAGATTTGGAAAAATAAATGAACAATAAAATAAATAATAATAGTTTAATAAAATCAAATAATTTTTTCAAAAAGATAGATATTAATGTTAATAAACTAGATGATGGAAAAAAAAGAACATTTCAAAATAGAACATTAATTTCTATTTATGTTTTTATATACTATATATTAGTTATTTTATTTTCCTTTTTCTCTGATGAAACACAAGTATCAAAACTTATAATAAAAGATAGTTTTCCAGAATCATTTAAAATTGTTTTTTCAATTTTATACTTATTTATTATTTATGCGCCGTTTGTTATTGCAATGATTGAAATTAATAGGTTAATTTTTGGAAGAAATTGAAAAACACTAATTGGTATTTTAATTTCAGGAACACTTTTCTTTTTTTTGCCCAATCTATCTTATTTATCTTTTAAATACCTTGGATTATTTAATGACAAAGTCCCCATAACATTTTATAGCAATGAGCTTGATGGAAAAATAAATGAATTAAATAAAATAAGATTATTTTTTGGTACCATATTAGCATCAATGTTAATAACAATTATTGTGATGAATGTAATGTTGGGTTTTACAAAACTTAATAATTTTAAGAATGTATTAACACTTAATTTCATTATGTTTATAGTTCCATTTGGTTTCATGTCATTTGGAATTATTGGTTTATTAAAATCATGAGTTGTTTTATTATTTATATTTTTTTCAGTTGTATTTACTGATGCATCATGTTACATAGTCGGATTAATATTTGGAAAAACTAAAATGGCACCAACAATTAGTCCTAACAAAACTTGAGAAGGGGCAATAGGTGGAAGTATAATTGCCATAATTGGATTAATGATTTATTCTTCATTATGAAAAATAGATGCAACTAATGTTGGTTTTAAAACACTTTCTATTTTTGCATCAGCAAAAGATTGAGTTAATTGAATTTGAATATTATGTACATCTATCACACTTGTAGTTATTTCTATAATGGGAGATTTAACATTTAGTTATATAAAAAGAAATTTTAATATAAAGGACTATGGAACTATATTAAAAAGTCATGGTGGTATTCTTGATAGAGTTGATTCATTAGTGTTTGTTACTTCAACTTATGCTGCTATTTTATTTGTTGTTTCATCTATGGTTAATTGAAATTTATTTGGCTAATATTTTTCATTTATTAAAATGTTTAATAGATATTATAATACTATATGTATCACATAATAGATAAGGAGAAAAAAATATGATTGTAACTAAAAAAGCGCCTAATTTTTTAGCACCAGCAGTTTTGCCTGATGGTAAAATAGTTGATAATTTTGAATTATATAAAAATAGTGGAAAGAATGGTATAGTACTATTTTTTTGACCAAAAGATTTTACATTTGTTTGTCCATCAGAAATTATTGCTTTTGATAATAAATGCTTAGAATTTAGAGAAAGAGGATATAACATTATAGGTGTTAGTATTGATTCTGATTATGTTCATTTAGCATGAAGAAATACAGAAGTAAATAAGGGTGGAATTGGACATATTAAATTCCCAATTGTATCAGATATTAAAAAAGAAATTTCAATGGCATATGATGTTTTGTGCGATGCAGGAGTTTCATTAAGAGCATCTTTTTTAATTGATAGACAAGGAATAGTAAGACATGCTGTTATCAATGATCTTCCACTAGGAAGAAATATTGATGAAATGCTAAGAATGGTTGATGCATTGACATTTTTTGAACAACATGGAGATGTTTGTCCTGCTAATTGAAAAAAAGGTCAAGATGGTATGAAAGCAACACCTGAAGGTGTATCTGAATACTTGAGTAAAAATAAAGAAAAACTTTAATAATTAATCTGCAATTTTAAATTGCAGATTTTTTTTGTTTATTTAAATAAGTTTATTAATATATATAATTTTTGTTATAATCATAAGGTATTGTGTCTATATTTGAGATTGCTGATACACCAATATTAGTTGTCAAGTGATCAGGTAACTCATTTATAGAAATAATAACAATTATATAAAAATATGATTGTAATCATTGAAAGGACAACTAAGATATGAAAAATGAATTAAAAATAAAGTTATTTTCTTATGATCATAGATTATTAGATGAATCAGTTAAGAAAATTATTAAAACTTCTAAAGATAGTGGAGCCAATGTTAAGGGCCCAATTCCACTTCCAACAAAGAAAGAAGTATTTACAATTTGTCGTTCTCCACATGTAAACAAACCATCACGTGAACAATTTGAGAGAAGAACACATAAACGTTTAATTATCTTAACTAATACTACAGATAAAACAAGAGAGAATTTGAAAAACTTAATAATACCATCAGGTGTTGAAATTCAAATTACTTTATAAAAAGATAATATAAAAAATTATATGAGGTAAAAATATGAAAATGTTATTAGGTAAAAAAGTTGGTATGACACAAGTATTTTTAGAAAGTGGTAAAGTTATACCAGTTACTGTTATTCATGTTGAACCAAATGTAGTATTAGAAAATAAAACAAAAGATAAAAATGGTTATGTATCAACAAAAGTTGGTTTTGTATCTGTTGAAGAAAAAGTTTTGAATAAACCTAAACAAGGTTATTTTAAGAAAATAAAACAAGAACCAAAAAGATTTATAAAAGAGTTTAGAGATGTTGATGGATATAATGTTGGAGATAAATTGACTGTATCAACTTTTAAAGCTGGAGATAAAGTTGATGTTCAAGCAATTTCAAAGGGACATGGATTCACTGGTGCTATTAAAAGATGAAATTTCAAAGTAGGACCTTTAGGACATGGTGCTGGATATCCACATAGATATCAAGGTTCAATTTCTTTTGGCCGTGGTGGTAGTCAAGGTCAAAGAGTAATGAAAGGCAAAAAAATGTCTGGTCATTGAGGAAATGAATTAATAACAATTGCAAATTTAACTGTAATAAGTATAGATGCAGTAAAAAACTTAATTTTAATTCATGGTTCAGTTCCTGGTCCTAATGATGGAGTAGTTTGCATTAAAACAACTTCTAAAAAAACAAAATTTATTGAACCATTAAAATTGTGTAAAGGTAAAGTATCAGAAGAAGCTGCTATACAAGAACATGCTCAAGCTGTAGATACTTCACATGAGGCACAAGAAAATAAGGAAGGTAATTAATTATGGCTACTGTTAAATTTTTTTCAGACCTTGATGGAAATGTTAAAAATGTTGAATTAAAAAACACAAAATTAATTGAAAAAAAAGTTAATAAGCAAGCAATTTTTGATTCTATCATTGTAGAAAATGCTAGTGAAAGACAAGGTACACATTCTACTTTAAGCAAGGGAGAAGTACGTGGTGGTGGTAGAAAACCATATAGACAAAAACACACAGGTAGAGCAAGACAAGGTTCAATTAGAAACCCACAATGAGTTGGTGGTGGTGTTGCATTTGGTGTTACTCCAAATAAAAATTATAAAATTAAGTTAAATTCAAAAATTAGCAAGTTAGCCTTTAGATCAGCTATTACTTTAAAAATAAATGATAATGAATTAAATTTGTTAGTAAATAAAGTTGAATTGAAAAAACCTTCTACAAAAACAATTTCAACTTTTATTAAAAAAATTAATTTGGTAGATAAAAAAGTTTTGATTGTTTTAAATGAACAACATGAAAATTTTATAAAATCATGTTGAAATATACCAACAATTAATCCAAAACTATGAAACCAAGTTTCTGTGAAAGATATTATTAATAGTGATATAGCTATTATTCAAGAGGATGCATTTAACAAGATTTCGGAGGTATTTAAATAATGGATTTATTAAATGTTATTATTAAACCTTTAAATTCTGAAAAAACTTATAGTTTAAGAGCATTAGATGTTAAAAAATATGTTTTTGAAGTAAATAAGAAGGCAAGTAAGCAAGAGATTGCATTGGCTTTTAAAATGATTTATGGATTTGCTCCAGAAAAAGTAAATGTTGTTAATAGAAAACCTGTTGCTATAAGAACAGGCACAAGAAATCCTGGTTTATCTAAATTTAAAAGAATTGCTTATATTACTCTTCCAAAAGGTGTTGATATTGCTTTTGATGAAGAAGAAGCAAAAAGTACAGAAAAAAAATAGTTAATTAGGCGAAAAGCAGAAAGGAAATGCATATATGCCAGTAAGACGTATAAAAGCAAGAAGTAGTGGTATAAGACAAACAACTATTATTGATTATAAAAGTGTTTTAACTACTTCTACACCAGAAAAATCATTGCTTGTTCCATTAAAAAAGCATTCTGGTAGAAATAATGAAGGTACAATCACTGTAAGACATCATGGTGGTGGTTCAAAAAGGAAATACAGAATCATTGATTTTAAAAGGGATAAAATAAATAAAATTGCCACTGTAAAGACAATTGAATATGATCCAAATAGAACATCATTTATTTCATTGGTTTCATATGAAGATGGAGAAAAAAGATATATAATTGCTCCAAAAGATTTAAAGGTTGGAGATAAAATATTATCAAGTAATCAATTAATTGACATTAGAGTTGGTAATTCAATGCCAATTGAATTTATTCCAGAAGGTACATTTGTTCATAATGTTGAGTATGTTCCTGGTAAGGGTGCTCAAATGATTAGATCAGCTGGTACTTCTGCTCAAATCCTTGGTAAGGATGAAACAGGTAAATATACTTTATTAAAGCTACCTTCAGGAGAAGTTAGAAAAATATTAAATAACTGTATGGCTACAGTTGGTATTGTTTCAAATGGAGATCATAACCTTGTAGTTATTGGTAAAGCAGGTTCTAATAGACATAGAGGTGTTAGACCAACAGTAAGAGGTTCAGTTATGAACCCTAATGATCACCCACATGGTGGAGGAGAGGGTAGAAGCTCAATTGGGCATGACGCTCCAAGAACTCCATGAGGTAAAAGACACATGGGTGTTAAAACAAGAAATGCTAAAAAATCTTCTTCTTCTCTAATTGTGAGACGTAGAAAATAATGGAAAGGAAATTGGAATATTATGTCAAGAAGTTCTAAAAAAGGACCATATGTTGAAGATAGTTTAATGAAAAAAGTTCAAAATATGGTTAAGCAAGAAAAAAAGAAACCAATAAAAACTTGATCAAGAAGAAGTACCATTTTCCCAGAATTTGTTGGTTTAACATTTGAAGTTCATAATGGTAAATCATTTGTTAATGTTTATGTAACTGAAGATATGATTGGTCATAAATTAGGTGAGTTTGCATCAACTAGAAACTTTAAACAACATACAGGAAATAGAAAAGATTAAGGGGTATTGAAATGAAAGCTAGAGCAATACAAAGAAATATTCACCTATCTCCTAGAAAAGCAAAATTAGTTTGTGATTTAATCAGAAATAAAAAAGTTACAGATGCATTAGTTATGTTAGAACAAGTGCACAAAAAAGCTGCACCAATTATTAGTAAGCTTCTTTCATCTGCAATGGCAAATGCTACAAATAATCATGCAATGAGTGCTGAAAAATTATATATTTATCATATAGTTGCTAATCAAGGATCAACATTAAAAAGAACATCACCTAGAGCAAAAGGTTCTGCTGATTTGATTAGAAAAAGACATTGTCATATAGAAATTATTCTTTCTGATGATGTTAATGAAAGAAAAAAAGATTTAGATGCAATAAAGCAACTAAAAGCTAAAAGAGCAAAAAATAATAAAGGTTATTCAGCAAAACAAAGAGCTGGATTAGCTAAAAAGTCTAAAAATAAATTAAATGTTAAAAAAGATGTTGTTAAAAAAAATAATAATGATAAGCCAGTTGTAAAAAATAAAGTTGATGCTGAAACTTTAAAAAGAGAACAACAAGTTTTAAAAGTTGTTGATACTAAAACAAGCAATGATAAACCAGAAATTATTACTACATCAATTATTATGATTTCAGCGTCTCCTAAGCATGCAAATTTATTATTAGATGATCCATCTAAAAATGTTTTATTTTATAAAGTAACTCCAACAAATAAAGTTGAAAGAGTTTTAGTTTATGCAACTGCACCAGTTAGTGCTGTGATTGGTGAATTTGATTTATCTGAAATAAAAATTTCTGATAAATCAACATCATGAACTAAATATGCTAGCAAATCAGTATTTACAAAAAAAGAATTTGATGAATACTATCATGAAAAACATGAAGCTCATGCAATAGTAGCAAGTAAATCTTTTAGATATAGTAAGCCAAAGAGTTTAAAAGATTACAATATGTCTAAAGGCCCTAGTGGTTTCCAATATTTGAAATAATTAGAAGAGGTGTATTATGGGACAAAAAGTAAATCCTAATGGATTAAGAATAGGTATTAATAAAAATTGAGAGTCTAGATGAATTGCAAAAGATAATAAGCAAACAGCAAAATGACTTGTTGAAGATGATAAAATTAGAAAATACCTAATTAAATCTTTTAAAAATGCTCAAATTTCAAATGTTGAAATTGAAAGACATCAAAAAAGTATTGATTTATTTATTAACTGTTCTCAACCAGGAATTTTGTTGGGAAAAGAAATGAGTACTTTAAAAGTAATTAAAAAACAAATTAATTTAATTGTTGGTAGACATATAAAAGTTAATGCTAATGTAATTGCACTAGATAACCCATCATTAAGTGCAAGAATTATTGCAAGAGAAATTGCTGATGCAATTGAAAATAGAGTTTCTTTTAGAAATGCTCAAAAATTAGCTATTAAAAAAGTTTTAACTAATGGAGCTAAGGGAATTAAGACTCATGTTTCTGGAAGACTTGGTGGAGTTGAAATGGCAAGAGAAGAAGGATATTCTGAAGGTATTGTTCCTTTAACAACATTAAGAGCAGATATTGATTATGCATTAGAAGAAGCTTTAACAACATATGGTTTGATTGGAGTTAAAGTTTGAATTAATAGAGGTGAACTTTTTGGTAAAGGAGTTCATTCAACAAATAAAAATATTCAAAGTAAACCAAAATTCAATTCAGATCAAAAGAATTCTAATGGTAATTTCAATAGAAAATTTGATAATAAAAAACAACAAAATGCTAAACCAAATGCAAATAAAAAATTTGTAAAAAAAGAAAAATCAAATTAATAACTTATAGATAGGAGAAAAATATTATGTTGCAACCAAAACGTACAAAATATAGAAAACCTCATCGTGTAAGTTATGAGGGCAAGGCTAAAGGTAACAAATATGTTGCTTTTGGAGAATTTGGTTTAATGTCTACAAAAGGGGCTTGATTATCAGATAGACAAATAGAATCTGCACGTATTGCTATTTCTAAATGTCTTGGTAAAACAGGAAAAATGTGAATTAGAATATTTCCACATATGTCATTAACTAAAAAACCTTTAGAAGTGCGTATGGGATCTGGTAAAGGATCTCCAGAAAAATGGGTAGCTGTTGTTAAAAAGGGAACTATCATGTTTGAAGTAGCAAATATTCCAGAAGAAATGATGAGACAAGCTTTAACACGTGCAGGCCATAAATTATCAGTAACTTGAAAAATTGTTAAGAGAGGAGAATTGCCTAATGATTAAGGATTTAAGAAAAAAAACTGATATTGAATTAGGTGAATTAATCTCATCATTAAAGGTTCAGTTACTAGAATATAGATTTAAAATGGCTAATGGAGATGTTGAAGGAGTACATAAAATTAGTGAAATTAAAAAAATGATTGCAACAGCTATGACTGTCTTGTCTGAAAGAAATATAAAAATTTCTTTTACAACTCATACAGTGCAATTAATAAAAATTTCAAATAATAAGCAAGATATAAAAGCAATTAAACTTGAAAGTTTGGCAAAAGAAGTTAGTGATAAAAAAAGTAATAAACAAACTAAAACAGCACCAAAAACAAATAAAAAGCCAATACCAAATAAAACTTCAAATAAAGTTATTTCAAAAGATCAAAAAAACAGTAATGTGAGTAAACAATCTGCAAGTTCAAATATTAAAAGTTCATCAAATAATAGACAAAAAAAAGTTGCTATTAGAAGAACAGCAAAGGGGTAATAAATTATGGAAAGAAATTCAAGAAAAACTTTAATTGGTGTTGTTGTTTCTGACAAAATGCAAAAAACAATTGTTGTAAAAGTCGAAACAAAAAATAAACACCCTTTATACAAAAAATTAGTTATTACTCATAAGAAATATCATGCTCATGATGAAAAAGAACAATCAAAGATTGGTGATACTGTTGAAATAATTGAAACAAGACCATTAAGTGCACTTAAACGTTGAAGACTAAATAGCATTATTGAAAAAGCAAAATAGTTATTTAATAAGGAGAATAAATATGATTCAATTCATGTCTAAATTAAATGTTGCAGATAATAGTGGTGCTAAATTAGTTGGTGTTATAAAAGTTCTTGGTGGTAGTAAAAGAAGATATGCAGGTGTTGGAGATATTGTTGTTGTTTCTGTTAAGAAAGCTCAACCTGGTGGAATAGTTTCTAAAGGGCAAGTATGTAAAGCTGTGATTGTTAGAACAAAAAAAATTATTAAAAGAACTAGTGGAAATTATTTGTCTTTTGATGATAATGCTTGTGTAATTATTAGAGAAGACAAATCCCCTAGAGGGACTCGTGTGTTTGGTCCTGTAGCAAGAGAATTAAGAGATAAAGGTTTTGCAAAAATTGCATCTTTAGCTCCTGAAGTTTTATAGGAAGGTATTATTATGCAAAGACTTAAAAAAGGTGATAAAGTAAGAGTAATATCTGGAAAACACAAAGGTAAAGAAGGAACTATTTTAACTGTTTATCCAAAAGAGAATAAAGCTACTATTGATGGATTAAATATTTATAAAAAACATCAAAAAGCAAATCAGCAAAAAGAAGAAGGCGGAATTATTGATGTTAATGTACCATTAGATATGTCAAAATTAGCATTAGTAGATCCAAAAGCAAAAAATAAAGTAACAAAAATAAAATTTCAATACAAAAATAACTCTGGTAAAAGAAAAGATAAAATTAGAGTTTCAAAAGCAACAAACAATGAAATTCTGTCAGGAAAGAAATAGGTATTAATATATGGCTATTAAATCTAATTTATATAACAAATATAAAAATGTTGTTGCAAAAGAATTGCACAAAGAATTTAAATATAAATCTGTGATGCAAATTCCTCGTATTGAAAAGATTGTTGTAAATGCTGGTTTAGGTGATGCAACAGGTGATTCAAAAATAATTGACCAAGGTATGAAAGAACTAATGGTTATTACTGGACAAAAACCAATTGCTACTAAATCAAAAAAATCTATTGCAACTTTTAAAGTTAGAGAAAACCAAGATATTGGTGTTAAAGTAACTTTAAGAAAAGAAAACATGTGAAACTTTTTAGAAAAATTAATTACAGTTGCAATTCCTCGTATTAGAGACTTTAGAGGATTAAGCACTAAGTCTTTTGATGGTAGAGGTAGTTACACAATGGGAATAAAAGAACAAATTATATTTCCTGAAATTGTGTATGATGAAATAAAAAAAATTCGTGGCTTTGATGTAACAATTGTTACATCTGCTAAAACAGATGCTGAAGCGCTATATTTATTAAGAGCTTTAGGAATGCCTTTTGTTAGAACTAAGGAGAATAAATAATTATGGCTAAAAAATCATTAATTGTTAGACAAAAAAAACATCAAAAATTTTCTGTTAGAAATTACACTAGATGTGAAAGATGTGGAAGACCAAGATCTGTTATTAGAAAATTTGGAATCTGTCGTCTTTGCTTTAGAGATCTTGCATATAAAGGTGCAATTCCTGGTGTTAAAAAAGCATCTTGATAAATATAAGGAGAAATTATTATGTACATGGATCCAATATCAGATTTATTATTAAGAATTAAAACAGGAACTAAAGCAAGAAAAGTAGATGTAATTGTGAATTCTTCAAAATTAGTTGATGGAATTTTAAAAATCCTAAAAGATGAAGGTTATATTCTTGATTTCAAAACAGAAAAATTACCTAGAAACAAAAAGCAAACAAAAGTTTTCTTAAAATACAAAAATAATGTTTCAGCAATAACAAACTTAAAACAAATTTCAAAACCTGGTTTAAGAGTATATAGTGAAGCTAAAAAATTACCAAGTGTCTTAAATGGACTTGGGATAGCTATTATTTCAACAAGTAATGGATTAATGACTGATAAAGTAGCAAGAAGTAAAAATATTGGTGGCGAAGTTATCGCATTTATATATTAATTAGGAGTTGGTTATGTCTCGTATAGGAAATAGAATTTTAGAAATACCAACAGGTGTTCTAGTTGATATTCAAAAAAATATTGTTAAAGTATCAGGAAAAAATGGAAATTTAGATGTTCCATATAATCCAAATTTACTATCAATTTTAAATAAAGATAACAAAATTTTTATTAAAAGAAAAAATGAGGAAAAATTTACAAAAATGTTACATGGAACAATTAATGCAAATATCAATAACGCAATAATTGGTGTAAATAATGGACATATGAAACATTTAAAAATTTCAGGTGTTGGTTATAAAGCAAGTGTATCAGGATCATTTGTAGATTTATATTTAGGACATTCACACAACATTAAAGTAGCAATTCCAACAGGTGTTAAAGTAGAATGCCCTAGTGCTACAGAAATTAAAATATCAGGTTTTGATAAAGCAGTTGTTGGACAACTAGCAGCTGTTATTAGAAGTAAAAGACCACCTGAGCCTTATAAAGGTAAAGGTGTTATGTATGCAAATGAACATATTGTTAGAAAAGTTGGTAAAACAGCTGAAAGTTCTAAAAAATAATAAGAGAAAGGTAATAAAATTATGAAAAATGTTAATTTTAATAGAAAATTTAAAAAACAAGAACGTCATAAGAAAATCATTAGAAAATTCAAAAGAATTGATAATGGATTACCAAGACTTATTGTTACAAAAACAAATGCTCATATATTTGCACAAATAGTTGATGATACAAAAAGTATCACATTAGTATCTAGTTCATCTTTACAATTAAAACTTAAGAATGGTAATGTTGCTAATTCTAAAAAAGTTGGTGAAGATATAGCTAAAAAAGCTACTGCTAAAAAAATTAAAGCAATTAATTTTGATTGTGGTGGTTCAAAATATAATGGTAGAATTTCAGCTTTAGCTGATGCTGCTAGACAATCAGGTTTGAAATTTTAATATATAAGGATAATTACAATGGAAGATAAAAAAACACAATCGACTGCTGATTCTGTTAAAGAAGCAGTAAAAGAAGACAAAAAAGTCTTAACAAATTCTAAACCTAATGAAGATGGCAAAAAGCAAGGATTCATGAAAAATGGCAAAATTAGCAATTTTAATAAAGATTCTAGTAAGTCACAACAAAAAAAACCTGTAAGAATTTCAACTACTGGATATGAAGAAAAAGTTGTAGGTGTTAAAAGAATTTCTAAAACAACAAAGGGTGGAAGAAGCATGAGATTTTCAGCACTTGTTGTTATTGGAGATAAAAAAGGTTTGGTTGGATTTGGTATGGGAAAATCTATTGAAGTTCCTATAGCAATAAAAAAAGCATTAAAGAATGCTAAGAATAATATGTTCAAAATTAAAATGAACAAAAGAAATACTTTGTATCATGAAGTAATTGGTAGACATGGTGCTGGTAGAGTTTTAGTAAAACCTGCTCCTGAAGGTACTGGAATTATTGCTGGTGGACCAATTAAAGTTGTATTAGAATTAGCAGGTTTTACAGATGTTTATTCTAAAAATCTTGGTAAAAATACTTCATTAAATATGGTTAGAGCAACTATAAAAGGATTATTATCTCAAAAAACACCTAAAGAAATAGCTGCATTGAGAGATAAGAAATTATCTGAATTATAATTTGTAGGGAGAATAGTTATGAAACTAAATAAATTAACATATACTGAAGGTAGTAGAAATCACAAAGAAAAAAGAGTTGGACGTGGTTTTGGTTCAGGTATAGGAAAAACATCTACTAGAGGTAGTAAAGGTCAACATTCAAGAAAATCTGGAGGAACTAGATTGGGTTTTGAAGGTGGTCAAACTCCTCTATATAGAAGAATTCCTAAAGTTGGTTTTAATAATAAAAATTTTGAAACTAAATATAATACAATTACTCTACAAACAATTTCTAATTTAGATATTACAAACATTGATACAAAAATTCTTTTTGAAAAAAAGATTATTAGTAATCCAAAATTGCCTTTAAAAATCATTGGTAATTATCAATTAAAAAAACCTATTAATATTTCAGCAAATAAATTTACTAAAGGTGCTATTGCAGCACTTGAAAAAAGTAAAAGTAAATTTACTATTCTATAATTTATAGTATCATTATATACATGACAGATATTAGTTTAAAAAATAGAAAAAGTAATTGAGTTCAATTAAAAGAAATCTTTACAAACAAGCAAGTGATTGTTTCCCTTTTGGCAACAATGACTTTGCTTATTTTATTTAGGGTTGGAGCAAATTTAACACTACCTGGTGTTAAATTAACATCAACTGCTGGATCTGTTGATACACAAACATCATTTTTAGGCGTTTTAAATATTTTAAGTGGTGGTGGTGTCACACAATTTTCTTTTATGGCAATAGGGGTGTCCCCTTATATTACAGCTCAAATTATTATTCAACTTCTTTCCTCTGATCTTATTAAACCTTTATCAAATTTAACAAAGCAAGGGGAAAAAGGTAAAAGAAAAATTGAAATTATTAATAGAGTTTTAACAATGCCCTTTGCACTTATGCAATCATATGCTGTTTTAAGTTTAGCAACAACTCAAGGGGCAATTACAGTTTATGGACAAACATCACTTGGTGCATTAAATGGATGACAAACATTTTCTTTATTAATTGGTATGACTGCTGGAACATATCTTACAATATTTTTAGCTGACATCATTTCAAAAAGAGGAATAGGTAACGGAATTACACTTATTATCATTTCTGGTATAGTATCATCTTTATATACAAATTTTTCAAGCGTATATACTGTTTTGGTTTTGCAATCAAATCAACCATATGACATTTTAAAATACTTGTCATTTATTGTTTATATTATTTTCTTTATTGCAATATTATTGGCTGTTGTATTTGTAAATGGGACAACTAGAAAAATACCTATTCAGCAAATTGGACAAGGTTTATCTAAAGATATTTCTGAAATGCCATATTTACCAATTAAATTAAATGCTGCTGGAGTTATTCCTGTTATTTTTGCAAGTTCATTAATGACTATACCTCCAACTATCGCACAATTTTTAACTCCTGGTAGTGATGGCGTAAATTTCATAAATAGTTACCTTGCAATTGAAACTCCTGTTGGATTGACAATTTATGCAATATTAATTGTCTTGTTTGGATTTTTTTATTCTCATATTCAAGTTAATCCAGAAAAGTTAGCTGAAAATCTAAAAAAATCAGGTAAATATATTCCAGGTGTTAAAGTTGGGGAAGAAACTTACAAATATTTAAGTTCAACATTAAATAGAGTAAATTGTATTGGTGTTCCTTTTTTAACAATAATTGCTGTTATTCCATATGTTATTTCATTAACAACTAACATTCCAAATGGACTTGCACTAGGTGGTACAGGTGTTATTATTATGGTTAGTGGATCATTAGAATTTTGACAAGCTCTTAAAAGTGCACAAACAAATTATGGTTATTATAATTTGACAAAGAGAATTAAAACTTCAAATGAATATGCAATAGCTAATAGTGGCGATGATAAAGAATCTAAACATTTATGATAATTACAAAATGAGGATTATTATGAAATTATTATTATTAGGAGCTCCAGGTTCTGGAAAGGGTACATTATCTGAATATTTAATTAGTAATCATAACTTTGCTCATGTTTCTACAGGAAATATATTTAGAAAAGTTATTGATGAAAATTTAGAATATGCAGATGAATTAAAAAGTTATATCCTTAAAGGATTATTAGTTCCAAATGATTTGACAAATAAAATTGTTAAACAAGAATTGGGTGAACTAACAAAAAAATATACAAATATAGTAATGGATGGATATCCAAGAACAATAGAGCAAGCTGAATTTTTAAAAAATATATTTACCATTGATAAAGTAATTTATTTAAATGTTGATAGTGATTTATTGGTTAAAAGATTGACAGGTCGTAGAATGTGTAATAAATGTAAAAAAATATATAACATTTATTTTTCACCTCCTAAAAAAGATGGCATATGTGATAATGATGGCGAATTATTATTTCAAAGAAAAGATGATGATCTTTCAATTATTCAAGAAAGAATACAAACATATAATCAAACAACATTTTTGCTAATTGATTACTACAAAGATAAGGGTAATTTAATAGAAGTTGATGGTGCTTTAAGTGCTGAAGAACTTCATGAAAAAATTAATTCTATATTAAGATAATTATTATATAATCTATTGGTATGATTATTATTAAATCTTTATATGATATAGAGCAAATAGAAAAAGCATCTTCTATCTGAAAAAAGGTTAGAGATGATTTTTTTAAATATGTGACAATAGGCCAGTCATTAAAAGATTTAGATTTAAGAGCAAAAAACATCATTGAAAATAATGGTGGTAAATGTGCATTTTACAAATATAATGGATTCCCTGGTAATATTTGCATTTCTGTAAATGATGTTATTATACATGGAATACCAAATGATTATATTCTACAAGATAAAGACATTGTAACATTTGATGTAGGAGTTGATTATAATGGTTATATTTGTGATGCTGCATTCACAATAGTATTGGGAAATAATGAAGAAGCAAAAAAAATAAATGAAATTTGCTATAATTCTTTACTTGAAGGAATTAAACAAGCAATTCCTAATAATTATGTAGGTGATATTTCATTTGCAATTCAATCATATGTTGAAAAAAATGGATATCATGTAATTCATGATTTTGGTGGTCACGGTTGCGGAAAAAAACTCCATGAAGACCCGATGATCTTAAATTATGGTAAGCCAAAGACTGGTGCAATGTTAAGACCTGGTATGGTAATTTGCATTGAACCAATGATATTAACAGATGATAAAAAATACTACATTGATAAAAAAGATAAATGATCTGTAATATCAGAAAATCATAAGTTAACTTGTCACTGGGAACATATGATTTTAATAACAAAAGATGGAAACAAAATATTAACTGAGTAGGTATCAAATGTCTAATAAAGATAATTTAAAAGTTAAAGAAGAAAAACTTAAAATGAAAGGAACTGTAATTGAAACATTACAGGGCGGAAATTTTAAAGTTAAGTTAGAAAACAATGTAGAAATTATGGCTAACGTATCTGGTAAAATTCGTGTTTTTAAAATACAGATTTTAAGAGGTGATACTGTTGAAGTTGAGTTGAGTCCTTATGACTTAACACGTGGTCGTATAGTTTATAGAATATCTTAGGAGAATTATATGAAGGTTAGAGCTTCTGTAAAACCAATTTGTAAAGATTGTAAAGTAATAAAAAGAAAAGGTTGTGTTATGGTTATTTGTAAAGCATCTCCTAAACACAAACAAAGACAAGGGTAGGAGGATAATATTATGGCTCGTATATTAGGTGTTGATATACCAAATAATAAGCGTGTAGTAATTTCATTAACTTATATTTATGGTATTGGGAAGTCATTAAGTTCAGAAATTTTATCAAAAGCTAAAATTGATGAAAATAGAAAAGTATCTACTCTAACTGATGAAGAATTAGCAGTAATTAGAAAAATTGCAGCTGAATATATGATTGAAGGTGATTTAAGACGTGAAACAGCGATGAACATCAAAAGATTAATGGAAATTGGATGTTATCGTGGTATTAGACACAGACGTGGATTGCCTGTGAATGGTCAAAGAACTAAATCAAATGCTAGAACAAGAAAAGGTCCTAGAAAAACAGTGGCTAACAAGAAAATTGAGGCTAAATAGTTTCTAGAAAGGATTAAATATGGCAAAGAAAAAAAAGAAGTTAAGTTCTCCAAATGGGATTGCTCATATTCATGCAACTAGTAACAATACAATAGTTACTTTAACTTGCGAATTAGGAAATGCAATTTCATGATCAAGTTCAGGAAGTATTGGATATAAAGGATCAAAAAAATCTACTCCATATGCTGCTGGAATTGCAGCTGAAACTGCTGCTAAAACAGCAATGGATTTAGGATTAAAAAAAGTTATTGTTAAAGTTAATGGAACAGGTCAAGGTAAAGATACAGCAATTAGAAGCTTACATGCAGCAGGTCTTGAAATTTCTGAAATTCATGATGTTACTGCTATTCCTCACAATGGGTGTAGACCACCTAAAAAACCAAGATAATTCAATTTAGGAGATTTACATGGAAAAATTTATTAAATATCAAATTGAAGCAGTAAAAATTGAAGAAGAAAGCCTTGATCACGGAAAATTTAAAATAGGTCCTTTGGAAAGAGGTTTTGGTAATACTTTAGGAAATTCTTTAAGAAGAGTATTATTAAGTAATATTGAAGGTCATAGTCTTTTTGCAATAAAAGTGCCTGGAATTAATCATGAATTTCAAGCAATAAAAGGTGTAAAAGAAGATTTGACACAAATAATATTGAATCTTAAAAAGTTAATTATCAAAATTGATGATCAAATTTTTGGTGAAGATAGACAAAAAAGTGAAAAACTTGAAAAATGACCAACATTAAAAATTGATTCAAAAGGTGGAGTTGTTAGAGCAGCTGATATTGAAACACCAGCTGGATTTACAATAATTAATAAAGACATGTATATTGCTACTGTAAATAAAGATGCACATTTAGTTATTGATTTGTATGCTAGAACAGGAAGAGGTTTTTGTTCATTTGAAGAAAATAAAGAATTAGTTGATGCAATTAATACTATTTCTGTTGATTCAAACTTTTCTCCTGTAGTAAAAGTTGCATATAATGTAAATGAAGTTAAAACAAGTAAAAATGATATTAGTGATGAATTGACAATTGAAATTGTTACAAATGGGTCAATAAAAGCTAGTGATGCCTTAGCAATGAGTGCTAAAATTTTAGTTGAACATTATCAACCAATTGTTAATTTAAATGAAACAATGAATGGTTTACAAGTGATGGAAGAAGATTCTTCACATTCTACTTCATCATCTCTTGCTATTTCAATTGATGAATTAGAATTATCTGTGCGTTCTTATAACTGTTTAAAACGTGCTGGAATACAAACTATTCAACAATTAACTGATAAAACTAAAACAGAAATTGAAAAAATTAGAAATCTTGGTAAAAAATCTTTCAAAGAAATTATTAAGAAAATTCAAGATAGAAACATGAAACTTAAAGATGAATAGAGGTAATTATGTCTTACATAAATAAAGAGGGTAAAACAGCTTCTTGAAGAAAAATGGTTATCCGTCAACAAGTTTCTGAAGTTATTGATCATGGTAGAATAGTTACTACTTTAACTAAAGCAAAAGAAACTCAAAGACATGTAGATAAGATAATTACTTTATCTAAAAAACAAACATTACATGCTAGAAGATTGGCTATGGAAACCCTATTAGATACATCAACTTCTACAAAAGATTTGCTATTGAAAAAATTATTTGATACATTAGCAAAAAAATACAAAGATAGAAATGGTGGATATACAAGAGTATTAAAATTAGGTCCTAGAAAAGGCGATAATGTTGAAGAAGCTATTATTGAACTAGTTTAGTTTAATAAAAATATCATTAAGTTAATACTTAATGATATTTTTATTATAAAGTTATAAGGTAGGTTATATTATTATGAAAGCAAAAATATTTTTCAGAAATCTTGGACATGCAATATCATTTCCTTTTGTTGCAATATCATTATTAATAGGTTTATCTAAGTCAAAAAATTTGTATAAAAAATATTATTCTGATCCAGATTTATTAAGTGAAGAAGAAAGATATAATTATGTTTATAAACAAACTTCAAAGGCAACATTTATTGCTAATTGTAAAATAAACTATGATGGGATTGAAAAAATACCACAAGTACCTGTAATGTATGTTTGTAATCATAAAGCAGGATTTGATCCATTATTATTAATTAAAATATTTTCTCAAGAACAAAAAGTTATTAGACCAGTGTTTGTTTCAAAAATAGAATTATTAAATAATAAGAATGTAGGAAATGCTGCAAAATTAATTGATACAATTTTCATTGATAGAAAAAATTTAAGAAGTGCTTTTAAGTGTATTGAAGAAGAAAAGAAAATTTTGGCTAAAAGATCTGTTGTTGTTTTTATAGAAGGAACAAGAATTTTATCACATGATTTTGGAGAATTTAAAAGTGCAGCTCTTGAGCCTGCTTTTGCTACAATGAGACCAATAGTGCCGGTTGTAATACAAGGTTCTGTTGGTGTAGAACAAGAAGATAAAAAAAGTTTTTTTAAATATAAAGAAATCAATGTTAGATTTTTGCCTTGTATTAAGCCAACTGAATTTATTCACACTAGTAGAGAAGGATTATCTGTAAAATTAAGAAAAATTATGCTTGAAAAATATAACGAACTTGAAAAGGAAAATAAGTCAAAACTATATGATCCTCAAAAAGCATTAACACATAATGTTGATGAAATACAAAGTGATGAAAATAAATTTGAAGATGAAATTAATAAAAAATCAACTATTAGTTTACAAGATGAAAATAATGTTGAAAATAATAAATTAAAAAATAATGTAAATAAAGCTTCATCAGTCAAACACAATAGTAAATCTAAAAATAATCAAAATGTAAAATCAACAAAAAAATCTAAATCAAATAGTATAAAAAAAACAACAAAAAAGAAACCAGAAAATAAAAACACAATAAAAAAACCAAAAACAAATAATAAAAAAAATAATTTAAAAAAGTAGCATTTAAAATAAATATGCTACTTTTTTATTTGTATTTAATATCTGTATAAAATTTCTAATATTTATAGTTATTATAATAAAATTATATGGTTAGAGGATGTTGAAATGAGCAATATAGGAGATAAAATAAGATCTAATTTTGATTTTAAAAGTTTAGAATGCAATATAAGTATTATGGATTTTAATGGTTCTTTTGATTTATTGGTTGCATTAGTAAAAGAAAGAAAAATGGATATAATGACATTAAATCTTGTAGAAATTACAAAGCAATATATTGATTTTGTGAATAATAATATTGCATCAATAAAAATTGATGATTTAACAGAATACTTGTTACTTGCATCTTATTTATTAGAATTAAAATCAAAAAAAGCTTTACCAGTAATTGATACTGTAGAAAAACTAAATAAAGAAATAGAAAGAGATAAATTTATACAAAGATTACTTGTATATAAACAATATCAAAATATTGTTCCTCAACTAATGGACAAACTTGAAATACGTTATAAAATGCATGACAAAGAAACTTATGATTTAAATGAATATATAAATGAAGAGTCAAAAAATAGCAATTTTATTCCCCAAAATATTGATATAAATAAGATTTTAAAGGCAATGCAAAAAGTTTATATTAAATTAGAAAATATGGGAAAACCAAAATCAAATATTGCAGTTATTGATGTAAGTGAAATATCAATAGATGTTGTAGAAAATGATATTAAATTATTTTTAGAAAATTATGATTTTAATACAAAGATAACTCTTGATGATTATATAGCAAGCATTCCTGATGAAAAATTTTCTAAACAATATTTTGTTGTTGCATTTGTAGCTATTCTTGTTTTAGTCCGTAATGGATATATCTTAATAGAACAACCTGAAGATGATGATCAAATATATATTATTAAAAATAAATTAGATGAGGGTGAAAATGAACATTAAAAGTATTATAGAAGGAGTTTTATTTATTTCTGGGAAAGAAGGTGCAACTATTGAAAAATTAAAAAAAATAACAAAATTAGATGAAAATGATTTGATAGCAGTTATTGATGAAATGATAGTTGAATATGAGAGAAGTTCCCAAAGAGGATTAATACTTAGAAAATTTGGTGATGATTATAAATTAGTTACTAAACCAGAAATAAATAATATAATTTCTAAAAATTTCAATGTTAAGCTTAAAAATCCGCTTAACCAAGCAATGATAGAAACACTTGCTATTATTGCTTATAATGAACCATGTACAAGAACACAAATACATGATATGAGAAAAGTTGATCCAACACCAACAATTGAAAAATTAATTGAGTTTGGATTGGTTGAAGAAGCTGGTAGATCAGAGGCTGTTGGTAAGCCATATCTATATCAAGTGACAAAATTATTTTATGATACATTTGGAATTAATTCTATAAAAGAATTACCAGAAATTGTATTGCCAAATGATGATTTAGATGATGATAGCGATTTAGATTTTTTTGATTCAAATCGTTATGAATAGAAAAAATTATTTAAGGAGAATAATAATGGTTTCAAGTTTAGCACTTATTTTATCACTTTCAATAGGAATACCTCTTGCAATAATTGCTGGAGCAATTTTAGGTTATTTTTTAGCAATGAAATATTTTAAAAAACAATTAAAAGATAACCCTCCAATTACTGAGGCACAAATTAGATCTATGTATCAACAAATGGGAAGAAAACCTACTGAAAAACAAATTAAACAAATTATGGCAACTTTTAAGAAAAATGCTAAATAAATTATGGCTATATTTATAAAATCTGCACAATTACCAAGAGATTGAATTTCTGATAATAAAAAAGAAATATGTTTCATTGGTAGATCTAATGTAGGTAAATCATCATTGATTAATACACTTGCAAATAATAATATAGCAAAAACATCTAATATGCCAGGAAGAACACAATTAGTTAATTTTTTTGATTTTGGAAAATATAGAGTTGTTGATTTACCAGGATATGGTTTTGCAAATGTAAGTAAATCTAAACAATTGGATTTATTAAACATAATTAACACTTATTTAACACAAAGAGAAAATTTAGTTTGTGTCTTTTTGGTTTGTGATATTAATGTAATAACTGAAAAAGATGTTGAAATGGTTAATTTTTTGAGTAATAATTTTCCAAATTTTTACATTTTGCTAAATAAATCAGATAAATACTCTAAAAGTCATTTTGATAATAATAAAATTAAGATTGCATCATATTTAAATGTAGATGCAGATAAATTAATTCCAATTAGTGCAAAGAAAAAAACAAATATTGCTAAACTACTTAATTGCATTAATAATTTTTGTTAGGAGGATATATGAATACAAAATTTGATTTTAATATTTGTGAAAAAAATACAGATTTATTCAAATATCAAAATAAAAAGAATACTAATGCTCTTAAAGCAAAAGATAACATTTTTTCAATGATATTGCCACCACCAAATTTAACAGGTATATTACATGTTGGTCATGCTTTAAATTGTACTGTTCAAGATTTTATTTTTAGATATAATTCTTTAAAAGGCTTAAATTCTATATGATTTTCTGGAATGGATCATGCAGGGATTGCAACGCAAACAAAGTATGAAAGTTTTTTAAAAAATTCTAATAAGAGCAATTTATTAAATAACAAAACTAGAAATGAAAAAATAATGTTATTAAATGAATGAGCACAAGAAAATGCAGATAAGATTAGAAAACAATGAAAAGAATTAGGATTATTTTTAGATTATGAACATGAAAGATTTACATTGGATAAAAAATCAAATGAATTAGTTATTAAAACATTTGTTGATTTATATAATGATGGATTGATTTATAGAGGATATAAACTTGTTAATTGAGATGTTAAATTAAAAACAGCAGTATCAAATATAGAGGTTATAAAAAAAGAAGTTAATAAAAAAATGTTTTATATTAAATACTTTTTGGAAAATAAAACTGATTTCTTAATAGTTGCAACAACTAGACCTGAAACAATTTTTGTTGATTCTGCTGTTTTTGTAAATGATACAGATAAAAGATATAAAAAATATATTGGTAAAAAAGTTATCAATCCATTAACGAATAAATTAATACCAATTTTATCTGATAATTATATTGATAAAAAATTTGGTACAGGAGTAATGAAATGTACTCCTGCTCATGATTTTAATGACTATGAATTGGGTAAAAAATATAAACTTGAATCATTGAGTTGTATTGATTATGATGGAAAAATGAATGATAATGCAAATCAATATAAAGGGATTGATAGATTAGAATGTTCAAAACTTGTTGTAGATTTTTTTAAAAAAAATAATTTGTTGATAAAAGAAGAAGACACAATTAGTAATGTTGGATATTCTGAAAGAAGTAATGAAATAATAGAACCACTTTTGTCTGAACAATGATTCATTAAAATGGATTATTTTGCAGAGAAAATAATAAAATTACAATCAAGCAAAAATAAACTAGTTTTTTATCCTACAAAATTTGAGAAAACTTTAATCAATTGGGTAAAAAATATTGATGACTGATGTATTTCAAGACAATTATGATGAGGACATCAAATACCAGCTTGATATCACAAAAAAACAAATAAAATTTTTGTTGGTATAAAACCTCCAAAAGATATTGAAAATTGAATTCAAGATAGTGATGTACTAGATACTTGATTTTCATCTGGATTATGACCTATTACTTGTACTCAATTTGATAGTGAAATATTTTTTCCAACAGATGTTCTTGTAACTGGATATGATATTATTTTCTTTTGAATTGTTAGAATGATTTTGTTCTCTTTATATTTAAAAAAAGAACCTCCTTTTAAAAATGTATATGTTACAGGGTTAATAAGAGATGAGATAGGTAGAAAAATGTCTAAATCATTAGGTAATGGTATTGATCCTCAACAAGTTATAAAAGAAAAAGGGGCTGATACTTTAAGGTTGATGTTACTAACAAATTCTCATCCTGGAGAAGATGTTAGATTATCATTAAAAGAAACTAATAATAGAATTGATTTATGTTGAACATTTTTAAATAAATTATGAAATTCTTTTAGATATATTTTAGAATATAAAAGTATTTATAGTGAAAATTATGATGAAAAAAATTTTTTGCAGATAGATTATTGAATTATTAATAAGTTTTTTAAAATGTATAACTCTGTTAAAGTTAATTTTAAAAAATATAATTTAATCTTTGGTTTAAATCATATAATAGACTTTTTCAAAAATGATTATTGTAATACTTATTTAGAATTAAACAAAAACAGAGATAAAAAAGATATAAATCATATTTATATATTATTTTATGTAATGAAAAACATATTAATATTATTACATCCTGCATGCCCTTACATAACAAGTTATTTGTATGATATGTTGCCAAATAAAACATGTGAAAATATTATTTTTGAAAAATCTGATTTTGTTCAAAATATTAAAGGTGATAATAAATTAATCAATGATTCTTTAAAAATCATTGAACATATAAGAAGAATTAAATTTGATAATAAATTATCTAAAAAGGATCATTTTGAAATTGCAATTTCAACAAACAAAATTAAAAATTTAGAAAAACAAAAAGATAAAATTAAACTTTTATTAGAATCAGAAAATATTTTTGTGAAAGAAATAAATTCAAATTCAATTACTAATAAACATGTTATTTTTGATGAATTTTCAATTGTAATTCTTAATTCATTTAAAAAAGATGAAAATAACATCAGTGAATTACAAAAAAAATTAAAATTTCTTGAATCTGAAGTTAATAGAAGTGAGCAAATATTAAATAATAAATCTTTTTTAGAAAAAGCTCCAAAGGAAAAAGTTTCTTTAGAAAAGAAAAAATATGAAGATTATAAAGAAAAACTTAAAAAAGTTAAAATAGCTTTAAATATTAAATAAACAACTTTATATAGATATAGAGTTGTTTATTTTTTTTCAATATTTTCAAATTTAATTATTTTCTTACGTTTTTATATATGGGGGTATTGTGAAATTTTATATAGATAAAATGTCAGAATTTATAAAAAATAACTTTAATGTTCAATTGATTGTCTTATCAATATTATGTATAAATTTATATTTTATTGATATATTATCATTTTTAATTCTCCCATTTTTTATTTTGGTTTATTCTTGCTTGATAAAAATTAATAAAAAAACTTTTGCACTATCATTTATTTTGCCAGTAATAATTTTTGGTATTTATTTTTTGTTAAACTCTTTAAACAAAATAATACTTACTGAGTGAATTGATTTAGTACTTAAATATTCATTAAGGAAAAATTTAATAATGCACATAGATAAATATTATGATGAATCAGTAAGCAGCACTATTAAAATGATATTGTTTTCATATAAAGATGATAATTCACATGATGTTTATAATAATTTGTCAAGATTGTCTATTGTTCATTTAATAGTTGTTAGTGGGTTTCATATTAGTGTTTATATTGGATTAATAAATTTTATTTTTAAAAAACACAGAATAATTAAAAATGCATTTTCCTTAATATTTTTATTTTTTATTTGTTATTTAAATGATTTTAATCTTAGTATTTTTAGATCATTAATATTTGTTATTTTTGGATTTATCAAAATAAATAGAAAGCATTTATTGAATATAAGTATTATATTGATTAGCTTATTTGTTCCTAATGCACTTACTCAATATGGTTTTCAGATGAGTTGTTTATGTATTTTTGTTATAAATATTTTTAATAAAAAAATAAAAGGAAAATCAAAATTTATTAATTATGTTATTTTAACAGCATTAATAAATTTAATTTTACTTCCATATACTTCAATATTTAGTAATAAGATTTCACTATTATTTTTTTTATACAATTATTTATTTACTCCAATATTTTATATTTTGTATTTATTTGTTAGTCTATCTTTTCTTTTTGAATTTATGGTTATACCAATAAATACTTTCGTAAATATTTTTTTAAATCTAGCAAAATTAGCTGACTCTTTTAATATATTCATTTCATTACCTAATATGAATAATTTATTATCCATTATTTATATATGCACATCTTTAATATTATTAAATTATTGAAAGGATATAAAATATGAAACAAATCAATTATTGATTAAAGAAAATTAGTTATCTTTTCTTATTGTCTTTGTCTATTTTTCCTCAATCATTATTATGAAATAATAAATTCAATATACATGCAAATACTATTGAAAATTTAAATCATAATAATTTTGAACAAGATAATATTTTGCAAATTCATAATGAATATGAAACACTATCGTTATTTACAAAATTTTCTAATGTATCTTATGAAAAGTATGAAAATAAAAATATAAACATCTATTATTCAATTAATAACAAAAGAGAAGTAATTTATTCTTTTTTAAAAAATGTATTTTGTTATAACCTTAAAAGATATTTTAATGATTGATTATCTAAGTATTTAAATATTAATTATCCAATAATTAATTATATAAAACAAAATATAAACTATTCTCTTAATGATATTAATTTGGATTTCAAATTTATTGTGAATGGACAAGAATATACAACAAATAAAAATTCCTCTATCTTGAATAATATTTTTATTGATAGCAATGGAAATGTATTTTATACATTAGAATTAAATAACAATTTTTCAACAATAAAGATAAAAAATAAATTTGATAATTTTATTTTTAGAGAAATATCAAGTATTTTTAATTATTCTATTCAATATTTAAAAACAGATGTAAGTAATATAAGAAAGAATAATATAAAAAAATTATTTACTATTTATAATAATGTTCCTACTGAAATGTTTTATGAAAAGCACCTTCAAAATAATAAAGATGGATTATTGCTTAAAAACATTAGATATGAAATTAATACAGGTTTTCAAACATTTAGTTTAAATTATTTTGGAACTAAGTTTTTTGAACCAGCACCAATAGATATATCAATTAAAGAAAATAATATTATTAATAAAGTAAATATATTTTCAATAGATGAATCATCTATTGAAAATATATTTCATATTGGAACAACATTAAAAAATATTGGGTATAGCATAAAAATGAAAAAGAATTTTAATACTAACAAAGTTGACATAATTTTTTTAATTAATCAAATAGATAATGAATTAATATTTTTTAATATTTTAAAAAATATTCAACCAGAGTATGAAATTAATTTAAACTTTAACAATAATCATATTTTGGTAATTGATGTAAAAGAAGAATTAAAAGATAAATATTTACCAATTAGTTTTAGACAAAATGATATAGAAATAAAAGGATCAATAGATTTAAAAGATGTATTAATCAAAAGTATAAATATTCTTACCTATAGTAATAATTTAGGAACAATTGATATTGAAATAAATTATAGTTATAAAAATTATTTTGGGATACTATGTGAAAAAAAAGATGTTTTAAAAATTGATAATCTTTTGAGTATTAACTATAAAAATAAAAGTGATATTTATACTTATTTGAAAGATAATTTTTTTATAAATAATATTTTTAATTATGACAAATTTAAAAAATCATTTATAACTAGCAACAATTTTAGCTGATTAATAGAAGAAAAAAATGTTTTTATAAGTACAAATTCTTTAGATGCATCATATAACAATGGAATTTTACTTTTAAGCTATTTTCTTAAAAATAAATATAATGAAATAATATTTAAAGATAGTTTTAAGATAGATATAAAAGACATAATTAATGATAGTGGAAATGAAAATGAAAATAAAACTGAAGTAGATAGCAATTGATATATTTGGCTTATTTTATCAATATTAATTACTTTAATAATTGTTTGCATTTTATTTTTTATAAAAAAGAATTTTAAAAAAAATAAAAATATATTAAAATAATTTTATGATTTTAATATATTCTAATGATGTAGGTCAAGTTTATTTTGAATTAAATAAATTATTAGGCAATAATAAAGATATAAACAAATTGTATTATGATGATAATTTAGAATATATTGAAGAGCAATTATTTCAATATTCTATTTTTGATATTAATACAAATAAAGTTTCATGTGTCATAATTGATAATTTGAATTTTCTTTCAAACACAAAATTATCAGTCAGTGAATCTAATTTTTTAGAGTCATTAAAGCAACTGTCATCAAAAGTTTATGTAGTTTGTTACTCAAATAAAATTTCAAAAAGTTCACTTTCTTTTTTTGAACAAAGTTATCATTTAAAACAATTAAATAAATACACAGTAAAAAAATTTATAATAGATTATTTAACTTTTAATAATTTTCATTTTGACAATAAATTAGTTGATGCATTAGCAGAAAGACTTCCTTTAAATGGTTCTTATATTGCATCTGAATTAAATAAATTATTTGTATTTAAACAAACTGAAATTAATATAGATTTAATAAATAGTTTAATATCATATGATGTAGATTCTAATATATTTAAATTAGTTGATAATTTTTTAAATGATAAATCCTTGGAACTTATACAACAAATAAAGTATTTTGAAGAAATAAAAATTGATTTTTTTTCAATACTAAATATATTAATATCACAACTTTATTCTTTAAAACTATATATACAATATTTTAATGTTAATAAGAACATTGATTCTTTAGAAAAAGATTTTGGTGTTATAAGATTTCAAATAGAAAATTGAATAAATTTATTTTCAAAATATAATAATGATTATATTGATATATTACTTAAAAATTTGTTAGAATTAGAGAAAGATATTTTCTCAGGTAGAAAAGATATCAATCAATCTTTAAAATTATTTTTAATAAAGGGTGTGAATTATGAAAATAACTTATAAATTATTAATTGATACATCCAAAGATAATTTAACAAAAATATTTAATAATTCTTTTTTAGCTAACAATTTAAATAAAAATGCATTTGCAGAATTAATTTTAAAACAAATTTCTATATTAGATTTTGCTGAAAAAAAGCAAGGAAAAGGTTCATCATCAAAAGAATGACTGGAAAAATTAAATGTAATTAATAATACAAATGTTAAATTAATTGATGTATCAAATTTAAATATCAATGAAATGTATGATGAAATTAATTACATAAATGTTTACATAAAAAATGTATTTAAATATGATTTATCTAAAAATGAGTCAGTAGAAACAGTTCAAAAAGTAGAATCTAAAACAGTAAATGATACTCCAACAAAGCAATCTTTTCAGTATGGTGGAAGTCCATTTTCTACATATGGATTTAATCCAGAAAATATTACTACTGAAGGCATAAAAGAACAAATAGTTCGTGATATGGCATTGAAAAGAATGATAGAAGAAGTTAGAAGTGGAAGATTTTATCAATATAAAACAAAACCTATTTCAATTATTATTTTTAAATACATTATTGGAATCATTGCACTACTTTTTGCTTTACTAATTATTGTTAAATTAGTAATTGCAGCTGTAATAGGAGCAGTTAATTTGAACATAAATTCAAATTCAGGATCACGAAATTTATTTGGATGAATTTTGTTTACAGATATTATAACAATATTGGGATCAATTTGGCTGACTTATTCTATGTTTAAAAATAGTAAAAATGAAAATTATAAATATTATTTTATATGACCAAATGCAATGTTAATAATATTTGTTATTTTATTTAATTTGGTTAGTTCTTTAATTGAAGAAGTCCCATATTATCAAAATCAAAATTGATGAATAAATAATAATAGTAAAGAGACTATAAGGTTATTTTTTGTTTATCTTTATATTGTATTTACACTTTCTGGAATAGGATTCTTTTTATTTTTGATTTCAATTATGACAATTTTTTTAAATCCAAAATTGGATCTTGAAAGAATTCAGTTAAAGCAAGAAGAAATATATAGAGAAATAAAACAATCTATGTCCCAAAATGATAAATTATAATATTCAAATATCTAGGAAAAAAAGAATATGACATAATATGAAAATATTCTTTTTTCCTTTTTATCCACATAGCATATTTAAACATACAAAATTGATTGTTATATTATCTATTCTTCTTGCTCTAAGATTTGCATTACAATATGCAGTAATACATATACCAATTGTAAGTGTTTCATTTTCTTTAGCATGAACACCACTTATGATAATTGGATGAATTTTTGGTCCTATAATAGGTTTTTTTTCTGGTGTAATAACTGATACAGTATCATATTTAATAAAACCAACATCACTTTGGTTTTGAATGTATGCAATACAGGAACCTTTTGTTGGATTTATTTCAGGAATTATAGGTTCATTATATATATTAAGAACAAAAACTTTAATAGATGATTTTGTGGAAAACAAAAATAATAATAAAAATATAAAATGAGATTTTGTAATTAATCAAATAATTATTATTGGTTTTACATTTGTGACAACTTTAATTGTTCTTGTTTGGGCAGATGGTATTCAATCTTTTGAAGGAAAAAGTAAGTTTGATGACATATTTTTTCAATATTCAAGATATATAATTATTGTTGTAAATGTTATTTTCTTTGTAGTTGTTGAGACTATTACATTAGTTTTTTATAAAAAGAAAAAAAAGAATTTTTTATTATTTATATGAATTGTTAATCTTACGATGATAACAACAACAATTTTCTCATTCTTGCTTGGCCCAATATCAGCTGCTGAATATTTTAAATATGCAAATGGTAGAGAATCACCTAATGTTGTAAAATATGGTTTAATATTTTATTTAATTCCTAGAGTTATTAAAGAATCTGTAAAATTACCACTTCAAGATTTTGCATTGCTATTATTAATTCCAATAACAACTCTTTATACAAATAATGTTAAAAAAAATCTAAGATTTACTTGAAATAAATCTTAGATTTTTTTTGATGTATGCATTTATAAATAATTTATGAAATTTATTTTAAATATTGGAAACCGCTTGGTCCTTTAGTCATATTAAATTGTTCAAGTTTTTTTGGTTTACTATATCTAAATGATTCTTTAGAAATAAGAGCATGAGCTTCTTTTTTTCCTTCATAGTAAGAATCAAATTCTTTTTTTTCCATAGCAGATTGTGATCTATATTTATTTCATGCTGTACTTAATGCACATATATCAATTTTTTCTAAATCAAACTCCCCAACAACTGCTTTTACAGGAGCAGTTGCATAAATTAATACTCTTTTCACTTTGTTAACTGGTGTTACTTTATAAAAGAATACATTTTTTGATTCATCATCTAAAATTAAATTAGCATATTTTGGAGTTGTAGAAATCATAATAATAGATGTTTGTTCAACAACTTCAACTTTTTCTTTTCATTCTTTTTTAGAAACAGTTTGAACTACTTTTAATTGTTCATTTTCTCTTTTTAAAGATTCTTCTTTTATTTTTACTTGTTTCACTGGTTTTTTAGGCTCTTGTTTTACAACTTGAGTTTTACCATTTACTATTGCAGTTAATCTTGAAGCTAACCTACTTGCCTTGTTTTTTGTTATTATACCTTTTGATAAACTTGAATCAATTAATGAATAAGCTTTAGCCAAATCTTCTTTTGATTTAGATTTTTGAGCTTTTTTAATTTGAGTTTTTAGTTTAGACATTTGAATGTGATTTAATAAATGTCTTTTTTCATCTTGCAAATGTCTTTTATCATTACTTTTAATATTTGCCATAATATCTCCAATTTATTATTTATAATTTGCATCATAATATAGATTATAATATATGATTGAGTTATAAGAAAATTATATTTTTAATAACATATATAAGGTATTTTTATGGAAAAATTAGATTTTACTAAAATAATTAATATGGGAGATATGAGTGGAGGTAGTAACAATTTACTATTTTTAATTATTCTTATTTTTATACCAGCTATTGCTATTTTTTATTTTTACAAGAAAAAAAAGGATAAAGATAATCAACCAACACAAACTAAATCTGAAAAACAAGGAGAAGTTTGAAAAACTGTAAAAGATTTTCTAAAATCTAAAAATGAATCTGGTAAGGAAATTGTTGAAACTTACGTAGTTAAAAGACCAGATGAAAATATTGTAAACAAGTCTTTACCAAAAGAAAAACAAAAAGAACAAAAAGAAGCAATTAAAAAAAGAAATCAAGCATTAAAAGAAGAAAATAAAAAATTAAAAGCAGAAGGTAAGTTGCCTAAACAAATAAAGCAAAAAGAACTTTATGTTGTTTTATTCACTACAAGAAATCCAAAAACTAAAAAAGAAGATAAACCAAGAGTTATTGAATGTGAAGTTAAGATGATCAAAAAAAATAAATATGATACTGAAAGAGTTATTGTAATAAATGGTGAAAAAGATTATAAAACAGAATCAGAATGAATATTACCAATTAAAGAAGCAGAAGAAGCTAAAATGAAAGCTGCTATAAAAAAAGAGAAAAAAAGAGAAGAAAAAAGAAAAGAAAAAGCTAATAAAAAAGTAGAAAAACAAAAGAAAAAGGAAGAAGCGAAAAACAAAAAATAAAATGGGGTTATTATGAAAAAAAATAAAAAAACTATTGTTATTAATTCCATAAAAAAGAGATATCCTAGAGTTGTGTTTATGGGTACTCCTTTTATTGCTGTTTCTGCATTAAAAGCACTTGCTAATAGGGGTTATAGAATTGTTGCAATTGTTTGTCAACCAGATAAACCATCAGGAAGAAAACAAACTATAACATTTAGTCCTGTTAAAGAATTTGCTTTAAAATACAATTTAAAATTATTTCAACCAAATAAAATATCTGATATATATAGTGAATTAAAAAATATTAAGTTTGATGTAATAGTAACTTGTGCATATGGTCAGTTTATTCCTGATAAGATTTTAAATATACCAAAATATGGATGTATTAATGCTCATGCATCATTGTTGCCAAAGTATAGAGGTGGAGCACCTATTCATTGAGCTCTAATAAATGGGGAAAAAGAAACAGGTGTTACATTAATGAAAACAGTTAAACAAATGGATGCCGGAGATTGTTATGTTTCATATAAAATTTCAATTTTAGATGATGATAATCTTAAAACATTATTTAAAAAAATAGAAAAAACAATTTATTTGATTATCTATCATGAACTTGAAAATATTTTGAATAAAAAATTAACTCCTATTAAACAAAATGAAGAATTTGCTACAAAAGCATTAAATATTACAAAAGAACAAGAAAAATTAACATTTCATATGCAAGCAAAAGATTTTGTTAATTGAGTTAAAGGTTTATATGAATTTCCATGTGCTTATATAGTTTATGAAAATGGAATGAAAATTAAATTATATGATGTTGAAGCAACAGATGAATTATCAAAATTAGAACCAGGAACAATTACTTCAATAAGAAAAGAAGGTATTTTTGTAAGCACTTTGGACTATAATATTAAAATTAATGAATTTAAAATTGAAGGCAAAAAAAGAATAAATATTAAAGATTTTTATTTTGGAAATAAATTATTTAAAATAAATAAAAAGTTTTTTTAATAAATTGTGATAGGAAAAATTTGTAGTGATTGATAAAAAATATTTTAGAAATTTTAGCATAATAGCACACATAGATCATGGTAAATCTACCTTATCTGATAGAATCATTGAATTGACAAATGGGTTAGATAAAAGAGAAATGAAGGATCAAATTCTTGATTCTATGGATATAGAGAGAGAAAGAGGAATAACAATTAAATTAAATGCTGTTCAATTAAATTATCATGCTAAAGATGGTAATGATTATATTTTTCATTTGATTGATACACCAGGCCATGTTGATTTTACGTATGAAGTATCAAGAAGTTTAGCTGCATGTGAAGGGGCTTTATTAGTTGTTGATGCAGCGCAGGGAATAGAAGCACAAACACTATCTAATGTTTATCTAGCATTAGAAAATAATTTAGAAATAATCCCTATTATTAATAAAATTGATTTACCTTCTGCAGATATTGATAAAGTTAAAAAAGAAATAGAAGATGTTATTGGACTTGATTGTTCAAATATTCCTTTAGTATCTGCCAAAACAGGATTAAATGTTGATACTATATTAGAATCTATTGTTAAATATATTCCTTCGCCATTAAATTCTGATGAAAATATGCCTTTACAAGCATTAATTTTTGATTCATTCTATGATTCTTATAGAGGAGCTGTTTGTCTTGTAAGAATAAAAAATGGAAAAGTTAAAGTTGGTGATGTAATTAAATTCATGGCAAATGGAGAAAAATTTACTGTTGTAGAAGTTGGTGTAAATACACCAAAAATGAAACAGAAAAGTGAATTAACTGCTGGGGAAGTTGGATGAATTGCAGCATCTATAAAAAATATTAAGAATGTTAATGTTGGAGATACAATAACAAATGCAAATTTTCCTGCAAAACAAGCTCTTGCAGGATATAAAAAAATATTACCTATGGTTTATTGTGGTCTATATCCTGTTGATACAACTCAATATGAATTATTTAAAGAGGCCTTGGAAAAAATATCATTATCTGATTCTTCATTAACCTATGAATATGAGACATCTCAGGCATTGGGGTTTGGAATTAGATGTGGTTTTTTAGGATTGCTACACATGGATGTAATTAGAGAAAGATTGGAAAGAGAATTTAATATTTTTTTAATTGCAACATCACCATCAGTTATTTATAAAGTCATTATGGGTGATGGTACAATTTTGGAAATAGATTCAGCAAATAAATTACCTGATAAAACTTATTATAAAGAAATACAAGAGCCTTTTGCAAAAGTTGAAATTGTAGTTCCAGATTTATATCTTGGTAATGTAATGGATTTATGTCAAAAATCTAGAGGAGAATATATTGATTTAGAAGTTTTGTATAATCAAAGAAAAAAAGTAAAGTATTTAATTCCACTAGCTGAATTAATGTATAGTTTTTTTGATAAATTAAAATCTATATCAAAAGGATATGCAACTTTGGATTATGAAATTTATGGCTATAAAAAAGAAAATCTTGTAAAAGTTGATATTTTATTAAATGGAAATAAAGTTGACGCATTATCAACAATTATGCATAAAGATTTTGCTGAGGAAAGATCTAGAAAATTATGTTTAAAATTAAAAGAATATATTCCTAAGCATCAATTTGAAGTTCCAATTCAGGCAGCTATTGGTGGCAAAATTATTGCAAGAGAAACCATAAAAGCCATGAGAAAAAATGTTCTTGCCAAATGTTATGGAGGAGATATTTCACGTAAGAAAAAGCTTTTAGAACAACAAAAAGAAGGAAAAAAGAAATTAAAAGCAATTGGCAATGTTAGTGTTCCACATGATACATTTGTCAAAATATTAAGTGATGATGAATAGATGGGAAAGGTTTAATTATGGAATCATGAAAAATAAGTTTGATAATTAATACATCAATTTTTCTTATTTTCTTTTTGATATCAATAATTGTAATTTATAGATTAAAAATAAAGCAAAAGGGTTACAAATTATTATTTATAACTTATCTTTGTTTTTGGATTCCATTAATGATGACACGTGAATATAGTAGCAAAATAACCTATGGTGTAAATGTAGACTTAATGTGGTTAGTGTTATCTTCTTATGGATTTATTGGGATCTTTTTTCGACCGATTGTTGATTATTTAGCATTAAGATTAAAAAATAGGAAAATTATTTTATATTCTGCAATAGTAATTGTCTTTATTTCATTTATTCCTTTTATAATTGTGCAAAATACAACAACATCTGTTATTCAATCAATTGGAATCGGTGTTGGTGCATCAATGATAGGAATGTATGAGTTAATGTTTAAAGAACAATACACTGTTAATAAAGCATTTTTAACAGTATCAATATTAGCCTTGCCCCCATTATTAGCAGATTTTTTGTCATCATCAATTCAATCAATAGTGACTACAATTCCAAAAAGTGAATACAATACTAATTATCCATATATGTATATTTGAATAATTTCATTATTTTTTTTAGTATTGACGTTAATTCTTTTATTCTTTGTTAAAGAAAATAGAGGCTTAATTGGACTAAAAAATTCTAAAAACATAATAATACAAAATAATTGAATAGCATATATTTGATATTCATTAATATGTGTCATGGGTTTTTTAGTTGCTTTTATAAAATTTTCAAATAGTGGTAGTGTTGGTGTATTGACAATAACTCAAATTAATGAGTATTATAAAACATATAGTAGTGAAGTGCTTGAAGGAATAACAGCTTATATGTCACTTCTTTTTAGTCTTTTTCAACTCTCTAGTTCATTATTTATATATTTATTTGTAATAAAAAAGGATAGAAAAGATATTTTATTTTCTATTGGTATAATAGTTTGAATTTTATATCATTTATTAATAATGTTTGTAAATGATAGTATTGCATATTTTGCTTTATCTGCTTTAAATGGATTGTCTTATGGAATTCTTTATAATTTGGTATTAGGTTTGGTTTTAACACTTTCATTTAATATGAATAAAATTACACCAATGGGAATATATCAAGGGATTTTGTCAATTGGAACAACAATATCAACTTTTTTAGTTCCTTTTATAAAAACAAATTTAACTAGTAAGAATCAAGAAGCATTTACTAAGAATAACTATATTACAAATGGAATATTATTGAGTTTAATTGTTATGTTTGGTTTGATATATCTTTTAGTTAGATTTATTCAACATAAAAATAAAGAAAAAATAATTTTAAACATTTAGATAAAACTAAATGTTTTTTGTTGTTTTTAGGAAAAAATGATATTGTTGCACTGCTATAAAATATATGATAAAATGGGTAATTTTTAGGTTATTATATAAGATAGGTATTTTTATATAATCAAAAATTTGTAAAAGTTTAATTATCAGATAAGGATGGAGTCAAGAATGAGTAATAAATTTAATTTTATTGATGCAGTTTCGATTAAATATGCCAATAATGTTATTTCTAGAATCCAAAATTATGATGTAATTGATGAAATTGTATATGAACAACCACAAAAGGAAGAGAGTATTAAATCTGAACAAGTTAAGAGTGTGCCTTCTCAGAAAATTGAAGAAAACTTATATAATGAGAATTTAAATGATTTATATGAAAAGAAAACCACTATAGAAAATGTTGCAAAAGATAAAGAAAGTGTTATCCATCCATATGTAGATTCACAAAGTGTTAATGTTCCAACATCAGACTATAGCAAATTGAGTTCAAATTTTAATGCAAAATTTAATTTCAAAAAGGAACAATCAACAATACCAGTATCAAAAAATGAAAAAACAAATGAACAAGAAGTGATATCAGTGCCAATTGTTCCACCTAAACCACAAATTATAGAAAGTAAAAAAAATGTATTAGAGGAAAAACAAGATATTGTTTATGTTAGTCCTAGTACAAAAAAAGAAGTTCATAAAAATATTGAGGAAAAGCCAATGAAAAATTTTAATGCTAATAATATTAGTCAAGTTACAACTAAAAATAATGCCAGCTCTAATTTAGACAATAATCAGCAAAAAAGTACATCTCAGAATTACAATTTAGAAAATGAAATTAATACTTTTAATTATGACTATGATATTAATTCCATAAATGAGTTAGACAATATTATTAATATTAATGATGTATATGATGATTTAGGCAAAACATTCCAAGATGATTTATTTAACCAATATGATAAATTGGATAAATATGTTAACTATGATGATATGCCTAAATATTCTTATTTACCAAAGAAAAGAATAAGAGATTTATTATTAACTAAATATAATATTACAAATGAAGAATGTGTTAATGATTTATATTCAATGGCTTTCAATAATAAATGAAAAGAGATTGATGTTGAACATTGATTATTGAATCCTGCAAACATATCCACACTTCAAGCAAAATATGGGAACATTGGGTTAGTGTCACAAAAGGAATTGGACAATAAAGAAGACGTTGCTGAATCTATTGATTTACCAAATAATAAAAATGATTCTAGTAGTGTAACAACAACTAAAATTACAGATTCTAAAAATAAAAGTGATAATAATATTCAAAGAGTTGAAATTGCTATTGTGAGAGAGGATCAAAAACAAGAAAATGTTGATGTTAAATCTAATAAAGAATTTGATCATCATTTAGATTATCATCATAATCATTGTCTTAAAAAAGAGAATATGAAACATAAACATCATAGACATACACATGAAAATAACTATTACAATTATGACAATCGTTTTTTTATAAAAGATGAAATGAGATCAGTTTTAATTGAAGAAAATTATAGAAAAATGCAATTTGATTTTCAAACTGAGGTTTTAAAAAATCATATTGATTCTAAATTTAATAGTTTATTGAATATTGGCAATTCAAATTTTCCTTCTCAAAGATATGCAGGTTTCTCATATAATTCAAATAATTTACAAGAACAACAACATTCTTTGCAAAATGAATCATTAAATTTAAATAATCAAGATCAAAAAAATAATAAAGATTATTTATTAGTTAAGGATTTTGATAATAAAATTACAGAAATGTTTAATGAAGAAAGGGCAAAAATAAAGGATGAGATTTCAGTTGAAATTAATGAATTAAAAGAAAAATTCAATGAAAATGAAAAAAATATTTATGAATCTTTAGATTTTATTAGAAAAGAAATTAAGGAAAATGAAAACAATTTAAAAATTAATTTTAATGATTCATTAAATGAACTTAGAAATGAAATTTCAAATAATCTTACTCAATATATACAAGAAATTGATAAGAAACAAGATGTATTAGCTGAAGTTTTCCACAATAAGCAAAATGAATTATTAGATAAAATTGTAGATATAAATAAAGAAAATAGTGTAAATGTAAATAATTCTTTAGTAGAACAATTAAAACTTAATTTTGATAGTATCTCTGAAGAAATGTCATTATTAAAAAATAAAATTAATAACCAGAGTGTTGAAAATAGCAATGAAATTAAAGATTTAAGAAATGATATAACAAATCAATTAAGTGTAGTTTCAGAAGAGATGAAAAACTCTGTGCTTAATATTTATAATGAAATAGATACATTAAGTGAATATGTGTACAATAAAGAACATTATTTATATGACAACAAAGAAGATAATAATCAAGATCAATTAGTTAATGAAGAAAATTTACATAATGATGAATCTAATTATTCAAATGTAAATAGAGTAGAAACTTTTGATAATGATTTTGGAGTTATTCAAACAATTAGAACAAATGATAATAGTTTTCAGATACCAAATTATGATGACTATAAAGTAAATTATTATTCTAATAATTCAACTAAAGATGTAGTACAAGAAGAAAACAAAGTATCGAATGACTCATTGATTGAGGAAGTAAAAACTGAAAAAGCAAAAACAGTTGATTATGAATCATTTGCAAATAATGAATTAGAAAATGCAAATTTTAATTTCTTAAATAATTCAAGTAACTTTGAACCTCAAAATGAATTAAATGAATATGAATCAAATTATGATGATGCAACATTAACAAATGAAGATAAGGATTTTTATAATCGTTTCTTGAATGATGAAAAAACAGAAAATAAAAGTTCAATAATTTCAAATTTTGATTCTAATACAAAAGTGAACATTTTGGACATAGAAAATACTGTAAATATTTCTAATGAAAATGAAACTAGTAAAGAAGATGATATTAAAGCTAAATTATCTAGGATAGATGAAATTATAAAAAATAGCATAGATGAATTAAGTGATATCAAAGACTATGTAAAAGAAGATGATGCAAAAATTGATGAATCAATAAAACTATTTGAACAAGTTAAATAGTCAAATATAAAAGTAATAACATTGGGAGAAACATATGAGTAGTTCATCTAGTAAAAAAGAAATACTACAATTAATTATTAGAAAAAAAGTTGTAATAGAAAATAATTATTTTACAATTTCTTCTATAATTGATGACATAATCAAAACTACTAAAGATGATAATATTATTAGTTTAGCTAAAGCCAAACAATCTGCTTTAGATAATGCTATAAATTTTGCTGTCTCTCAATTAGAAATACTTATTCAAAATTTTATTAATTCATTGCAATCTTTTGATGCTGAAAAACATAAAGAAATTGAAAAACAATTACAAAAAACAATTGATCAATTAAATTTAAAAACAAAAGTTTTAACAGAAGATTTATCAAAAGCACAAAATATTAAAAATTATTCAAATGTACCAAGTGATAATGCTATTTATGGAACATTAGATAATGTTCCTGAAAAAGATGTGAACAAAGAATTTGGAAAAAAATCTAGAAATGAAATTAAAGATTTAAGACAAGGTGTTTTAATTGAAAGTTTAAATGATCCATCTCCTAGAGAATTATCAATTTTTGATGACATGTATTTTGATGAAGTTCAAGAATTTAATGAATACAAAAAAAATAAGAATGAACTTGAAACTAAAATGTCTATTAAAGATGAGTTTGAAAAAATGGAAGGTCATTCAATTAGTGATCAATTGTTAGAAATTGAAAACAAATTAATGAATGAAATTAACAAATTAAAAGTGTCAAATCAATTAGTAAGTGATACTAATGATACATTATTGTCAAAAATTAAAAATGAACATCCTGAAGTAATGGATTCAGATTTGGTTAATAAGCATTCATTTGACATGTTAGATGTTGCTATTAATGATATGATTTCAAAAATTGAATTAACAAAAATTCCAGATTATAAAAATCATGACATTAAAAATCTTGAAGATATAAGTCAAACATTAGTAAAAAGTCTTGAAGCAAATATTGAAAACCTTTCAAAAGATATTAAAAACTTAAAAGAAGAAAATAAGACTTATAGAGATAAGATGGATGAATATATTTCAACTATTAGTGATTTAAAAAATGATAGACTTGAAAGAGAAAAGGAATTAAATGAATCATATATAGCATGAGTTTCAAGTAATAAAAAATTACAAGATCTTGAAATTTTATTAGGTCAACAATCAATTGACATTAGTGACCTAGATGGGCAAAAAAATATAATTATTGATACTCTTGAAAAAAAATTAAAAGATACAATATCTAATTTAAATATAATTTTATCTCAAAATGAAGAGTTAATTAATAGACAAGAAGAATTAGAAGAATTTATTAGACTTAATGAAATTAAAAGTGAGTATACTGTAAGTGCTTTTGAAAAGGACATTGAAGCAAAATCACTTCAAGATTTGGTTGAAAAAGAAACAAATAAAATTGTTGAAATTAAGTTATCTGCAATGATAAGTAGATATAAAGAAGAACTTGATTTATTAGAGAATAAAGTTAAAGAAAATATTGAAGGTATTAATACAAATAAGGATATTTTATCATATGAATTTGATAAACAAGCAAATCATACAAATGAAATAAAAGATTTCCAAGATAAAATAGATAGATTTGAAAATAAAGTTAAGCTATTAGAAGAAAAACTAATTCAAATTCAAACTCTAGATAGAAATAGCAAAGAAACTATAGAAAGTATTAATGATTCTTTAGGGTATGAATATGTAAAAAATGAAATAATGGATAATGAAGTTTCTCAGAAATTAAAATCATTAGAACAAATGTTAAATGATACAATGGATAGACTTAGTGCATTTGAAAATAAAGATGCAGCAAATTATTATTCAGATGATTATAATGTTGGAGAAATGAGTCAAGAAGAGTTGGATTATATTATCAAAAATTCTGATATATATAATGATATAAGGTCAGAAATTGTTAGATTAGAAAATCAAGTTAATGTGTTGAAAAGTGAAAACATTAAGATTAAAAGAGAAAACTATGAAATGACAACTGAGCTTGATGATTCTTTCCAAAAATTTGCATATAACACAAATAAGATGAAGCAAGTTGAAGAATTATTAAATAGTCAGGTTGAAGAATTTGAAAAACTTAATGTTGAAAAAGATGAATTGATTGCAGCTCTTGAAAACAAAGTTCAAGAAACAATAGATACAAACAACCAGTATTATCAAGAAGAATATTATCCAGAAAACCAACAGTATCAAGAATACAATGAATATAATGAATCTTTAGCAAGGGAAAATATTGAATTATTAATTGATAAACGTGTTAATGAATTATTGGCAAATAAAGCTTTAGATGTTCTGGCAAATAATAATAATTCATTATCATTAAATAATTTGAATTCTCAAGTAAGTGAAAATCATGTTTTTTCATCACCTGATGACTACCCAACAGACTTTATTTCAAATGAAGATAATAAAGAGCAAATTGATATAAAGAATTTTGATCCATTTATGAAAGATGAAATTGATGATAAAAAAGATGTTATTCAATATAATAGTGGAATTAATGAAACAGAATCAGAAGAATTTGATTTTATTCCTGTTGAACAATCTTTTGAGTCAAATGGTTATACAAATGAATTTGAATCTAGTATTAAAAATAAAGATTATTTAGATGTTAACTATTATGATAGAGTTAAGTCTGATCAGGAAAATAAAGAAAAAATTATTCAAGAATTGAACCAAGAAAAAACAGATCAAATTTTACCTGATGAAGCTGCTAATGATAGAAATGAATTAACTATTGAGAAAGATTTTAATATTGATGAATCTTTAGAAAATGCAGAATTAAAAACAAAATTAATTAATTTACAAGAACAATACAATCTTTTATTAAAGGAATTAGAAAATAAAGAACCAATCATAAAAGAGAAAATTATTGTTAAGGAAATTAAAGATAAACAATACAATGTTCCAAAAGAACTTCTAGAAAATACAGAGCGTTTGAAAAATTTTGAAAGATTATTAATACAAATAGATAATGAAATATCTAATTTAGAAAATGATTCATTAAATAAATTTTTAAATGCAGGAGATAGAATATAAAAATAAATTTTAACTATATGGAGTCACTATGAAAGAGGAAAAAATAATAGATCAATCTTTAGATGTTTCTTATAATAAAAAAAGAATTTCTAACAGATTAGTTGAATTAAAAAGTAAGTATCAAAATTTATTAGTAGAGTTAAATGAAACATCTATTGATAATATTGATAGAGTTTTTGGTTACAGTCATAGTGATTTAAGTGATATAGAATCAGATTTATTTCTAAATAAAATAAATGAAAACTTGGAAGTTCAAGATAAGATTAGAATTTTAAAAAATAATATTGCTACAAAAATAAAAAATATTGAAAAAATTAATTCTTTAAATATTAATAATCAATCTTTTGATGAAATTAAAAATCAAATTAGTGCATCACTTGATTTGATAAATAATATGGAACAAAATTATGATCAAAAATCAAATGATTTTAATGATTCAACAAATTTGATAATAGATAAAATTAATTCATTAGAGAATCAGATAAAAAATATAAGTGTATCAAAAAATATTGATATAAAAGACGAAGCTATTTATAAAGATGAAATTGCATTTTTGAAACACCAAATAGATCAATTATTATTAGAAAACAAAGAATGTAAATCTAAATTAAATGAATTAATTTATATAAATAATGAAAAGGAAGAGGAAATTAGTAAATCATATGATGCTTGACTAAAAAATTCTTCTAAACTTAATGAACTTGAAAATCTTTTATTAAAAGAGCAAGAGGAATACACAAGTTTAGAAAATGAAAAGGATGAAGCTATTGATTCACTTGCTAATAAAATAAATAATATTAGAAATGAAAATAGTATTTATGATCAATTTTCTCAAGATATATATAATGATTCTAATATTACAAATAATTCTTTATTAGAGGCAATTGATCAAAAATTTAATGATTTAAAAATAGAATTAATTAATAATAAATTTACAACAGATAGTTTAGATAAAGTTAATAATGAAATAAATAATTATGATAAATTAAAAATAAAAGCTAAAGAAATTTATAATAAAACAATTATTGACTTATTAAAAAATTTGAAAGATAGATATACACAAATTATTAATAAATTAGATCAAATAGAACCATTATTTTCTTCAGAAGTTAGTGCATTAATATCTCCTAGTACAAGTGATTTTATTAATCCATCTTCTAATATTGAGGAATTAAAAAATGATTTAATTAATGTGGATGAATATGTAAATTTAACTTTTGGAAGCGAAGTTAATGATGACCATGATTTGTTTAGTAGATTAAGCAAACTAAATACACTAAATGATTTTCAACAATTCATTACTTATTCAATAGATAAATTTGATGAGTTTGTAAATGAAATTATTTCTGAAAGAAATATTTTAAATAATAAAGTTATTGCTATTAATGACAAATCATTTAATGTAAATAGTTTCTTTAATATAATTAATGATTTAATAAATAGAATTAATAATTTCATAGCACTATTAAATAGTGAAATCTCATCAATTAATGTTTCTAATATTTTATATGAATTAGAGGATGATCTTTCACAATCACAGTACTGATTTGATTTTGTTGATTTATTGAATTCAATAAAATTATTAATAAATTATCAAAAAGTTGTTTTTGATAATTTAGAGACTGAAGTTGACATTTATAATAAATTAAAGGAAAGTGGTTCTTCATTAAATGAATTTAATCATCAAGATTTATATGATTCAAATGAGTTAATTAATAAGAACAATAAATTAAAAAATATTTTTCAAAAGTTAAGTAATTTAGAGAAATTAGTTGATTTATATGAAATGGATCAATTTGAAACATTTGTTGAGAAGATATAGGAGAAAATTATGAAAAATAAATTTAATAATAAACTAAATATTGAAGAATTAAAGCAAGAATTACAAAATATCGTTTCAGATTATAATGATATTGATAATTCTAACAATTTTCATTCTCAACAAAAAAATAATTCTCCAGCTAGCTTAGAAGAAGAAAATAGACAGTTGTCTATTAAAATAAACAACACAAAAGAAAGAATATATGAAAAATTGTCATCTCTTTCTGGGAAAAATAAATTTCAACATTTATTGAATAAATTTGTAGAATTTTATGATGAAAAGGACTTAAATAAATTAAAAGTTGCTTCTAAGTTTGAAAATTATGTAAATGATGAATTTTCTTCTTCAAGTAATCTTGAAACTTCAACATTAAATTCTAGCCCTTCTTCTCTAGATAAAAGTTATACACAAGATATTGAAAACCTTTTTGAAGAACAAATTAAAGAAATTAGAGATATTCAAAAAAACAAAGCAAGATTTATTGATGAAATCATTTATGATTTGAATCCAAATGATGTTACTCATGAAGTTGTCACAACTTCTGTAATTAATAAACTTGATTACATTAATAAAGATTTTAAATTGGATTTGAATTATTATTCTTCAAAATACTCTAGTTTAAATAATAAAAATTCTAGTGATTTAATTAAATTTAAAGAAAATATTTTGAATTTAATTGATGATAGTATTGAAGAATTAAAAGAAGAATTTAAAAACTACATTATGTTTAATAAATTTTTGCATGAAAAAATTTCATCTATTAATGGAGAAAATCAAAAAATTAATTTTGATGATTCATCAACTTCAAAACAATCTTTTGCAGTAAATGATGATAAATATTCTTCATTAGAAGATAAAATTTTAAAGTTAATTGATTCAGTTGATAATTTAGCAACTAAGAATAATAATTTTGAAAATAAAACTACAGAAATAATTGACAAAAAAATTAATGATCTTGAAGAAAAATTTAATAAAATGATAAATTCTCTTGTAGAACAAAATGAAAATAAACTTTATTTAGAACAAGAAAACTCAAATAAGATTTTTGAAAAATTATCTAATTTTGTTGATTCAATAAAATCAGAAAAAAATGATTTTATAATGCAAGCTCAAAAACAAATTGTTGATATTGTAAAAAATAATGAAAATGAAAAGAAAACAATTATTGAATTATTGCAAAAAATACAATCTGAAACAATTTCAGCAAGTGATGCTGAAGCATATAATAGAAGTTTAGTAAATAGCAATAAATTAGTTCAACTTGAATCATTAATAATGAGACAAAATGATGAAATTGAAGAATTATTAAAAGAAAAAAATGATGCATTTGATGTTCTTGAAGATATTTTAAATAACCCTCAAGGAAAAAATAATCCAGAAGAATTGTTGTCACATATTGAATCTAATATAGAACGTATAATTTATAATTTTGATGAAAAAATTAGCAATCTTGAACAATCATTTGTTGATAAATTAGAGTCTATGAATTCGCGTGAAAATTCTGACAGAAATGATTTAATTGATAATATTAGTGATGTAGAAAATAGATTATTGCAAAATTATGAAACAATTAAAATGAATTTTTCAGATAGTTTCAATGAAATTATTAATTGATTGAACTCTAATAGAGATACTGGAACTAAATTGGATGAATTATTAAATAATGTAAGAGATATTAAACATGGTAGTCATCAATTTGGATTAGGTAATGACATTAAAAATGAATTATCTAATTTATTAGAAAGTAACAAATCATCTTTGATTCAACAGTATGGTCCTCTTGAAGATAAAATTGAGTCTTTAACTTCTGCTTTTAAAGAGAACAAGAATGATATACAAAATAAAACTAGTGAAATTATTAATTCAAGAATTTCAGAGCTTGAAAATAAATTTACTTCTTTAGTTGATGTTATTAATGAGAGTAATGCTAATAAATTAAACATTGAACAAGAAAATTCTGATAGATTGTATGATAAATTAGCACAACTTGTAAATTCTATAAATTATGAAAAAAATGAATTTTTCTTAGAAACAAAACAACAGATTACAAGCATCATTAAGAGCAATGAAAATGAAAAGAAATATATTATTAGTTTATTAAATAAAATTCAAGATGACAATAAAAGCACAAATGATGAAGTTGCTTTAAATAGATCTTTAATTAATAGTGAAAAATTATTACAACTTGAACACTTGATTATGAGACAAAATCAAGAATTAGAAGAGTTACTAAATGATAAAAATGAAGCATTTGATACAATTCATGAAATGTTGTCAAAAACTACAAAAAATGATGATGTAACACAATCATCATTTATGGAAATAGAAGATAATGTAACTTCAATTGTAAAGAGTCTTGAAGATAAAATTAATGGTCTTGAACAAACATTTGTTTCTCAATTAGATGCAATTAATAGCAATATGGCTGCATCATTGATGAATAATGCATCTAACTATAATGACAATAAATCATTAAATGAAATGATGAATAATATAAATTCAGTTGAACAAAAGTTGATTCAAAATTATGATTATATTAAGCAAAACTTTAATGAAAGTTTTAATGAAATAATTAATAGATTAAATTCAACAAAAGATTCAATTTTTAATGATAGTGAAATTAATTCAAAATTAGATTCAATTATTAGTGATATTGATTCAATTAAATATTCTAGTAAGTATGGTCTAGGTGATAATTTAAAATCTGAATTAAGAGATATATTTAGTGTTGAGTTAAATAATAAGATTTCAGAACTAATAAATAATGGAATTAATGCTGAAGAATTAAATAATAAAATTGGTCATATTGAAAGAAAATTAAATGATTTAACTGAAGAAATTATTGATAGAAACAAACATGAATTTATTGAATTATCTAACAAAATTGATAGTGTTGATTACATTACTAAATTAATATCTGAAAAAGTTTTAAGTTTAGATGATGAATATGAAAATGTGGAAGCAAAATTATTTGATAATTTTAAAAAATATGAAGAAGTTTTAACAAACACTTTGTTGAAAGATAAAGAAAATTATAATGAGTTAAAACAAATGATTGAAGAAAATTATGTTAAAAGAGAAAATGAACTTTCTGAGAGTGAGTTTTCAAAATTGCAATCATTAAATTTAAAGTTAGAAAAGCTTGCATCTTTGATAGATATGCAAGAAAGAGAAATTGAGACTTTAATTCAAGAAAAAAATGAAGTTATGTCATGAGTTGGTAATGCTAGTCCAAATGATTTAAAATTCAATTCTAATGAGATTGATCAATTGTCACAGGTAGTTGCATTAAAAGTTCAAGAATGTTTAAAAAGAAATCTTTCTACTCCAGACAATATAACAAGTATTTATAAAAGTGATGATTATAATGAACTTGTTCAAATGAATGAGAAGATAGATGAATTATCAAATTATCTTCATAATAATATGGGTTTTTTCCAAGATAAAAATAGCATTTCAGAATTATTTTCTGTTGATGTTTTCCAAAACTTTTCTAATATTGATTTTTTAATTAAGAAAGTTGAATTTATTACTTCTGAAATTAATAATATTCATTTTGAATTATCAACTTCTGAATCTCAAAAATTAGGAGAAATTCAAGATAAATTAGATTCATTAAAATTTAACTTATTTAGTATTGAATGAGATTTATCTTTATTAAAACACAAATTAGATGCTTCGTTACAAATACAAGATATGAATGCTGAGAATAGACATAAAGATTTAATTTTGGCAAATAAGAAAAAATTAGAAATTATTTCAGATTTAATTGATAAAAACAAAAAAGCATTGAGTAATTTATTTAATGATAAGGAAAATTTAATTAAGAAATATAAATTAAATAATAATTTAAGTCCTAGTAGTGATCATGATTCAGATATTTTAGTAGACATTAAATCTAATGCTATTTTTGATAAACTTGTGAATAAATTAAAAACTACATTTAATAATGAGATTGATTTATTAAATTCTAAGTTTATTAATTTACAAGCTAAAATATTAGATTCTTATTCAAATAAAAATCATGATGATCAAAATTTAGTTGATGATTTTAATGAAGAAGATATTAAAACTATAAATGAGATTATTTCAAAAATTTCAATCTTAGAAGAAAATCTTGAAAGAGCATTTGATGCATTAGAAAACAAGAATAAAGAGTTATTAAATGGAATTACATCATTAGTTTCTGAAAATTATGTTTATAAACAAATAGTTGATAAATTTGATAAGCAAAAGGGATTAATCCAAGAAGAATATGATAAACAAAAAGAAAATTTTAAAGATTATATTCTTAATTTAAAAAATACAGAAGTTCAAGGATATAAAGATAAATTAAATAAACTTGAAAAAGAAGTAAATAAACTAAGAGAATTAAATGAAAAAGAAATTTTTGATCAATTGGATTCATTAGACAATTATATAGAAATGTTAATGTTACAGTTAAATTCATTCCAAGAAGAAAAACATAGTTTATATAATGAAATGATTGATAAATTAAATTATGTTGATAAACTTGGCAATCCAACTTCTAGTGATGAATTTATAAGTCTTGAAACTGATAATATGTATTCAGGAAAATTCAAGGATATAGTTGGTAAAGATACAATAAGAGTTATTGAAGAAAAATTTGATACTCTTAAAGAAAACTTGATAGTTGATTTAAACAAAATTATTACTGAAATAAATGAATTAAAAGAAAAATGATTATCTGATGATTCTAAATTACAAAAAATGAATAAAAACAGTGATTCTCCATTAAAATTAATAAATGATAATGTTTTATTTTTCATAGATGAACTTGAAAGAAGAAAATCTGAAATAAGTCTTTTCTATAAAAAAATTAATAATTTAAAAGAAATAGTGGAAAGATAGTGAAAATTGAAAAATAAAAAATGATAATGAAGGGGTTTATTATGTCAATTAAGCATAAAAAAAATAGCTATATTGATGATATAATTTTTGATTCTAATCTTGATTTTGAAAATAGAGCAGAAACAGATTTATTGATTCGTGAAGAAGCTAAACACTTAGCACAGAAATATTTAGCACAAGATAAATTGGAGTTGGCAAGTAATGCCAATAATCCTTTTGCTTCTACTTTGGAAAAATTAGAAGAAGGAACTCTTAAAAATGTAGAAGAAATTAAAAGAAGCAATGATACTTGAGAAGAAAGTAAAAACATCTTGTCTAGAATAGAATCAAAATTAATTGACTTTGATAATGAACTAAAACAATTGAAATATGGTCATAATGACAATAACTCTTTTGATACCCCTTTAAATGAAAACAATAATGATGTAATTTCTAGTATTAAAAAAACATTGGTGGAAAACAATGATAGTTTAAAAGATGCTTTTGGTGCAATGATTAACCAATTGTCTGAAGTAATAAATGGTACTAAAATATCAAAAACAGATAATGTTCAATTAAAAGAAATTGATAAAAATGATGAAGAAATTATTATTGAGCCAATTCAATTTGATGATAATGATGTTTTGAATGAAGTTAAAGTTGATAATGTAATATCTTTAGAAGACTTTGAAATTGATGATTCAGATTTAGATAAAAAATCTAATCCAACTATGAATGTTAATTCTGAAGAATTAGATCAATTGAAAAACAAACAAAATGAATTAGTTAATGTTCAAGAAAAATTAAATAAAGAAATAGAAATCATTAAAAAAAGTATTAATGATTATATTTTGGCAAGTGAATATTCAAATAAAACTATTTTGGAACAAACTATTGATAATGCACATAGATTATCACTTGATGTTAATGTTGTCAAAGAACAATATTCTAATTTGGAAAATGAAATAAATAAAATATATTCAACATGATTGGATAACAATCAATTGTTGACTAATCTTGAAAACTTGTTAATAGATTTAAGTCATAAAAATGAAAATTTAGTTGATGAAAAATATTTATATAATGAAGAAATTGCACGTAAAACAACTGATAATGAAAAATATATTAATGAAATTTCAATTGAATCAAATAATTTAAAAAATTCTATTGAAAAAATCAATGAAAGACTTTCTTTGGTAGAAGATTTATCAAATTCTTTTAATCCTAATGATTATGTAAAAAATAATTTAACTGAAACAATGATTGATGAGGTTAAAACTATTTCAAAGAATATTGTTGAAGAAGCTTTAGTTGAAAGAAATTTATTTGATCCAAAACAAATAATAACAAGAGAAAGAGTTATTGATGAAGTTATGGATAGTGATATATTCAATTACTCATTAGAAAAGAAAATCCAACAAACTATTATTGATGAAAAATTGGATAGAAAATTAGATGAATCAGATAAGTTAGAAATGCTAACATACACAATTAATTCTGATAAATTTAAAAATATTATTTCTTCAGAAGTTAACTATGTTTCTAATGATATTAAATTAGAATTAAATGATAGATTTACAAAATTAAGAGATGATTTCCATAACACTAACTGTTATAACTCAAATAAATTTATAGAACTTGAAACAAAATTAGATTCTAAAGAAGATTTTTTACAAAAAAGCGAAATTATTGAAATGGTTTTTGCTTCTAAGGAATTGGAAGATATCATTAATGATAAATTAATTTATGTTGTTAATGAACAATTAGATGATTTAAAAGAATCAATGAGTGTCATAGAAAATAAAATTTTAAATAGTGTAAAAAGATATTTAGATGAAGATATTCAAGATAATTTAAAAAAGGAAATCATTGATTCAAAAGATATTAGACAGAAAATTAAAAATGAATCATTAAATGCAATTTATCATGAATTAAATGAACGTGATAAACAATATGAAGATCAAAAGAAAGAAATTCTTCAAAATTATGAAGCTTTATTTGAAAATAATAGAATTTTAGAAAATCTTGAAAAATTAATTTTAAAACAAGTAGAAGAAATTGAAGGTTTCAAAAAAGATAAAGAAAACTCATTTGAAATAGCAATTGATAAGATTAATGCTCAAAAGGCAGAAATTGATTACTTAAAGGAAAAAGTTTTTGAAATTTATGGTAAAGATCTTGTGATAAATAGTTCTCCTGAACAAGTATATGAAAATGAAGTTTATGAAAAAGTAAAACAAATAACTGCAAGTTTAGTAAGAGAGGAAATTAAGAAATTAAATTTAATTTCCACAGCAAATAGTACTAATAATAGTCCAGTTATTACTACCCCAATTTTTATTGATGATAATAAAGAAGAAGTGAGTGATTTTTTCAAAAATAGAATAAAAGATATTCTAACTAAGCTTGAAGAAAATTATGAATCTGTCAAATTAGATGAAAAAATACCTCTAGCAGATGAATTTAAATTTAATTTAAATGATTTAAAAATTGATTTAGATGATTTAAAAGAGTCAAATCTAAATAATGCAGTTGAAACTGAAGATGATTTTGGTTGATTTTATGAGCAAGAATTTAAAGCTCACAAAGAAGAAAAGGAACAGTTAGGTAAAAAAAATAGTAATTTATCAGATGATCAATTACTTAATTACAGTATTCTAGATGATAAAAAATAGGCAATAAATATAAAGAGGTATTTTATGAAAAATAATGATATTTTTAAATTTGATATAAGTGAAAAATGTGAAAGAATTATTGAACTAGAAAATAATCCTGAATTTAAAAAATTGCCATATCATCAACAAGTAATTTTATTAACTGGTGAAAAACTTCTTCAAATTGACCAAAAACTTAGAATGCAAACAAATTATTTAAATGATTTTATATTGCAGTATGGTAATGCTATTTCTGATATTGCAACTAATCAAAAAAATATTCAATCTTTTATTAAAAATTTAATCAAACAAGAAACTTTAAATTTAACACGTGATTTGAAAGAAAATGGTGCAATACCTTCAGTTGATGAACAAAAAATAGTTGATTTAATTGAGGAAAAATATAGTGAAGAAATTTCTAACATGGAAACACGTTTAGAATATGCAACTAAACAAACAATTAAAAATTTTGATGAAACAATTTATGATACATTAGAAAAAATTGATAATTTAACTCAATTTGAAATAAAGGCAAAAGAAGAATTGCAAAAAAATCAAGACAGAATTTATTTAATTGAAGAAGAAATTGCAAGACAAAAAGAAATTAATGAAACATTAGAAGAGTCTTTTAATAAACGTATATCAGAATTATCAAAATTAGATGGGCATTTTGATACAAATTCTTCAATATTTAACTATAAATATTATGATTCAAGATTTGATACTATTGAAGAACTTGAATCTTTCATAAAAGATGAGTCTAAAAAAATAGCTAAAGAAGAAGTAGAAAAATACATACATGACTATAATTTATTTTCTGAAGATAGAAATGATGAATTGATTGAAAAGCTATTTGAAGAAGGTCAATTAAAAGAATCAGAAGTTTCAAAAGTTTATAAACTTCAACTTGAAAATAATAATAAAATGAATGATCTTGAATATTTATTAGATGAACAAAATAGACAAATTAAATTACTATCTGAAGATAGACAAAATTTAGTACAAACTTTATCTGAAGTTTTAAAAAATAAAGATGTAGATATTTCAAAAATTTTAGAAACAATGCCTTTCAAAAATTTTAATGATGAATTTATTTATAAGGAAAGATCTGATAGCAAGAATGCATATGATATAAATCCATCAAATATTTTGAATAGCAATGAAATGGAAATATTAGTTAAGAAACAAGCAATAGAATTAGTTAAAGAGAAAATTGCTTTATTAAATAAGAAAAAAATTGAAAATACAAATTTAAAAGAAGTTCATGATGCTAATTTTGAAGACAAAGAATTACAGAAATACTTTGATCAAGCAAACAAAAAAATTGCAGCATTAGAATCACAACTTAAAGAACAAATCAAAGAAAATGATAATTTAAAAAATGATTTATTTGATGAAATATCTAAAAATAATTTAGATGCACAAAATAATGAATTTATATTAAAAAATAATGATAACATTATTAATGATATAGATAGTATAGATTGAGAAAATTTAACTGATGAGGAACTTATGAAACATAATTATTACAATGGAACAACACCAATTCCAGGTACAAAAATTACTAGAATTAATAATTATAAAATAAACAATGATTTTAATTCTTCAAATTTTAGTAGTGATGCACAACATTTAATTAAACAAGATGCTGAAAAGATTGCTAATGAAAAAGAAAGTAATAATTTTGGTTCTGCTTGACAAGAAAGTAATCAAAAACTTCTTGATTTAGAAAATTTAATTTCAAGACAAGAAGAAGAAATTAAAAGATTAAAAACTAAGGATACAGTTGCTACAAGTGGTGATAAAAATACTTTAAGTAACATTGATGAATCAATAAAAGAAGCATTAATGAGATTGCAAGATTTATCTTCAGCTCAAGAAAAAACTAAAAAAGAAATTGAAGAAACTAATAGAAAGATTCATGATTTGGAATCTCAATTAAGAAAGTCTAAATCTAGTGATATTGAAGAAGAACTTGCAAGAAAAGAACTTGATAAATTAATGGAAGAAAAATATAGTAGTAAACCTAATTATCAAGATATTAATTATTCAGATGAAATAAAGAAAATTGAAGCTGAACGTAGAAAAATAGAAGAAACTTTAGAATTAGAAAGAATCAGATTGTTATCTGAGATTGAAGCTAATAGAAAAAAATTAGAAGAGGCTCCTGTAGTAACTGAAGTTCCAGTTCAACAAGCACCTATTGCTACACAATTAGTTGAAGAAAAACCTAAAAAAATTGAAACTACTCCTCAACCAAAAGAAGAAGTTAAATTTGTTTTAGAAGCTCCTAAAAAGAAAAGAAAACAACAATTGTTTTTTGAAATTAAAACTCATTCTACTCCAAAACTTACAAGAGCTGACTTAGAAAAATAATATATATAAATACAATTATTTGTTTTAAATGATTGTATTTTTTTATTTTTCATTGTAAAAAAGAGTAATAATATATATATTTTATAGTTTTGTTGTTGATAAATTAGTTTAAAATTTATAAAATTTATGTATTAGTGTTTTTGAGGTATATATGTCACAAATTATTCATGCCAAAGATTTAAGACGTGGTAATACAATTATTTATAAAAATAATCTACTATTAGTTTTAGAAAATTCATTTAATAAAACAGCAATGCGTGAAGGTATAGTTAAGTGTAAAGTTAAAAATTTAAGAACCCAAGCTATTACTACAGAAGTTTTAACAGGTGAAAAGTTAGAGCAAGCACCAGTGTCAAAAGTAAAAGCTACTTTTTCTTATTCTGAAGGTGTAAATTATATATTTATGGATAATGAAACTTTTGAAACTGTAGAATTTCCTGTTAAAAAATTAGAATGAGAAAAAAATTTCATTGTTGATGGTATGGAAGTTAATGTTTTAAAGTACAATGAAGAAATTTTAAGTGTTGATCTTCCAGATCAAGTTACTATGGAAATTGAATTTGCTGAAGAAGCTGTTCAAGGTAATTCTGTAACAACTGCTTTGAAAAAAGCAAGACTTTCAACTGGTTATGAATTAGATGTTCCACAATTTATTAAAACTGGTGAAAAGGTCATTATAAACACAACTAATGGAACATATGTTGGAAGAGACAATAAATAGTTTTATTTTTGGTGTAATTTTATGATTAAGGTTTATTCAAATAAATTAGGTGGAATTTTTATTGAGAAAGATTTATTAAAGAATTCTTTTTTATCAATAATAAAAGATTATGTAAATTCAAAAGAGAACATTGATGTTACTTTTGATATTAAAAGAAATACTTTAAAATTTATAAATGTTCATTTTTCTAAAAAAATTTGTCTATCAAGACAGGAAGAAAAAAATTTATATGAACAATTAATTTTTGTTCTTTCAAATAAATTTCAAATCAATAACAAAATAATAACTTTTTCTTATGAAAATTAATAATAAAGAAAAAATAAATAAAAACTATAGTCTTTCCCAATGAGAAAGAAGAGTTGTTGTATTTAAATTTATATATTCATTATTAATAGATGAATTCCTAAATGACAAAGATACTGAAAAAAAGATTGAAAAAGAACTTCCAAATGATATCTATATTTTATCAATAGTTAAAGATTTTATAAAAAATAAAATAGATTATTTTAAATTATTGCAAGATAATTTGAAAGATACTTGAAAAATAAATAGATTAGATTATGTAGATAGGGCTATAATATTTAGTGCAATTTGTGAATATAATGTTCATAAAATTGATAAAAAAATATTAATAGACCAAGCTATAATTACATCTAAAAAATATGGTACAGATTCATCATATAAATTTATAAATTTTATTTTAGATAAGGTCATGAAATAATATGCAAAGATTTAATGTGGAGAAAATTAAAAATAAAATTTTTTTTTCAGATGAAGATATCTTTCATATAAAAAAAGTGTTGAGAAAAAAAATTGGTGATTATCTTGAATGCATTGATCAAGATAATAATTTGATTTCATCTATCATTAAATCTTTAGATCCTTTCATTGCAATTGTTGATTCAATAAAAGAATATAATGTTATAGAAACATATCCAATTGATTTATATGTGTCTTTATTAAAGAAAAAAGAATTTGAATTTGTTGTAGAAAAAATGAATGAGTTAAACATTAATTCAATAACTCCTGTCTTTTTTAGTAGAACACAAGGTAACTTGTTGATTGATTTAGAAAGATTAAATAGAATTTCAAAAGAATCTTGTAAACAATGTAAACGACATAAAAATATTATTATTAATGCTCCTATTACATACAAAAAATTGATAGAAAAAATAAAAGAAAATAATAATTTTGTATTTGCTAATGAAAAAGAGTGTCAAAATAATTTAGATAGTGTTAAAATAAATTTTAATAAAAATATAGGACTAATTATTGGACCTGAAGGTGGTTTTATAAGTCAAGAAATAGATGAACTTTCATCTTTGTGCTCAAGTATTGTTTTAACTAAAACAATATTAAGAGCTGAAACAGCTTGTTTATATTTAGTAAGTTGTATTATTGAGGATTATAAAAAAAATGAAAAATAAAATTTTAGAATATTTTTTTACAATATCAAATATCATATTTTTTATTGGAATAGTTGTTTCAAGTATTTTGATAATTCAAGATGCAAAAAAAATTATTTTAGAACAACCAAATGGTTATGTGATAAATCCATTATTTTTTTTGCCATATATAATTTGTTTATTTATTTCAATTGTTTTATTAATAATATTTATGTTTTATAAACAAAATTATTTTAAACTCATAAAAATTCATGTTAAACATACGTGAATCTACTTGCATTACCTTTCTTGTTCAGTTATATTGCTTAATTTTATATTTGCCTCATTAATGTTCATTTTTGCCCCTTCACTTACAGCAAATATTATTAAATCTTATTACCTATATATTCTTATTGCTTTTGTGATATTATTTTCATTAATATCTACTGGAGTTAATTCATATTCAAAAATAAGAATAAAAATTGAATTAGCAATCAGAAGAAGTCAAGGTAAAGAAGAAAATGTAGAAAATAAAAAATAATAAAAAGGATTATTAATGAACACATTTGCAATACATACTTTAGGATGTAAAGTAAATCTATTTGAGTCGAATATAATTAAAAATGATCTTTTGTCACATGGATTAATAGAAGTTCCATTTGATTCCAAAGCTGATATCTATATAATAAATACTTGTACAGTTACAAATAAAGCAGATGCTAAATCTAAATTTTTTATAAGAAAAGCATATAAAAATAATAATGAATCAATAATTGTTGTAGCTGGATGTATGTCACAAATTAATCCAAATTTAATGAAAGAATTAAATATTAGTATTCAAATAGGAAATAAATATAAAAATAATATATTTGAATTAATTCAGTCTTATTTAAAAAATAAAGAAAGAATTGTCAAAATAGAAAATTTACTTCTTGAAAAATCTTTTGAATCAAATGAAGAAAATTTTACTTTTTTAGAAAATACTAGAGCATTTATAAAAATACAAGATGGTTGTAATTTTATGTGTTCATATTGTATTATACCATTTTCAAGAGGACAACAGAGATCCCAACTATGTTCAAAAATAATCAACCAAATACAAAATTTGGTTTCTAATAATTTTAAAGAAATTGTATTAACTGGTGTAAACACTGCAGGATACTATGATGAAAATGGTGTTAACTTCTATGATTTACTTTTTAAAATTTCAAAGCTTAATGGGGACTTTAGAGTAAGAATATCTTCAGTTGAACCATTTCAAATAACAGATGAAATTGTTGATTTAATAACTTCTAATAAAAAACGTTTTTGTCAACATTGACATATTTGTCTTCAATCAGGAAGTGATAAAGTATTAAATCAAATGAATAGAAAGTATACAACTAACCAATTTTTTGATTTAATTCAAAAAATAAGATGCAAATCTCCAAATACAAATTTTACCACAGATTATATTGTTGGTTTTCCAACAGAATCTGATATTAATCATAAAGAATCATTAGAATTTCTAAATAAAATTAATCTTTATGATATGCATATTTTTCCATATTCAGCACGAAAGGGAACAAAAGCAAGTTATATTCCAAATGTTGTAGATGATACTACTAAACATAATAGAATAAAAGAAGTACAACAATATTGTTTAATTAATAAAAGAATAAATCTTAAAAAATTTCTTAAAACTAGTGTTGAAGTTTTATTTGAAAAAAAATCAGAGAATCAAGAATATTACTCAGGTTATAGCAATGAATATTGTAGAGTATATGTTAAATCTAATGATAATTTAGAAAATAAACTTTTGAAAGTTAAAATTACAAACATTATATTTGATGGTTTATATGGTGAATTAATTAAATAAAACTAATTTATAATCAATTAAAATAAAAAAAGAGCAATTTAGAATTAAAAAATCTTAATTGTAATTTTTTTATTTTTTTTCTTAATTTTTCAAAAAGTGTGTATAATTATATTGTTTGTGAAAAACACGAACAAGAAAGTTCTTTGAAAACTAAATAGAATCCGTCAATTTTTGAGAGTTTGATCCTGGCTCAGGATTAACGCTAGCGGGATGCCTAATACATGCAAGTCGAACGAGGTAGCAATACCTAGTGGCGAACGGGTGAGTAACACGTATCCAACATACCTATTAGTGGGGGATAACTAGATGAAAATCTAGCTAATACCGCATAGGGCATTATTATCGCATGAGAAAATGTTTAAAGTTCCGTTTGGAACGCTTTTAGATTGGGGTGCGGTGTATTAGATAGTTGGTGAGGTAACGGCTCACCAAGTCAATGATGCATAGCTGTGCTGAGAGGCAGAACAGCCACAATGGGACTGAGACACGGCCCATACTTCTACGGAAGGCAGCAGTAGGGAATTTTCCACAATGGGCGAAAGCCTGATGGAGCAATCCCGCGTGAATGATGAAGGTCTTATATAGATTGTAAAATTCTTTTATTGGAGACGAATGGTAGGAATAGGAAATGATTTCTATTTGACTGTATCCATTGAATAAGTATCGGCTAACTATGTGCCAGCAGCCGCGGTAATACATAGGATGCAAGCGTTATCCGGATTTACTGGGCGTAAAGCGAGCGCGGGCGGATTTGCAAGTCTGGTGTTAAATACAACTGCTTAACGGTTGTATGCATTGGAAACTGCAAGTCTAGAGTGTAGTAGGGAGTTTTGGAACTCCATGTGGAGCGGTGGAATGCGTAGATATATGGAAGAACACCAGTGGCGAAGGCGAAAACTTAGGCTACAACTGACGCTTAGGCTCGAAAGTGTGGGGAGCAAATAGGATTAGATACCCTAGTAGTCCACACCGTAAACGATGGTAATTAAATGTTGGCACGGAATGTGTCGGTGTTGCAGTTAACACATTAAATTACCCGCCTGGGTAGTACATTCGCAAGAATGAAACTCAAACGGAATTGACGGGGACCCGCACAAGTGGTGGAGCATGTTGCTTAATTCGACAATACACGTAAAACCTTACCTAGGTTTGACATCTCCTGCAAAACTATAGAGATATAGCGGAGGTTAACAGGATGACAGGTGGTGCATGGTTGTCGTCAGCTCGTGTCGTGAGATGTTGGGTTAAGTCCCGCAACGAGCGCAACCCTTATTGTTAGTTACTTTATCTAGCGAGACTGCCAGCGTAAGCTGGAGGAAGGTGGGGATGACGTCAAATCATCATGCCCCTTATATCTAGGGCCGCAAACGTGCTACAATGGTCGGTACAAACTGTTGCAAACCAGTAATGGGGAGCCAATCAGAGAAAGCCGATCTCAGTTCGGATTGAGGGCTGCAATTCGCCCTCATGAAGTTGGAATCACTAGTAATCGCGAATCAGACATGTCGCGGTGAATACGTTCTCGGGTCTTGTACACACCGCCCGTCAAACTATGAGAGCTGGTAATACCTAAAACCGTTAAGATAACCTCGTGAGTCTTGCGTCTAGGGTAGGACTGGTGATTGGAGTTAAGTCGTAACAAGGTACCCCTACGGGAATGTGGGGGTGGATCACCTCCTTTCTAACGGAGTTAATTTAGATAATTAACAAATATTAGAATATTTTAAATATTTGTGTACTTTTTATAGAAATCCAAAAAATAAATAAACCTAAATAAAAATTATTTTTTGGTCGGATTCTATTTAGTTTTGAGAGATATTTTCTCTCATGATAGTTCTTTGAAAACTGAATATTATACAATCTTTTTAGTCTAATCATATTTAATAATAGAATAAGGATACAAAATAAGTTACTAAGGGCTTATGGTGGATGCCTTGGGACTGGAAGGCGATGAAGGACGTGCTAATCTGCGATAAGCTACGGGTAGTTGATAAGGTGCATTAATCCGTAGATGTCCGAATGGGGAAACCTGGTTAACAGTAATGTTAATCATCTTTGACTGAATAAATAGGTCATTGAAGCGATACCTAGTGAAGTGAAACATCTCAGTAACTAGAGGAAAAGAAAACGAAGTGATTCCGTAAGTAGTGGCGAGCGAAAGCGGAGGAGGCCAAACCGAATTAATTTTCGGGGTTATAGGACTGCAATATGGACTTATGGTAGATAGTAGAACAAGTTGGGAAGCTTGATCATAGAAGGTGATAATCCTGTATACGAAATCTATCATATACCTAGCAGTATCCTGAGTACGGCGAGACACGTGGAATCTTGTCGGAATTTGCCCAGACCATTGGGTAAGCCTAAATACTAACCAGTCACCGATAGCGTATAGTACCGTGAGGGAAAGGTGAAAAGAACCCAGAGATGGGAGTGAAATAGAATCTGAAACCATATGCCTACAACGTGTCAGAGCACTTTAATGTGTGATGGCGTGCGTTTTGAAGTATGAGCCGGCGAGTTATTGTAGCATGCAAGGTTAAGCTGTAGAAGTGGAGCCGTAGGGAAACCGAGTCTTAATAGGGCATTTAGTATGTTGCAATAGACCCGAAACGGGATGATCTAGCCATGGGCAGGTTGAAGTTTGGGTAACACCAAATGGAGGACCGAACCGACGTTCGTTGAAACGACCGCGGATGACCTGTGGTTAGTGGTGAAATTCCAATCGAATTCCGTGATAGCTGGTTCTCGCCGAAATAATTTTAGGATTAGCGTTGGATTATGAATGTATGAAGGTAAAGCACTGAATGTATGATGGCGTCACCTCGATGTACTGAATACAATTAAACTCTGAATGTCATATATTTTACTCCAGCAGTCAGACTGTGGGGGATAAGCTTCATAGTCGCGAGGGAAAAAGCCCAGATCGTTAGCTAAGGTCCCCAAATTATGCTAAGTGGAAAAGGATGTTGAAATACTTAAACAGCAAGGATGTTGGCTTAGAAGCAGCCATCGTTTAAAGAGTGCGTAACAGCTCACTTGTCGAGTGTTTCTGCGCCGAAGATTCAACGGGGCTAAGCATAATACCGAAGCTACGGGCTACATTGTAGCGGTAGGCGAGTGTTCTATATGGGACGAAGGTAGATCGTGAGAACTACTGGACTTTATAGAAGTAAGAATGCCGGCATAAGTAACGTATGGAAGTGAGAATCTTCCAAGCCGTATTGACTAAGGTTTCCAGGACTAGGTTCGTCCATCCTGGGTTAGTCGGTCCTAAGGTCAGGCCGAAAGGCGTAGCCGATGGTAAACAGGTTAATATTCCTGTACCAATACATGAATGATGGAGTGACGGAGAAGGTTATTGCAACCCAGTTATTGGATTCTGGGTTAAATGTCAAGTTTTGTAAGTTGGCAAATCCGCTTACTATAATAACAAGGCATGAATACGAGTGAACCCTTCGGGTAGTAGCGAAGTTGCATATATCATGCTTCCAAGAAAAGCTTCTAGTTTATCATTGTATTGTCCGTACCGAGAACGAACACACGTGGTCAAGGAGAGTATCCTAAGGCTAGCGAGTTAACTATTGTTAAGGAACTCTGCAAATTCATCCCGTACGTTCGCAATAAGGGATGCTCAAGTTTCTTGAGCCGCAGTGAAGAGCGAGGGGGAACTGTTTAACAAAAACACAGCTCTATGCTAAATCGCAAGATGATGTATATGGGGTGACACCTGCCCAGTGCCGGAAGGTTAAGGAAGGAAGTTAGGAGCAATCTGAAGCTTTTGACCGAAGCCCTGGTGAACGGCGGCCGTAACTATAACGGTCCTAAGGTAGCGAAATGCCTTGTCGGGTAAATTCCGTCCCGCTTGAATGGTGTAATCATCTCTTGACTGTCTCGACAATAGACTCGGTGAAATTCCGGTTAGGGTGAAGACGCCCTATAGGCGCGATTGGACAAAAAGACCCCATGAAGCTTTACTGTAGCTTAATATTGGGAAATGTTAATTCATTTAGAGAATAGGTGGGAGACTTTGAAATAAGTTCGCTAGGATTTATGGAGTCACCAGTGGAATACCACCATTGTATTAACGTTTCTCTAACTTACTTCCATGTATCTGGTAGTAGGACAGTGTTAGGTGGGCAGTTTGACTGGGGCGGTCGCCTCCCAAAAGGTAACGGAGGCGCGCAATGGTACACTCAACATGGTTGGAAATCATGTGCAGAGCGTAATGGTATAAGTGTGCTTGACTGTGAGACTGATAGGTCGAACAGGTAGGAAACTAGGTCATAGTGATCCGGTGGTGCGGTATGGAACGGCCATCGCTCAACAGATAAAAGCTACTCTGGGGATAACAGGCTGATACTGCCCAAGAGTTCATATCGACGGCAGTGTTTGGCACCTCGATGTCGACTCATCTCATCCTGGAGCTGAAGCAGGTTCCAAGGGTTCGGCTGTTCGCCGATTAAAGAGATACGTGAGTTGGGTTCAAACCGTCGTGAGACAGGTTGGTTTTTATCTGTCGTGCCCGCAAGAAGATTGAGAAGAGCTGCTCTTAGTACGAGAGGACCGGAGTGGAGACACCTCTAGTGTTTCAGTTGTCACGCCAGTGGCATAGCTGAGTAGCTACGTGTCGAATAGATAAACGCTGAAAGCATCTAAGCGTGAAACTAACTTCAAGATTAATCTTCTATTAGAATCGTTGTAGACTACGACGTTGATAGGTTAGAAGTGTAAGCATGGTGACATGTTCAGCTGACTAATACTAATAATTCGAAAACTTATTTGTATTTTGAATTTTGACTAAATAAAAGAAAGATTGGCTCAATATAATATTCAGTTTTCAGAGAATTATCAAAAAGATGCAGTGTTAATATTGTAGTGGAAACACCTGTTCCCATCCCGAACACAGAAGTTAAGCACTATGAAGCCGAAGGTAGTTAATAGCGAGAATAGGAAGATGCTGCTTTAAAGATGCCCAATTTTTGGGTATTTTTAATTATATGAATATAAAACTAAATTATAGTTATAAAATATATCTAATGGAGGTAAATTAACATGGCAGTGCAACAAAGAAGAGTAACTCATTCAAGAAAAGGAATGAGAAGAAGTCACCACCATTTAGAAGAACCAACACTTGTAGCTTGCAAGCAATGTGGCAAAAAAAATTTACCACACAGAGTTTGTAAATCATGTGGTTATTACAAAAACAAAAGTGTTCTTGCTATAGAAAGTTAGTTTTATATGGGAAATGAAAATAATAATAAATTTGATAATGTTTCAAAGTTAATAGATAATAATAATTTTGAAAAAATTAAAGCATATCCAAAAAATAGATGATTTAATTCTTCACTAGCAATTATGTTTACTATTATTGGTGTAATGATTGGTGTTATTATTGGATGTTTGTTTATTATATTTTTGTAATCACTATTATGTAAATAATAGTGATTATTTTATTTATAATTATATGAATGGATGTTATGGAGCATATTATGAACTTAAATAAAAAAAATGATACAGTCAAAGTAGCTATTATTGGTGCTGGACCTGCTGGTTTATTTGCAGCATCACAATTAAATTTTTTTAAATTTTCAAATTGCATTATAGAGGAAAATCCTTTTATTGGTGGGCAATTAACTCAATTGTATCCCAATAAACCAGTTTATGATTTTCCAGCAAATTATGGAATATTAGCAAAAGATATTATTACAAATTTATATACTCAATTATCAAAATATGAAGTTCCTAATATTTATTTATCTACAAAAATTGAATCAATAATTAAAAATGAGGATGATAAATTTATTATTACCACAAATAATGTAATAATAGAATCTGAATATATTGTAATTGCTACAGGTATAGGTGCTTTTTTACCAAACAAGCTTGAAGTAAATAATGAACTAATAGAATTTGATAATACTCATTATACTGTTGATCATAATAGTGAAATTTATAAAAATAAAAGAATAGTTATTTTAGGTGGTGGTGATTCTGCTGTGGATTGAGCAAATTATTTTGCTGATAATTCAATTACAAATAATATAGCAATTGTTCATAGAAGAGATGAATATAGAGCTCAAAATACAGGAATAGATAGGTTAAAAGAAAATAATATACAGCAATTTTTAAATTATGAAATAGTCGAAGCCACGAAAGAATACTTAATTATTAAGCATAAAGATAATGAAAAAACTTTTAAATTGAACTATGATTTTTTAATTGTTCAATATGGTCAAAAAATAAATCAATGTGATATTGAATTTTTTAATAATTTAAATAAAAATGAAATGAACAAATTTATAGTAAATCAGAACCAAAAAACAAATATAAAAAATGTTTTTGCTATTGGTAGTAGCACATCATATAATGCAAAAGCAAACACTATTGTTACAGCATGTGGAGAAGCTACAGCTGTTGCTTGATTTATTGCTAAAAATAAACTTGAATGATAATTTATTTATGAAAAAAATATATGTAATTGCAACACCAATTGGAAATATTAATGAGATTTCAAAAAGAGCAATAGAAGTATTAAATAAAATAAAAATTATTTATTGTGAGGATACTAGAGTCATAAAAAAACTGTTAACTTTGTTAAATATTAATTTAATTGATAAAAAATTTATATCACTTAATGGATTTAATGAAAAAGAAGTTGTTGAAAAAATTAAATTACAAAATGAATTTGAAATTTGTCTTGTAAGTGATGCAGGATATCCTACCATTAGTGATCCTGGATTTTGTTTAATTAATTTTTCTATAAATAATAATATTTCAATAGAAATAGTGAATGGTCCTAGTGCATTAATGCATGCTTTGGTTATTAGTGGATTTAGTACTAATAATTTTTATTTTTTTGGTTTTCTAAATAGTAAAAAAAATAAAGCACTTTTTGAACTTGTTAGAATTAAAGAATTTCAAACAACAATTATAATTTATGAATCTGTTCATAGGATAATTGAAACTTTAAAAAATATTAAAGAAGTTTTTTCAGATGATGTTAAATTAATTGTTGCAAAGGAATTGACTAAATCAAATGAAACCATTTATCGTGGTAATATTAACAAAATAATAGAAGAAATAGATTTAAGAGGTGAGTTTGTTATAGTTATTGATAATAACTATAATGAAAATAAAAAAGAAATCTTTGATATTAAGGATTATATAATTGAAGTTAAAAAGCTTATAAATAAAAATAATTCTGAAAAAATGGCATGTAAAATGGTTGGATATAAGTATGGAATAAGTTCAAAAGATCTTTTTAATGCTTTACAACTTAAAAAAAATATTATCTAATTATATAGGGTATTAATTGTGAAAAGATCATCAATATATAGAAATGACACAAGTTGAATATTAGGATTATTTATTTATTCTGTGTTATGTTTTATCATGTTTTGTGTATCATTAGGTGTTTTTGGTATAGAAATGTGATATTTATCTGATTTAAAAGGAAATAATTCTATACAAAATACATTCAAGTATGATGTTATTGCTTATCCAATGACATTAGTATTGACCATATTTGAATTAGTTTCATGCATATATTTTATTTGGAATTACTTTTTATGATGTCAATCACTTTCTAAAAGTGCAGGAAAAAGAAGAAAATTCAATTTTGTTGTTGTAATTTTTGGTTTAGTGGTTATTGTATTAATTACTATAGACACTTTATTAAAATTAATTGGAACATTTTCTTGTCTGCCATCTTATATACAAAATTGAACAGGCACTCCATCATTAGTAGTTGGAACAAGTAGATGAGTAACATATTTTATGAAGCCATATATTTTATTAGGTGCTTCATTAATTGGTGGTGTTTTTTTCTTATCAGCATTTATATTACAAAAACAGTGATTCAAGTCAGAAATTGATGAAAATTCTTTACAATCAGTTCAAAATCATTATAGAAATCTTGAAATGAATAAAAAAAGAAGTTTAATTAAAAAACAAAAACAAAAAGATTTATCAAAAAAGATAAAAGTATTTTAATATTTTATGTATGAGTAAAAATAAAATAAATAAAGAATATATAAGAGAAAATTTAAACCCAAAAAATATCAATGATATGATTGGGTTTGATTTTTTATTTCCTAAAAATTCAATTGTTGATAAAATGATTGCTAAAAATCAAATTGTATCTACATTATTTTTTGGCCCACCAGGATGTGGTAAATCATTATCAATTAGAATGATATTAAAAAAATTGAATCTTGATTATTTTGAATTTAATTCCACTACAGATAATAAAAATGATTTAGTTTCAATTTTAGAAAAATCAAATAAAAATAATAAGTTAATAGTTGTTATAGAGGAAATGCATAGATTAAATAAAGATAAACAAGATCTGCTGTTGTATTATCTTGAAGAAGAATTAATTTATTTGTTTGCTACAACAACTGAAAATCCATTTTTTGTTGTAAATCCTGCAATAAGAAGTAGATTGCATTTGTATGAAATGAAAAAAATAGATGAATCTTTATTAATTAATTTAGTTTATGATTATTTAAAAACTAAAGGATACCAATTTAGTTTAAAAATAGTTGAAGAAATAGTTTATAAATCAAATTGTGATTTTAGACAAATTTTTCTTTATATTAATATTTTATTATCATTGTATGATGATAATAATGAAGATGAAATTTTAGAAGGTTTATTTAATTTCTCTAATTCAAATATTGATAGAAATGGATCAAATTTTTATAATTTACTTTCAGCGTTTCATAAATCAATCAGAGGTAGTGATCCTAATGCATCAATATATTATTTAGCAAAACTACTACAAACAAATAATTTATTACCAATTTTTAGAAGATTATATGCTATTGCTTATGAAGATATTGGGATGGCAAATCCAAAAATTGGTGCAAATGTTCATGCAGCAATTGTTGCTGCACAAACTATAGGTATGCCAGAAGCAAGAATACCTTTAGCAAGCATCACAATAGAATTAGCATTATCGCCAAAATCGAATAGTTGTATATCTGCAATTGATGATGCTATGAATTTGATAAAAAATCATGATTATGATCCTCCAAGTCATATATGTGATAATCATTATAAAAATGCTAAGAATTTAAATGTTGTTGGATATAAATATCCTCATAATTATATTAATAATTGAGTAGAACAACAATATCTACCTGATAAAATAAAAAGTTATAATTTTTATAAACACAATAAATATAGTTTATATGAAAATAAGTTAAATGAGTATTGAAACAAAATTAAAAATAGAGGTAATTAATTATGAAAAAATTTTATGTTACTACTCCAATATTTTATCCTTCTGGGAAACCACATTTGGGACATGCATTTTCTGCTTTATATGCATCTTTACTTGCTGAATATAAAAGATTATTAGGGTATGATGTGTACTTTGCAACTGGTACTGATGAACATGGTCAAAAAATAGAAGAGACAGCTAAATCAAAAAACATAACACCACAAGAATTAGTTGATAATAATTCCGATGTATTTAAGAAATTATGAAATAAGATGGGAATAAGATATGATTACTTTATTAGAACTACTAATTCATGTCATAAAAAAGCTGTCCAAGAAACTTTTGATTTTTTATTAAAAAAAGGTTTTATTTATTTGGGCAATTGAAGAGGTTTGTATTGTATTTCATGTGAGGAAAACTATACTGAAAATTCTGCAATAAAAAAGGACTCTGAATTTTTTTGTGAACATGGACATAAACTAGTTTCAAAGAATGAAGAATCTTATTTTTTAAAAATAAAATCATTTAATGAATGAATAATAAATATGTTATCTAATAATAAAGATTTTATATATCCTCATAACAGGAGTAAAGAATTGATAAATAATTTTTTATCTGATGAAAAATTAGAAGATTTATCTATTACAAGAACAACATTTGAGTGAGGTATAAAAACTTTAGTTAATAGTAAGCATGTTATTTATGTATGACTTGATGCTTTGTTAAATTATATAACCTTATTGGGATATAAATCTGATGATGATAGTAATTTTAAAAAATATTGAATATCTGATGATTGTGAAAAAGTACATTTAATAGGAAAAGAAATAACTAGATTCCACTGCATTTACTGACCTATAATTTTAAAAATGTTGGATTTACCTTTACCAAATAAAATAATATCTCATGGTTGAATTATTACAAACACTGGAAAAATGTCCAAATCATTAGGTAATGTTATAGATCCAAATGATATTATTGATAATTATGGCAAAGATGCATTTAGATATTTTTTGGCAAAGGAAATATCTATTAAAGATGATAGTGTTTATTCAAATGATAAATTTATAACAACATTTAATACAGATCTTGCAAATAACTATGGAAATTTAATTAATAGAACAATTGGTATGCTAAAAAAATATAACAATAATATTGTTCCAAAATATAATGGTCCTATAACCTATAATGATTTTTTGATAGTTAAAACACAAGATGAATTTTTATCAAAAGCTAAAGAATTAATAGATGATTTAAACATAAAAGATCTTATTGATTTAATTTGTGATTTTGAAAATAAAATAAATAATTACATAGAACAATCAAAACCATGAGATTTTTTGAAAAATAATATGAAACAAAATTTAGATAGTTTTTTATCAATTCTTGTTAATTTAATTAGAACTACAATTGCTTTTTTAAAACCTATATTAATTGATGCAACAGATTTAGCTATTCAACAATTAAATTTCAACAAAGAAATTTTATTGATAGATTCTTTAAAAGACTTTTCCAAAGTGGACAATATAATTGTTAATGAAGCAAAACCTATTTTTATAAGAATTAATCAATAAAATGAAAACAAATATTTTATTTATATATAATGTTTCAAAAACACTTAATGGTCTAAAGATAGAACTTGATGATAATACTTTTATTGTTGAAGCTTGTAATAGTAGTGACAAAGAAACTGTTGATAAAAAAATTAAAAACTTTAGGCATGATATTGTTATTATTGAGGTTACAAACAATATTGAATACATAATAAATCTAATTAAAGAAATAAGAAATAAATCTATATTAACAGATATTATTACCTATGGTCATAATGAGACTTTAGAAAATATTCTATCTTTATATAAAAATGGGGCAAATGATTATATACAAGCTCCAATTGAACCTAAAATATTAATGTTTAAAATATATTCATTATCTCAAAAATATGAAATTTTAAACTCAAAATATTTTAATAATTATGTAAAATATGGAGACTTTGTTGTTGATAGAGAAGCTAATATTATTTATTTAAATAATTCTCAAATAGAAATTACAAAAAAAGAATATAGAATTTTAAGATTGCTTATGAAAGCAGATGGTTATCCTGTTAATAAACAAACACTACAAAAAGAAATATGGGGTTTTGTTGATGAATCATCAAAAACAGTAGAAACAACAATTTCAGCATTAAAAAAGAAATTAAATAATGGATATATTAAAACAATTATAAAGCAAGGTTATTTTTTAGATAAAAACTATTAATATTTATTTTAACAAGGTAAAAAATATTTTTACCTTGTTAAAATATTTTTTTTAATTTTTTATTTTATTGCAATATCATTTAACCATAACATTAGGGGAACCTATATTATGAATAAGTATGTGAAGTATATTTCACTTGGTATTTTTGTTGCAATACCTATAGGTTTTATTGTTGGATTTTCAAGAGCTTGAAATTCGCCTCCATCAATTACTGCAGCAGGTTCAACTGCTGTACAACCTTTATTGGCAGCACTTGGAAATTATTATGATAAAGCTGATGTAACTGTACAACCAGGAGGAAGTTCTCTTGGAATGAAAGTGGCAGCAGATGGAAGTAAAAGTTTAGGTAATGCTTCCAAAAATACATACTCATCTGTTGGTAAAGCAACAATGGAAAAAAATGGTTTTACTTGAGAAACTTGAAGGGATAATGGATTAAAAACTATAACAGTTGCATGAGATGGAATTGCTATTGTTTATAAACCAGATTCACAAAATGACCCTGTATTACAAATTAATCAAGATAATATATTAATGATATATGAATCTTTTGCAGGAATTAAAAATTATAGATTATATGATTTGTTTGTAAATCAAATAGATGTTAATAATAAAAATAATAATTTATTAAATTATCAAAATCCAATAAATTCTAGTTTTATTAAACCTTATGCTAGAACAGGGGGAGGAAATGCCTCAGGTACTGCAACATCTTTTGCAAAAGAATCAGGGTTTAATTATGATTCTAAAGATGAACAAAGGTGAAAGGAAGCCCAAGATATTTTGCTTTCTGGAAATTATGGATCCAATGTCTCTACAACAAATGAATCTAATGTTGAATCTTGAAATAGATTTAATATTGAAAATAAACCAGGATCAATGATTTATCTTTCTTTAGGATTTGTAAGTACAAATAGGGAGTTTATTGAAAAACAAGGATATAAAATTGCAAATTATTATAATCCAATATATTCACCAAATAATGTGCCTGTAATTGCTGATACAAAAAATGTTACTAATAAAACATATGGGTGATATTCACCATTAAATACAATCATAGCTACAAATTTAGCAAATAATTTAGTAAAACAATTTATTTGATGATTATATACAGATGAATATGTAAATAGAAGTGATAATGATAATCCAGGATTAATTCAAAAAATAGGTTATGCACCTTTATCAGATGAAGATAAATTAAAAATGTTTTATTTACAAAATGAAACAATAATTGATAATGAAATTAATACAAGTAATTATAAATCATATGAGGATGTATTTTTTCATGTTACTGATATTCAAAATGGAAGTACTACATGAGAAAAAAGTAATCAATGATATGGAGTGCCAAAGTAATAAATATGAATGAGCAAGTAACTATTAAATTAAATACAAATAATGATAAACAATTTCTTAGAACAAAAATAAAAAATATAAATAATAATGTTGGTAAATATTTCAGTATGATTATTTCAACATTTGTTGGTGTTATTCTATTTGCCATTTTAGGATTTATTTTATATAAATCTATTCAAGGTTTTGAATATTATGGAATTGAGAAAATTTTATTTTCTGACAAATTTAATATTTCAAATGGTAAAGAACAAGGAGTTTCTTTTTGGCTTCCTTTTGTATCAACTCTTCTTACTACATTAATAGCTTTATTAATTGCTGTTCCTGTAGGAGTTAAAACATCAATCTTTATTAAATTTAGGGTTGATAAAAAATATAAAAAAACGTTCAGAATATTAAGTGAAACATTAGCAGGTATACCATCTGTAATATTTGGTTTATTTGCATCAAAATCACTTGGAGCATTATTGTCTCAAATGGGAATAAATAATTATTCAATTATTAATGCATCTATTATGCTATCTTTTATGATTATTCCTACAATTATTGCTATGTCATTAAATGCTTTAGATTCTGTGGATAAAAATTTAATTATAAATCCAATTGCAATTGGTTCTACAAAGACAAGAGCAATTTATAAAGTGTATAAAAAAGCAGCAAGAAATGGGATAATAGTTGCAATAATTATTGCTATGGGAAGAGCAATTGGCGAAACAATGGCTTTGTCTATGATTTTGCAAAATGAAAACGGTTATATTGAGGGATTTAATAATGGATTATTATATTCATTAAATAGTGATTTAAAAACTGTATCAGTTGTAATAGCAACAAATATGTTTGGTGAAAATAGCAATGAAATAACAAGATCATTATTATTTGTTTTTGGATTCATTTTATTTATATTTATAATGATATTTAATGTACTTATTTTATATGTAACTAGACAAAAAGGAAATAGAGTTAGTAGATTAGATAAATTCATTGATAAACTATATTACTATGTTTTATTTATTCCAAGACAAATTTCAAATATATTTGAATGATTGATGTTTAAAGAGCGTAGATCTAAAAAATTGGTGTCTCATGAAGAAATCATTGAGTATACACGTATAAGAACTACTAATTATAAATTTGCAAACTTATACACTTGATATAAATTATTTTGAGAAATATTTTCTTTCTTGTTGTGTTTAAGCATTCTTATATGAATTATTTTGGAAATATTTGTAAAAGGTTGGGTTGCATTAGGAGCAAATTCTACAACTATATTTATGTATACCAAAAACACATCAGGACAAGCTTTTTTAAATACAATATTGGTTATTTTCATAGCTATTCTAATTGGTTTACCTATTTCTTTGATTTCAGCAATTTATTTAAATGAATATTCAAAAAATAAGTATTTTAATAAGACAATTAATTTTTTCTTGGATTCTTTGGGATCTACACCATCTATCCTATTTGGTATGTTTGGATTAATTTTTTTCATTGAAACATTGGGATGAACAAGTGATGGAGCAAAAGGATATTCATTAATTGCTGGTTCTTTAACAATAGTTCTTGTTATATTACCAAGTTTCACAAGATCTATACAGCAAGCATTAATACAAGTACCATATGAAGTAAGAATTAATGCTTTGGCATTAGGAAGTTCTAAATGAGAAGTAATATATAAAATTGTTTTACCTGCAGCTTTAACAGGAATAATAACAAGCACAATCTTAGCTATAGGTAGAATTCTTAGTGAAACTGCTCCACTATATTTAACAGCTGGATTAACAAGTTCTACTGAAACAGCTTTAGATAGACCAGGTCAAACTTTGACTACAAGAATTTATGCTCAGTTATATAACACTAATATAACTGAAGGAATAAACATAATGTATGAAATTGCTTTTATAACACTATTGTTAGTGTTGAGTTTAATTTTAATTGGTTATGTCTTAATTCCAAATAAGAAAGAAATAAATAAATGATTTATAAATAAATTTCAATTCATTAAATATTTTTTCAAAAAAGAAATGTTATTAAAAAACAAGGAGATTTATGAGTAATTTAAAATTAACAACTCAGGAAATTAAGTTGCCTAGTGATAAACACTCTTCACCAAAAAAAGTTTCATTTTTTAAAAAACTTTTTTCAAATAAGCATAATGTTACTATTAATCAAGAAATTAAAGAAGATTTTGATGAATCAAATTCATTTGAAATAAGAGACTTTAATTTTTGATACAATAATGGTTATAAACAAGCTTTATTTAATATAAATTTGAATATAAAAAAAAATAAGGTAATTTCTTTTATAGGACCTAGTGGGTGTGGTAAATCTACTTTTTTAAGAATGTTAAATAGAATGAATGATTTAATTGATAATGTAAAATTTGAGGGAGATATTTTTTTTAATAAAATAAATATTTATTCAAAAAAAACACATGTTTTAGAATTAAGAAGTGATGTAGGCATGGTTTTTCAAAAACCTACACCATTTCCAATGTCTATTTACGAAAATGTTGCATATGGTTTAAGAAGTAAGGGAATAAAAAATAAGAAAACTATAGATCAGATAGTTGAAAAGTCTTTAAAAGATGCAGCATTATGAGATGAAATTAAAGATAATTTAGATGATTCAGCTTTGGGATTATCTGGCGGACAACAACAAAGATTATGTATTGCAAGAGCAATTGCTATAGAACCAAAAGTTTTACTAATGGATGAACCAACTTCTGCATTAGATCCTATAGCAACATCTAAAATTGAAGAATTAGTTTTATCTTTAAAGAAAAAGTATACAATAGTTATTGTCACACATTCTATGGCACAAGCACAAAGAATTAGTGATTATACTGCATTCTTTTTTGAAGGAAAACTAATTGAATCAGGACCAACAAGAAAAATATTTATGAAACCAAAAGAACAAAGAACAAGAGATTATGTAAATGGAAGGATTGGGTAAAATATGGCTATTAATTTTTTAAGTCTTGAAAAATCAGAACTGGAATTGAATGATAATTTCTTATCATTAGTTTCATTGTGTAGAAAAATGTACATTAAATTAGCAACAATGGTTGATAATAAAATTGTTACTCAAGAATCTCTTGATAAAATGGAAGAATATCATAATAGAGTAAATGAATCTCGAAGAGATATTAGAGATGATTGTATTTGAATAATTTCAAAAGACCAACCAAGAGCAAGTCATTTAAGATATATTATTGCTGTGCTTTATTCTATAAAAGATATTGAAAGAATGTCTGATTATGCCTATACAATTTCAAGAATTTTAAAAAAAGAAAAAATCACAACTGTAATGGTGAATAGATTAAGTAGTTTATTGGGAAAATCCATTGATTTTTATGATTGTATAATTGATGTTCTTTCAAAAGATGATTTGAGTGAATATGAGGAAAAAATACAATCAATGTTTAATAGTTTTAGAAGTGATTATAAAAATTTTTTAACAAATTCTATTGAATTATTTTCTAAAACTTTAAGCCCAAGTGATGTTTCACAGTTTATTTCATATTATTTTAATTTTTCAATTATTATTAAATACATTGATAGAATTGTTGATCATTGTCTATCAATTTATAAAAATTTTGTTTCTGTTAAAAATAGATAATATTAATTTAAGAAATGCTTTTTCTATAAGCATTTTTTTATTTCATGTTTTTATAAATCAAAAAAGAATAGTTATAATAATTTATATGAAAACTAAAGTTATTCCACATTTGTTTAATAGAAGATATGAACTAGAAGACATACATAAATATTTTGATTATTTAAGAGTAAATAATCCACATATGACATATAAAAAAATAAGTAATATTTTTTTTGATATTAAAAAATATTTTTCTTCAAAAACATATAAATATTTTTATGTTTATTGCTTTGATATTGTTAGACAGTGAATAAATATTAATGAATTGTATACAGAAGACTATATTGTTAAATTAGAATTTATTTTGAAAAAATTAAATTTATTAAATTCTCTTAATTCTTTAGAAGTAGAATATATGAATCATTTTAAATCAATCATATTTGCAAAAAAAAGAAATTTAAAAGAATTGATTGTTGATTTTCCTTTATTAAATTTAAATGATTATAAATTAAAAGAAAAAGCCTACTTTCATTTTGAAAGATCAACAATATCTATAGTAAACTGCACAAGTTGTGAAATAATAATTAATAAATGTAATATTTATCTTACAAATTATAGAATAGTTTGTAGTAGTAATATTGATTATTTGTCATTTTATATAAAAGACATTAAATCATACAAATTAGGATTAAGTGGTTTAGAAATTTTTTACAATAACAAAAAATATATAATAGAAGTTAATGATAAATATGAATTATTTGTTTCTTATGAAAGAATAATTAATTTTATTTCATAACAATTTATAATCAATATATGACTGATTTAGAAAAAAAATTAAAAAGTGTACCAAAACTACCAGGATGTTATTTGTGAAAAGATAAAAATGGAGTGATTATATATATTGGTAAAGCAAAAAATTTATATAATAGAACTCATCAATATTTTAATTCTAAAAAAGATCCAAAAACTTTTAAACTTGTTCAAGAAATATATGATTTAGACTATGTTATAGTTAATAATGAAAATGAATCATTATTGTTAGAAAATAATTTAATTAGTAAATACAAACCAAAATATAATATATTACTTAGGGAGTCTAATACTTTTCCTTATATTGTTGTAACAAAAGAAGAACATCCTAGGATTTTATATAGTCATGATAATAAAAGGAAAATTAGAGGAACATATTATGGCCCTTTTGCAACCACAAAAAAATATGAATTATATAATTTTATAAATAGAATATTTCCTCTAAGAAAATGTAGAATATTACCAAATCAAAAATGTATTTATTATGACATAGGTCAATGCCTTGGACCTTGTATTAATAAAATAACAAAAAATGATTATGAACCATATTTAAAAAGAATAAATGATTTTTTCTCTGGTAAATATCATGAACTTGATGAGAGTTTACAAAAAGAAGAATTATCAAGTGCTGAAAAATTAAATTTTGAAATGTCAAAAGAATATTTTGATTTAAGAAATAGTTTAAAATCATTTTCTTTAAAACAAGATATTATATCTTCAAAAAATAATGATGAAGATGTTATTGGTTTTGCTATTAAAGAAAATATTATTGCAATAGTAATATTTAAATATGCTAATGGCTTTTTAATAAGTAAGTATGACATTTTTACAGTATTTTATTTATCAAGTGATGAAATAGTTGAATCATTAGTATTTGATTATTATTCGAATTTAGCAATTGAAAAACCTAAAAATGTTTATTTGTCATTAGATAATAATATTTTAAATAATTTATCATTATCTTTAAAAATTAATTTTATTAATCCAACAAAAGGTTCAAAGAAAGATATTATGTTAACTGCACTTACAAATGCCAATGAATTAATGAAAAGTAAATATTTGACAGCAGTTTCAAATTTATCAAGAGAATCAAATGCATTACAACAACTTCAAGATTTAATAGGAGTTGATTCTACATATATAATTGAAATGTTTGATAATTCAAATATTTTTAATGATGATAAAGTATCAGCTATGGTAGTTTATGAAAATGGTAAGAAAAATAAAAATTTATATAGAAAATTTAATATTAAAAATTTAAAATCAAATTCAGATTATGAATATATGGAGGAAGTTATTTTTAGAAGATATAAGTCAATTCTTGATTCTAAAAATAGTTTACCAAATTTAATCATTGTTGATGGAGGCAAACCACAGGTTTCTGCTGCTTTAAAATCTCTTAAAAAATTACATATAGATTCTGTTGTCCCTATTATTGGTTTAGCAAAAGATGATAAACATAAAACAGATAGAATAGTTAAGTCAGATTTAACTGAAATTAAATTAGATAAGACATCAGAGTTATATTTTTTTCTTCTTAATATGCAAGATGAGGTTCATAGATTTGCTATAACATTTCATAGATCAAAGAGAAGTAAATCATTATTTAAAACAACACTTAATGAAATAAGTAATTTAGGTAAAAAAAGAATTGAAAAATTATTATTAAAGTTTGAAACAATAGAAAAGATAAAAGAAGCTAGTGTTGATGAATTATCACAAGTTGTGCCAAGAAAAATAGCAATAGAAATAAAAAATAAATTAAAAATATAAAAAATATTTATTTTAAAAAAAATATGAAATAAATATTTTTTATATTTTTATTCATTGGTTATTTTTAATATATAATTAGTTATATTTTATGGATTGAAGTAATAATTTTGGTGATTAAAAATGAACTATAAAGTGGCAATGATTGACTTGGATGGAACGCTTTTACATAATAGAACATCAATTAGCCAAACTAATTTAGAGGCTTTAAAAAAATATAAAGATAATGGCGGAGACATTGTAATTGCAACAGGAAGATGACCTCTTTCATCTTTTGTTTTTAATAAAACAATTGAAGAATTTGTAGGTTCTCCAAATAAATATTTAGTTACATTGAATGGTGCATTAATATATCAATTATCAGATAATACTTTGATTTATGAACAAGCAATAGAAGATGAAATATTTGAAAAAATTTTAGAATTAAGAAAAAAATTTAATTTGGCAATGTGAATCTATTCAAAAGAGGGTATTGATAATAAATTAATTCACTCTTATAAGATTCCATTCAAATGATTTATAAGTAAATTTAATTATGGAAAAATAATTAATCATAGAGGCGAAAAACTAAAGACATATAAAATATTGTTTGGGTCTTTTAATAGAAAAAAAATAGATGATGTTTATTCTTGATTGGATAAATATTTTTGTGATTATTTAAATATTATAAGAACCTCTAAAAAGGTTATAGAAGTCACCCACAAAAATGTTGATAAAGGTTTTGCATTAGAATTTATAAGTAAAAAAGAGAATATTAAGAAGCAAAACATAGTTTGTTTTGGAGATTCTGGTAATGATATTAGTATGTTTATAAATTCTGGTTTTAAAGTCTGCTTAAATAGGAATAATCAAGATTTATCTAAAATATCAAATGTTGTTACAAACCATAAAAATGGTGTTGCATTTGCAATTGATAAATATTTATTTCATAAAACAGATTTTTCTAGTGACAAAGTCTTAAATTTAAATTTTTGTGGAACTTTATTTAATGTTGTAGAACATGTAGATTTTGTAAAAAATTTAAAATTTTGAGAATACTTAATTTCTGGACAACCTTTATCAATTTTATCTAAATATTCATTAAATGATAATTTGATGATGTTTAAAAGTATTATTGATATAAATAAAAATATATTGATAAATTGTGGTGATGGATCAGTAGTTTATTCATGCAAAACAAAAAAAATTATCAAAAAGTCTATAATAACAGAAACTCAACTTTCTTTATTAACAAATTTTCTTACTAAATCTTTAAATAATGAGGTTGTAAGTATTATTATTAATCAAACATCAGGTTCTAATTATTTTCTTACTAGTAATCCTAACAACTTTATAAATTTTATTAGAGATACTGGCTTTAATGAAGAAAATTTTACTGTTATTGATAGAGATTTTGAAAAATATTTGTCCCCACATACATCTAAATACACAAATATTATTATTATAGGTATAGATAGCATTCCAAATAGTATAAATATAAATTCTTTCAGAATTGATATTAGAGGGAATGTTATATCTATTGCTAATAAAGTTAATTTTATTGATAATTATGAAGAAATTGTTAAAGAACATTTTAATCGCTCTGCAATTGAGACCATTGATGTTAAAACAATTATTAATAGTGAAAAGCAATTGTTTTCAACAATTGATGATTTAATAAAAAATAATTTCTAATTTCATTATCAGTAGATATGGAGGATTTACTTTGAAAAATGAAATTTTCATCCAAATTAAAAATATAAGAAAAGAATATAGTGATGGGAATATCGCAGTAAATAATATAAACTTGGAAATTAAAAAGGGTGAATTTGTTACAATTTTAGGACCAAGTGGATGTGGAAAAACAACATTGTTAAAAATGTTGGGAGGATTTGAATTGCCAACATCAGGAAAAATATTGGTAAAAAATATTGATATAAAAGATTTACCAGTACAAAGAAGGCCAACTGCAACTGTTTTCCAAGATTATGCTCTATTTCCAAATATGAATGTTGAAAAAAATATTTTATATGGTTTGAAGGAAACAAGAATTAAATTAGATTCTATTGATAACAATACATTAAAGCAATGTGAAAAGTACTTTGATGATTGTTTAAAAAAATCAAAAGAAAAAATAAAAGATATTCAAAGAAAAAAAGAAAACCTTAGAAAAGACAAAGAAAAAATTCTTAAGAGAATTAATAAAAATGATTTACTAAATAAAATTTATAATATGTCTGAAGATGAATATGATTTAATTATTGAAGATATAAAAAAGCAATATTATGAAAAATACAACAAAGATTTGCTTAGTTCTATTCCATTTAAAATAAAGTTTTATGAATTTATAAATAATACACTTAATTTCTTTAGAATAAATAAATATATAAATTATAAAACAAATGAAAGTAGTGGATTTGTTCAATCTTATTTAAATCATGAAAGAACATACAGAATAAAAAACATGTGTGAACATAAGATAGAAAAAATAGATTTTTCTTATAATGATTTAGATTACTGAGTATCATATTGAGAAAATTATCCATATGAGGAAAAAGATTGATTTGAAAAAAGAAAAATGTCTAGAAAATTAACTAAAGAAGAGTTAAAAAATGAGATTAATCAGATTATAGATTTGGTTGGTCTGACTGGAAAAAATAAAAAAATGCCAAATGAATTATCTGGTGGTATGCAGCAAAGGGTTGCATTGGCTAGAGCACTTGTAATTAAACCTGATATTCTTTTATTAGATGAACCTCTTAGTGCATTAGATGCACAAGTAAGAAAGCAAATGCAAATGGAATTAAAAAGATTACATGATGAATTAGGAATAACTTTTATTTTAGTAACACATGATCAAGAGGAAGCATTAACTCTTTCTGATAAAGTTGTTGTTATGTCTCATGGAAATGTTGAACAAATTGGTTCACCTGTTGAAATATATGATACCCCTGCTAATAATTGAGTTGCAAAATTTATTGGTAAGGCAAATATCTTTGAAGGAAAATATATAGGACATGGTCAAGTTTTAATTCATAATACAAAATTTGATATTGGAAATGAATTAGGAAAAAAATTTAGTATAAATCAAAGTGTTAACATAATGATAAGACCAGAAGATTTTGATGTTGTTCCTTTAAGTAAGTCAAAAATTAAAGTTAATGTTGATAAAACAATTTATAAAGGATTATTGTGAGAATTAGTTTGTTCATGAAAAGATATAAAATTAAATGTTGAATCAGTGAATAAAGTTAATGAAAGTCAAAATGTTGGATTAACATGAGACACAGAAGATATACATGTTATGGCGGTAGACTAATATGAATATTAAATACTTTAATAATGTAAAAAAAGATGCCCCAAAACTTTTATTATTACTTCCATTTTTTTTGTTGACACTTATTTTAGTTGTTGCTCCATTGATAACTATAGTGATTAAATCATTATCCCCTAATCAAGAGGGAAATTGAGATGTTGCTAATAATTGAAATTTTATAGATGAAAATTTAATGACAAAAATATTTATGTCCATTATTATAGCTTTAGCTACATCATTTTTTTGTTTAATAATTGGATATCCTTTTGCATACTTTTTATCATTATCAAAAAGGTTAAGCTTTAAAATATTGTGTGTTTCATTAATAACTTCTCCAATATGAATAAGTTTTTTGGTTAGACTTGTTGGATTAAAAACTTTATTTGATGCAATAGCTGATAAACCAAATTCTACATATGGTGATATTTTTACAATAATAGCACTTGTTTATATGAATTTACCTTTATTCATTTTGACAATTTATACATATATAAATTCAATACCTAAAAATTTATTAGAAGCAAGTAGAGATCTTGGAAAAAACAGTTTTCAAACATTTTTTTATGTAATAATTCCATACACTAAAAATGCAATAATTAGTGGATTGACATTAGTCTTTTTACCATCAATTACAATTGCTGGTGTTAGCAGATTTATGAATAATTCAAATAATGGCGATTTGATTGGTGATACAACACTTCAACAAGGACAAGCAGCTTTGGTTAGTGAAATTGCTTTAGCGAGAGTTTCTTCACTTTGTTTATTATTGTGTGCAATAATTTTAATCTTATTTTCTGTGTTTATATTAATACCAAAAATTATAAAAAATTATAAGTTAAATAAAAAGGAGATAAAAAATGCTTAATCAAAAATTTAAAGAATTTAATTTTTTTTCACTCCTTAGACAATGATATATTTATATAATTGTTTTGTTAATTTATATTCCTTTAATTTTTTTAATTATTTTAAGTTTTAATGGATCAAGTTCTAGAGGAAACATTTTATTGAATATATCTGGATTGACTAATTCTAATTACATAGATTTATTCAAGAATGATGAATTTATAAATTCATTATTAAATACACTTTTAGTTGTTGTGGTTGTTGTTCCCATATCTATTATTATTGCAATACTTACATGTTTTGGTATGTGACACTCAAGAGTATTTATTAAGCAAGTAACAAAATATATGTATAATACAAACATTGCTATTCCTGATATTATTACAGGAATTAGCTTGTCTTTATTATTTACAATAGTATGACTTCCATTGGGGTTGGAATTTGGATATGCAACTGTTGTTATTTCTCATATTTCATTTTGTGTTCCATATGCAATAGTTGCAATATATCCTAAAATGATTTCTATGAATGTTAATTTAATAAATGCATCAAATGATCTTGGAGCATCAAATATAAGAACTTTTTTTAAAATTATAATACCATATTTGACTCCATCAATTATAAGTGCTTCAATTATTGTCACAGCAATGAGTTTTGATGATTTTGTGATAACTTCATTAGTTAATGGAAATTTTAATACAATTTCTTCATCTATTTATCAATCTGCAAAAGGAATAAAGGCTTGAATAGTTACTTTTGGAGCAATCATGGTTTTTGCTTTTATAGTCGGTTCAATTGCTATTGCTATGCATAAAATAGTAAAGAATAAAAGGGCAAGAAAATATGCTAAAAAAATTTAATAAAATTATTACTTTAATTCCAACAATTTTATTAGCTGGCGTTCTTCCTACAACTCTTTATTCTTGCAGCAATTCTCAAGCATTTTATTTTGCTAATTTTGAAAGTTATATGTCTCCAACTTTAATGGATAGATTAAAAAAAGAAGTTGATAATATTAATTTTAGATATTATGGAACAAATGAGAATCTTGAACGTTCTTTTGATAGAAATTATGATGTTGCTATTCCATCAACATATCTCGTTGCAAAATTAGCTGGAGCAGGTAAATTACAAAAAATTGATTGAAATAAATTTGGACTTAGTTATGTAGATTCATTAGGGTCAGTTATTCAAGTAACAAATGCTGACTTGGCATTAAATTTATTTACACAAGATGTTCAGAGCATTTTAACTAATATATATGACATTAATGGAGATGGTAAACAAGATAATTCTGATAACCTTTTAAATTATGGAATTCCATATTTTTTACAAGATTTTATAATAGGTTATAAAGGACATGAAATATCTCAATTAAAATCAAATTCTAATTATATTCCTACATGAGAAGATATATTGTCTTTTTTTGGGCCAAGAGTTGGTAGAAAGAAAGAATATAATAAAATTGCAATGATTGATGATTATAGAACTATTTATTCTATTCCAAGATTAATTGAATCAAATGGTTCGCAAGTGAATCCAAGTAAAAGCAATACAATAATTAGCATAAATGAATTTGAAAATACATATAGTTATTTATCAAAGTATTTTTCAGAACAAAATTCTTTTTTATTGAATTCAGATTCTGGAATTATTCTTAATAATTTTGCAAATAAAAAAGGTGCAGATTCTGGAATTATGTATAATGGAGATTTATTATATGCAATGTTAGGAGGAGATGAATATTCTGAAGATTTAACAAGCTCTCCTTTTTATGTTTCTGAAAATGAAGAACTAAAATCTCATTATATTAGACCAAAACAAACATTAGTGGCTTTAGATATGATGGTTATAAATAAAAATACTAAACACCTAGATACTGCGTATGATTTAATAAATAAAGTTGCACTTGAAGGTGTATCAAGTAATGATAGTATTTGAGAAGAAGATAATAATGGTAATTATGTCTATGGGCCGATGGTTAATTTTGATTACATATTGTATACATCACCATTACAAAAAATACATAATTATGTAATGAATGGTGATAATCCTTCTGATCCAAATAATAATTATAGATATTTTGATTATTTATTTGATTATGGTTTCTCTTCTTCTTTTGTTGAAATGTGTATGGAAATTTTTAATATACAAACTCATCCAACACCTGACAATATGATTGAAAAAAATTTATCTGAATTAAATAAGTCAAACATGTTCTATGGATACTCAAATATTAAATTAAGGTTATAAATATGCTAAAAAAATACATATTGGCAATTGAAACAAGTTGTGATGACACAAGCATTGCTATTTTAGATGACTATACTGTAGTAACTTGTGTTACAAAAGACTCAACTAAAGAGTTAAATCATTATGGGGGAATTGTACCAGAAATAGCAAGCAGGAAACATGAAGAGTATATAATTGATATATACAAACAATGTTTGCATGAATCTAAAATTAACCCAGAAGAAATAGGATATATTTGTTATACAAATGAACCAGGATTACCTGGTTCATTGCATGTAGGAGAAATATTTGCTAAATCTCTTGCATATTTTTTAAATATTGAAGCCTATCCTATTAATCATATACATGCTCATATATTTAGTGCATTTATAAATACTAAACATATAGATTATCCTTTTTTATCATTAATTGCATCTGGTAAAACTACAAGTATATTCTTGATAGAAGGTCCTACAAAAATTTTAGAGTTAATAAAAACAAATGATGATGCTATTGGTGAAACATTCGATAAAATTGCAAAAAAATTAGGATTAGGTTATCCAGGTGGCCCTAAGATAGATTCTCTTTTTGATAAATCAAAAGCATCATTAATGTTGCCAAAGCAATCAGTACTTGATAATTTTTCATTCTCTGGAATAAAAAGTCATGTTTTAAGAATGATTGATCAACAAATTAAATCTAACACACTTGATGTTGTTACAATAGCATCATCATTTATGAATTGAGCTATTAATACTTTAATAGAAAAATTAAATTATTTTAAAACTAAATATGGTATTAATAATATTTGTATTGGTGGTGGAGTTGCATCAAATAGTTTATTTAAATCAGAAATTAAAAAAACATTTAAAAATAGTTTTGTTCCTTTAAAAGAATTTAGTTGTGATAATGCAGCAATGATAGGTTATTTATTTTATCAAGCAAATTTATTTAAAAAATAATCAAAAATTTAAATTTTAAATTATATTTAAAATTTAACCTTTTTTGGTTATTTTTTTATTATTGACTACAAAAAAATTGATGAATACAATTGAAATGGTTAACCGAAAATTCATATGATAAATAACAAAAAATAGTGAGGGACAATGAAAAGAAATGTTTTAGTTAAAAATAAATTAGATAGATATAAAATGAATGTTTTATGAATTAATAATCTTGATAAACTAGAAGTTATAGATGATAATTCAATAAAAAATCTTGATGATAGGGTAAAAGATTGAAAAAATTATATAAGTTTGGTTAATAGTATTTTTGATAGTATGAACCAAGAATATGCAGAATTATTAAAAGCTGTTTATATAGAGTATAAGACTGCTGAAGAATTGTATTATTCTACTACAACATTTTATTGAAAACATAGACATGCAGTAAATGAGTTTTTAGAATTTTTTAATTTTTAAGATGATAGTTGCTAAAAATTTATATTCAAACTCTGATTTATATTGAATACAAAAAATTGATTCAAAATATTTTGTTAGAAACCAATATGTTGATGTTCAATATTGCAAAGTTTATTTACAACAAAATTATTATAAACTTAGGTTTAATTTAGTTTTTTATATATCAAATAATTTTTTTCTTCCTGCAAATAGCATAACTACTAAAATAGTAGGTCCAACATTTGAAGTAAATGATATTCCTTTAATTAAATCAAATGATACTATTAATAATTCAATTGAAAATTTACAATATGATACAATAAGTGTTTATAAAACAATGTTTGAAATTGATATATCAAATGATCCCTTTTTTCAAGGTACATCAAATAAATCATTTGATTTAAATATATCATTTGATTTTGATACTAGTCAGTTAAATAAAGAAAATTCATCAATTGAATCTCAAACATTTGAAACATTTATATCTGAATTATTAAATAGTTCTTTTGATATAAGAATAATGAACAATTCATATATATTTATCCCTAATAAGGGAATTTATAATCATGTTTTTGCTTATGAAAATGACAATTTAAATAATAGCTTTGTTCATTCTAAAAAAGTTAAATTTGATTTTCAAAACTTTTCAAGTGTAGATTATTCTATAAAGAAACTTTTTAATTTTGAAGTCATTGATGGTACAAATAATTTAACAATATCAAATGTGCATCTTAAGCTGCATTACAAATATGATGAAATAGATAAAATGGCAGAATTAAAATTTGATACTGAATCAGATTATTTGTCTAATAATTTATCTTTTGTGTTAAATAATTACGAAACTTACTTTGATAAATCAAAAAATGAAATAATATTTCAAAATGGAAATAAAGGAATATTTTTTCCATTTAATACAAATGGATTCTATGAAATAAGTTTTATATTAATAATCAATAATAAACCAATAACTTACAATTTAAGAAATAATTTTTCTTATGTATATCAACAAAATAAAGCAAATTTTATTGTTGAACCTTTTTTTGATGAATTAATTGAATATGAAGAAATTACTTACAAAGAATAGAATAAAATACATAACTATTGTATGTTTTTCTGCATTAGTAATAGGCAGTATATTTGGTATAGCTTCAATTTTTTTAAATGAAAATAACTCATCTAAAAATGACAATGATAATAGTGAATATGATGAATTTATTTTTATATCAATTGAAAATGAAATAAAGCAACAAAATTTAAATTCTTTACTAGAAGATAGTAATGTTCAAAAATTTTCACAAAATAAAATAAGAAACAATATTATGAGAATTTCTAGAAATTCAATAGATAATTCTAATGATTTTAAATCAGAAAATATTAATGATTATGAAATAAGATTAAGGTACTTTTTGAATGATGAATTCAGTGATTTAAAAATAAATATTTTTATGTATAATAAATTAATCAAAAATAAAAAGTTTAAAACTTTTTATAGATTGTACATAATTTAATTAAAGGATGTATTTATGTCAATGATAGAAAAAATTAACAAAGTTTTAGCCAAAAGTACAAGTAATTTAAAATTGAACAAATCAAACATGGATAAGACTATAAAAGAATTAGGTTTAGATTCTTTAGAGTTAATGGAAATTATAGTTCAAATAGAAGAAGAATTTAAAATAACATTAGATGATGAAAAATTAGTAAATTTAAAAACACCAAATGATTTAATAAAATTAGTAGAAAGTACTTTAAATAAATAAAAAAATAACATTTTTAGGACACAAAGTTAATGTGTCTTTTTTATTTTTTAAATTAAGTTCTTTATAAATTTATTAAATAATAGAAAATATTGTACAATAATTAATGTTATTGAACTAGTAGGGGTATAGTTCAATGGTAGAACGGCGGACTTCAAATCCGCGTGTTGTGGGTTCGAGTCCTGCTACCCCTGCCAATTAAAAAAAAAAAAAATGACATTGTTATTCTACAAAAAATTTTATGATTTCATTTGAATCTTCTTTTTTGCAGACAATACTAACTTTGTCATTTTTTTTAATTATTTCATTTGCATTTGGAACAAAAAATTTATTATCACGTCTTATTCCAAAAATACTACAGTCAAATTTTTCTCTTAAATTTAATTCAACAATTTTTTTACCAACAACTTTATCATTATTAACTTTAAAATGTACAATGTTGTAATTTAAACTAATGTCATTAATGTCAATATCCATTTTAAATAATGACTTATATGCAAGCTTTGATCCTACTTCATATTCTGGAACAACAACTTCATCTACTCCCAATGTTTTTAATAATTTACTATGAATAGAGTTTTTTGCCTTTGCAAAATATATTTTGTCATTATATTTTTTACAATTTGCAGCAATCATTAGTGATTCTTCAATATCTGCCATACCAATAACAACTATTGAAATGTCATTTATATCAAAAGAATTAATTGAATCAAAATCTACAATACTTGCGTTAATTACATTTGAAAAGGTATTTATTGCAGAGTTTAGTAATTCTTGATTTCTGTCAACAATATAAATTCTATTTTCTTTTACTCTTTCATCAAGTAGCCTTTGTGCAAAACCTTGCCCAAATTTACCATATCCTATAATTAAATAGTTGTCTTTTTTCTTTTCAGATTTTGATTTTAAGGCCATAACTTTCCTATTTGTAAAAATATTAGCTGATTATTATTGTAATATACAATTAATTAAAAAAATATTATTTTTTTCTCTATTGATATATAATTAACTACATGATTTGGTTAATTTATGTTATCAAATAAAATAAATAATTTAATAAAAAAATATAGAAAATATAAGAAGATTCAATCAATTGATAATAAAAAGAAAATCAATAATTTCAAAATAAAGGTTAGACATGCAATTTTAATGCATTGAACATGACCAAAAAAAGTATTTTTAGGAATGTTCATAATTGTTCTTTTAGGTGCTATTTTATTGTATTTACCAATTTCATATGATTTGGATTATAGCAATAACAATGGATATAAATATGTAAACAATGAATATATTTTTTATTTTATTGACACTCCAACAGATTTATATAATACCAAAGAACTTAATTTTAACTTTATAGATTCATTATTTTTGGCAGTATCTGCTTTTACAACAACTGGTATTAGTGGAAAATTAGACATAGGTTCTCACATGAGTTATTTTGGTCAATTTGTAATGTTTGTTTTATTGCAAATTGGCGGTTTTGGTTATGCATCACTTTTATACCTTTTTGGAAGATTTTTGCAAAAGGTGTTTCATAGACAATTTTTTTCATCTGCTTTATCAAATATTGAAAGAGGTGGAACAAAAATTACAGATTCACCAAAAATGTTATTAAGAATATTTTTACTTATAGTGAGCATTCAAATATGTTTTTCTTTAATAATAAGTATCATTTTTGTTGTAACACCATTTAAAGTGCAACAAAATGTTTATACATATCTTAATAATCAACTTATTCCAATAAATGGAGTTACAAGTGATAGTGATGTAATTTATTCAGGATATAAAAATTATGGTATTGCTTTATGGCATGCTTTATTTTTATGTGGTTCAGCAATTAACAATGCAGGATTTGATTTATTTGGAACCAGCTCACTTGCCATTTTTAGAAATGATATAGGAATTATTATTCAATTTTTTGTAATATCTTTGTTTTTTATAGGTGGAATTGGTTATCAAATTATTTTTGATCTAATGTTAAGAATTGAATACATTTGGAAATATAGATTCTTGTATAAGGTTTGTGGAATGAATAAGTATGCATCAATAGCAAAAAATAAAATCAGTTCATTTTCAAAAATATGTCTTACAACTACTTTTATAATAATTATTATTTCAACATCTTTAGTTTATCTTACAGAACATTTTGATCAATATAGTTATGTTGAAATGCTTGATGTTAAAAGTATTACATTGCCACTACATAAAATTCCAAAAATTGCTTATGGATATGATATAAACAATAATATTGTTCAAGTAAAACCTTTTGGAAATAATTATTCTTTAAATGTCAATTTTACTCTTTTCTTTAATAGTATGAGTACAAGATCTGCTGGTTTTTCCACAATTAGTATGTCATCATTAGGGGAAAATACAAAATGATTGTTTATCATTTTAATGTTTATAGGTACATCTCCATCATCAACTGGAGGGGGTATACGTATTACAACATTAGCAGTAATGTTTAAATCAATGATAAATTGATTAAGAGGTTTAACAAAATCATCATTGTATAAAAGAAATATACCAAATAATGATGTTATTGGGTCATTTTTAATTTCAACACTTTGTTTTGTTATGTTAGTATTGTTTTCATTTGTTACATATTCTTTTACATTGATACCACATATTGATTACAATGGAGAAAATATAAATCTTATTCAATATTTAAAACAAAAAAATTCTGTAACATTAACTTTTAGTGATTTTATGTTTGATATGGCATCATCATTTGGTACTTGTGGTTTATCATCAGGGGTTCTTAATGCTGATAAATTAGGTTGATGATCAAAAATACCTTCAATTATACTAATGTTTATTGGGCAAATGGGTATTGGTGCTACATTATTATTATTTGCAAGAAAAGTGCCTAGAAGAAATAATCCAAATTATATTGAACAACCTATTAGACTTGGTTAAAATTGCTTTTATCAATTATTTGTCTATTTGAATTTTGAATTTTAATTTTCTATAATTAATAATAGTGATGTTAAGGTAATTTTATGAAAGTAACAAAAAAAGAAAAAAAACAAAGTGATCTTATATCATCTCATAGTAATAGAGGTGAATCTCTACAAAAAGAAATGAAATTACAAGATTCTTCATCTCAATGAGATGAAATTAAAAAAATACATGAAAATGAAGTGAGTAGTGTAATTTTAGAGCAAGAAATTTTAAAACGTGAAAAAGAAGCTGAAATAGAAAAAAAGAAAATATTTATAGAGATGCAAGAGCAAAAAATGACTCGTGAAGAAGATGAATTTAATAGAATTATAGATATTGAAAATAAAATTAAAAATAAGAAAAAAAGAGAAATGAAAAGAAGAGATATAGCTTTTAGAAATAAAAGCATTCTTGGATAAAATTGTTTTTATATCAATAAATTAACTATTTGTTAAAAGTATTTCTTATAAAAAGTAACTTAGTGATATAATAGATATGTTTATTGATGATTATGGATACATAGCTCAGCGGTAGAGCAACCGGCTGTTAACCGGTTGGTCGTAGGTTCGATCCCTACTGTATCCGCCATATGGCCTGTTGGTGAAGCGACTTAACACACACGCCTTTCACGCGTGCATTCACGGGTTTGAATCCCGTACAGGTCACCAATTAAATAAAATGAACTAAAGTTTAGAGCTGTGAATCTCTAATCTTTTTCTGGAGTGTTAGCTCAGTTGGGAGAGCATCTGCCTTACAAGCAGAGGGTCGGGGGTTCGAGCCCCTCACACTCCACCATTGTTGCCGTCTTAGCTCAACAGGCAGAGCAACTGACTTGTAATCAGTAGGTTGTAGGTTCGATTCCTATAGACGGCACCATTTTTATAACAAATACTATACTTTGCTTTGTTAGCTCAGTTGGTAGAGCAAGTGACTCTTAATCACTGGGTCGGGGGTTCGAGCCCCTCACAAAGCACCAAATGCACTTATGGCGGAATTGGCAGACGCGTTAGACTTAGGATCTAATGCCTTTGGCGTGGGGGTTCGAGTCCCTTTAAGTGCACCAATTACAGTTTATATCAACTCATATATCCTTATGATATGTGAGTTTTTTTTAATTTATATTTTATCTTTTTGTATAATTTTATCTAATAGACACTAAATCAAAAAAATTAGAAAAAAGGAGTATTTATGTACAAATTAAGTTTATTTGAAACACAAAAAGCAATCAAATATATTAAAGATAACTTTCAAAAATTATTATCAGAAGCTTTAAATTTACAGAGAATTAGTGGTCCAATTATTTTATCTCAAAATAAAGGTATGAACGATGATTTGAATGGAGTTGAATCACCAGTAAGATTTGAATCAAATGTTAATGGATTAAAAGGTGAGGTTCCTCAATCTTTAGCAAAATGAAAAAGATATGTATTAAAAAAATATGATGTTCCAATTCACCAAGGGATTTATGTAGATATGAATGCAATTAGAAAAGATGAAACTTTATCATATAAACACTCTATTTATGTTGATCAATGAGATTGAGAATTAAGAATAAATAAAAATGAAAGAAATTTATTAGTTCTTAAAAAGGTAGTTTCAAAAATATATGAGGTAATTGTTGAGTGCCAAAAACTTGTTTATAAAAAATATAATTGACCTACTAATAATCTTTTGCCAAAAGATATTGTTTTTATCACATCTCAGGAATTACTAGATAAATATCCAAATAATACTGCAAAAGAAAGAGAAGATTTAATAACAAAAGAACATAAAGCAGTTTTTATTATAGGTATTGGGCATAATCTATCTAATGGAGAACAACATGATAATAGAGCTCCAGATTATGATGATTGAAACTTAAATGGCGACATTATAGTTTGGGATTATCAAAATAATGCATCACTAGAACTTAGTTCAATGGGTATAAGAGTTGATTCATTAAGTTTAATTAAACAATTGGAAATAAAAAATCAAATTAGTAAATTATCATATGACTTTCATTCAGATTTATCAAAAGATTTATTACCTTTTTCAATTGGTGGTGGAATTGGACAAAGTAGATTATGTTATTTTATGTTAAATAAAAAACATATTTCAGAAGTTCAAGTATCAATTTGACCTGATGATATATTAGAAGAATTAAAGAATAATGGCATAAATTTTTTATAAAATATAAAATTTTTAAATTTAAAAGAGAAAAAATTAAAAAAATTTTACACATTTTAATTTTTATAGTATACTTATATGTAGGGTTAGCAAGTTAAATAACTTTAAACTAAATTGTACTCGATCGCTCTTTATATAAAGTTATGCAATGGAATTAATCCACCTGTTTTTAAACAATGGTGTTTATTCAAGATTTGATCATATTGGATATCACTGTTGTGGTAGAACAAACCTTCAATGCGTAGCTAACATTGGGGGCAAAAAATCTTCGAGATTTTTCTAACAACGGATTTTATGAAGCTGGGATGATCGCCCTAGTGGAATATCTTTCGTTGTTTTTTTGTTTTTATAATTTAAATTCCATTGCATATTTTATAATTATTAAAATGTTAATTAAAAAGATAGAGGTATAGTAAATGAAGGACACAGTTTCTTTGTACATGGTAAAAACAATTGTCGGTAATAATATAGTTATTCAGCAAATATCTGCTGTATTTTGATATAAAAATAAATTTAAATTTCTAACAAGATATGTAAAAAATGATATAAAAGAATCTTGAAATTCTGTAAGTTTATATGATGCATTAAAAGCATTTTATCCAATATTAAAAGACAAGAAAATTATTTTAAAAAATGATAATGGATATGATGTTGCATTATTAAAAAAATATTATCAAGAATATTTTAATGAGGATTTTAATAATCATATATATGATGTTTCACAAGGTGCTGTTGATTTACATTTTAAGAAAACAAATTTAGATTATTTAGTTAATAAATATAATACAAAAATATTAAATACAGAAAATTTTCCAATATCTGTGACAAGAGCACAAAACTTATTTTTAGTTGCAATTAAAATGTTTGGGTTAAATTTAAAGAGTAACAATGAATAATGTTTATTTAATAGTTGGTCTAGGAAATCCTGGTTTTGAATATGAAATGACTAAACATAATGTTGGTTTTAGAACTATAGATAAAATTTGCAATAAAATGCAAGTTAAATTAGATAAAGAAAAGTTTAATGGATTATTTACAAAAATAGCATATAAAAATAATAAAGAAATTATTTTATGTAAACCATTAACATATATGAACTTGTCTGGAGAGTGTGTAAAAAACATTGTTAATTTTTTTAAAATTAGTATTGATAATATAATAATAATTTATGATGATATAGATACAAACATTGGATTAATAAGAGTTAAATCAAAAGGAAGTTCTGGTGGACAAAATGGTATAAAAAATATTATTAGTTTATTGGGTACTGAGAACATAAAAAGAATAAGAATTGGTATTGGAAAACCTACAAATAAAAATTTAGCAAATTATGTTTTATCAAAATTTGATATTAAAGATTTAGCATTTGTGGAAAAGTCTATTGATAATGCATCACAAGCTGCAATAGATTTTGTTGAGACTAGTAATTTTGACAATGTGATAAGTAAATATAATTTAATATAAGGTGTTTTTTATGAAGGAAAAATTGTTTATTGCTGCAGTTTCGGGCGGGCCAGATTCTATGTGTATGTTGGATATTTATCGTGATAGGATAAAAGCTGTTTGCTTTGTAAATTATCATGATAGAGATGATACACATATTGATCAAAAAATTGTTAAAGAATATTGTAAAAAGCACAATGTAAAATTACACATTCTTGATGTTATTGAAGAAATTTATAATAAATATCCTTATAATAATTATCAAGATCAATGTAGAAGAATTAGATATAATTTTTTTAATCAAATAGCAAAAATTTATGGATTAATTGATGTTATTGTTGCACATAATTATAATGATTTTCTTGAAACAGCATATTCTCAAATTTTATCTAATAAAAAAAATATGTTTTTAGGAATAAAAAAAATAAGTTATTACAAAAATATTAGAATTATAAGACCTTTAATTAATTTTCCAAAATCATTACTTCAAAAATACTGTGATACAAATTCAATTGAATATATGATTGATTCTACAAATTCAAAAGATATATATCAACGAAATATACATAGAAAATTATTAGGAATTTTAGATGAAAATACATTTAGAAAATTAGTTAATTATATTAATTCATATAATGAGTTAAATGAACCATATGATTTAGAAATTAATAAATATTATTTACTTTGAAAAAGTAAGAATTTTGATTTAAGTTATATTTTAGAAAAGGCTTATTTTTATCAATATCACATGGTGTATAAATACCTGTCAAATAATTTTATTTCTAGAATAAATAGAAATAAAATTAATCAAATAATTGATTTTATATTCTCTAAAAAACAAAATACATATTATAGATTATCAAATAACATATTTTTGACAAAGAAGTATAATGAACTAAAAATGGTTAGAGGTTAATAGAAATGAATATATTAATATTTGGAGCAACTGGATCAATTGGTATTCAATCAATTAATGTTGTAAGAAAATTGGGACATAAAATTGTTGGTTGTTCATTTCATAGCAATATTTCTCAAATGCAAAAAATTATTAAATCATTAAAATATGATATTGATGTTTTCAGTAGTAAAGTAACAGCTTTAAATACTGTAAAAACTATTGATCAATTATTTGAAAAAACTAAACCAGATTTAGTAATAAATGCTATATCCGGATTTGCTGGGCTAGAAATCACTTTAAAAACAATATTAAATAAAATTGATTTAGCATTAGCAAATAAAGAGTCATACGTCTTAGCTGGTTGAAAAATAAAAGAAATAGCAAGAGCACAAGGAGTGAATATTTATCCAATAGATTCAGAGCATTGTGCTATTTATGACTTAATGAAGAATAAAAGAATTAATAAATTATTATTAACTGCAAGTGGTGGGCCTTTTTATAATAAAGAAATTCATGAACTAAACAATGTTTCTTTTTATGAAGCAAAAAATCATCCTAATTGAAAAATGGGTTACAAAATTTCAATTGATTCTGCAACATTAATGAATAAGTGCTTTGAAATGATTGAAGCATATTATATGTTTAATATTAAAAATATTGAAGCTATTTATCATCCACAGTCAATTGTTCATTCAATGATAGAATTTTCAGACAATAGCATACATGCGCAAATGTCAACTACTGATATGAAATTGGCTATTGAATTGGCTATTTCAAAATTTAAATCTAAAGTTCCAATTATTGAAAAATTATCTTTTGACAAACTAAACCTTTCTTTTGATTACATTGATGAAAATAAGTGACTACCTATTAAATGAGCAAAATATATTATTAAGAATGATGATAGAGTTTTGCCAGTAATTATTAATGCTGCAAATGATGCTGCAATTGAATTATTTAAGAATAAAAAAATTAAGTTTAATCAAATTATACCTATTATTTCTTTGGCTATTAATGATTTTAGTAATCAAAAAATAAATAATATAAAAGATATATTTATATTGAATAGTATAATTAAACAATATATATTATCTAAGTTTTAGGAAATTTTTAAATGATTACATTTATTTTAGTTGTGTTAATTTTAATATCTATATTAATTGGAATGACTATCCATGAATTAGGGCATTTTACATTTGCAAAAATTTTTAAAGTAAATGTAAAAGAATTTTCTATTGGAATTGGGCCAAAATTATTTCAATGGAAAACCAAAAAAAGTACTAGAGTTTCTTTAAGATTAATACCATTAATGGCTTATGTATTAATTGATAACCAAAAAACTGTGACATTATATAATGAAATATTAGTAGAACATTTATCTCAAAAAGACAGTATTGATAAAAGATATAATTTAGTATCAAAAAGTGGAAATTTTTTTTCAAAATCATATATGAGTTATAGATATAAAAAGTATTATTCAGATTTATCAAACTATGAGTATATGTCATCTGTGCAAGAAAATAGTTTATTATTGGATGATGTTCAATTATGAAAAAAAAATATAATTTTTTTTGGTGGTGTTTTTTTTAATTTAATATCATTTTTTATTTTTTGGTTAATTCAATATTTTGGATTTAATGTTCATGATAATCCATTTGTACAAGTTGGTCAATCGCTTCTAACGCTTTTGAAGAATATGGTTTTCATGGGCAATGGGATAGGAACAGTCTTTGGTAGCATTGCAAATGTCAGTCAATCATCAAATGGCTTTCAAGGAATAAGTGGATTTGATTTTTTTAAAATAATTTTTAATTTTTTAACACTATTTAGCATAATGTTATTTATTTATAATTTGCTACCAATCCCCCCATTAGATGGATACAAAATTGTGATAGAAACACTACAAAAATGATTTAAATTTAAAATAAGTAAGAAGGCTGAAACTATTATTACTATAATTGGTTTTTTAATTTTAATCTATATTTTTATTACATCAATTATAGCTGATATTATTTAACGGAGTTAATATGGATAAAGTATTAAATTTTTTGGAAAAAATAGACTTAGTTGATAGTAAAGACTTTGAATTATATAAAGAATGTAGTGATATCAAAATCACTAAATCAAAAAATGGAGATATTACTTTAGAAATAATTTTTGTTAAACCTATAGCACCTAAAATATATTTAAATCTTCTTGAAAATATTAAATCATTAGATAATTCTTTAAATTTTATAATAAAAAATAGATTTGTGGAATTTGATTCTGAAAATGTTGTAGATTATTTACTTTATTATCTAAAAAATAATTCTTTAGATGATAAAGTAATTTTAACTAATATTATAAAAAGAAAAACTTTAAATATTAAAAATCACATTTTGTATTTCACATACTTAAATCAAAATGAACTGTTTATTTTAAAAAAGAATGTAAATAAATTAAAATCTTTTTTAGATATTTGTGATTTTGATATTGATGATATTGATTTTGAATTAGATATAAAAACAAAAGATATACAAAATTATAAAAAAGAACAAGAAAATACAACAGCTAATATTATTAGTAAATTTAAAAATGATATTGGAAATAAATCAAATAGTAAATTTTATAAAGAATATAAAAATATAAATAAAATTGACGGAAATGTTACAAATATTTTTGATTTAATACCAGAACAAAGTGTAGCAATAATAGAAGGTGAAATATTTAAAATAGAATCCATTAATACAAGAAACAATTTTTTAATATATAAAATATATATTACAGATTATACAGATTCAATAATTGTTAAAGGTTTTCCAAAAGAAAAAGGATTATCAAAAGAAATTTTAAATTCATTAAAAGAAGGAGATTGAATAAGAACCAAAATCAATGTCCAAGTAGATATCTATGATGATAATTCTTTGTCTGGAATAATTTCTAGTTTAATGCTTATTGAAAAACCTAGCAAGTATTTAAAAAATGATAATAGTTTACAAAAAAGAATTGAACTTATTACACATACAAATATGACAGCATTTGAAGGTCTTGTAAATGTTGAAGAATTATTTAAACAGATGAATGATTTAGGTTATAAAACTGTTGCAATAACTGATAAACTAAATTGTCAGTCCTTTCCTGAAACAATGCATTTGTCAAAAAAATATAATATAGATGTAATTTATGGTGCACAATTTGAAATGATTAACAATCCAATAGATATAGTTGTTAATTCAAAAGATATTTTATTATCAAAATGTTCTTTTGTAATATTTGACTTGGAAACAACAGGTTTATCAATGTATTATGACAAAATAATTGAATTTGGAGCAATAAAATATGAAAAAGGTAAAATTGTAGATAAAATCCAATTTTTTATTGATCCTGAAATTAATATTCCAGATAATATATCTTCAATTACAAAAATATTTAATAAAGATGTTGAAGGTGCACCAAAAATAAAAGATGCACTTATAAAAATATTAGATTTTATAGGTGATTCTGTATTAATAGCACATAATGGTATACGTTTTGATTTGCCTTTTTTAAATTGTAAGTTAGCAGAAAATAATATGCCTTTAATAAGAAACCCTTTAATTGATACTATGCAGTTATCTAGAGCACTTAATGAAAATATTTATAGTCATTCATTGGGTGGTATATGTAGAAAAATGAAAATTGAGTATAATGAAGATGAAGCACATAGAGCAGATGTAGATTCAGAATTTTTGTTACAAGTATGAAACAAAATGGCTAACAAACTTGAAATGGAAAGTATATTTAATCTTAGCGAAATTAATGAAAAATTTCAAAATGACTTGTTAAAAGAAAGAAATCGTGGTTCTTGAGTAACAGTTTATTGTTTAAAAGCTGATTCAATGAAACATTTCTATAAGTTAATTTCTCTATCATTAACAGATAATTATTATGGAAGTGCTAAGATATTTAGACATATTTTAAATGACAATAGAAAATATTTTTTAATTTCTAATTCACCAACAGAAGGAGAAGTGCTTGAAAAAGCAATTTGTGGAACTGATGATGAATTAGAAGAAACTTTAAAGTTTTATGATTTTATTACAATTGCACCAATATCTTGTTTTTTGCATGACATTCATAGAAAAATATATTCTCAAGAAATTTTAGAAAATGCTACTAAAAGAATTATTAAATGTGCTAAAAAATTAAATATAAAAGTTGTTGCTTCATCAGACACATATTATTTGGATATAAATGATAAACAATTTTTTAATGTTTATGTTTATGCAAAATCTATTGGGGGAAAAAGACATAGATTTTATAAATATGATGGTTTTAATGATGTAATGCCAAATTTACATTTTAGAACAACAGATGAAATGTTAGATGAATTTAAGTTTTTAAATAATAAGGATTTGATAAAAGAAATAGTTATTGATAATACTATTGAAATAAGTAATAAATTTGAAAAAGACATAAAACCTATAAAAAGTAAATTATATTCACCATCTATTCCAGGAGCAGAAGATAAATTAAAATCAAAAATTTGAGATAGAGCAAAAGAAGTATATGGTGAAAAAATTAATGATTATATTTTAAATAGAATTAATCATGAAATTGATTCAATAATTAATAATGGTTTTTCAATGATTTATTGATTTTCACATTTATTAGTAAAAAAATCTATGGATGATGGATATGTTGTTGGATCAAGAGGGTCTGTTGGTTCTTCTATTACAGCTTGATTGATAAACATCAGTGAGGTTAATCCACTTCCTGCTCATTATTTATGTAAGAAATGTAAATATTTAAAATTTATGTCTGAGTATGATAGTGGTTTTGATTTACCTAAACAAAATTGTCCATATTGCAATTTTCCTTTAATTGGAGATGGTCATAATATTCCATTTGAAACATTTATGGGATTCAAAGGAGATAAAATTCCAGATATTGATTTAAATTTTTCTGCATTGTATCAAGCAAAAGCACATGAATTCATTAGAAATATGTTTGGTAAAGATAAGGTGTTACGTGCAGGTACAATAAGTACAGTTGCCACAAAAACTGCATTTGGTTATGTTAAATCTTATTTTGAATCTATTGGTAGATCAGGTGTTAAAAATGCTGAAATTGCTAGAATTGCACATAAGTGTGAGAATGTAAAGAGAACAACTGGACAACATCCAGGTGGTATTATAGTTATTCCTAAAGAGTTAAGCGTTTATGATTTTACGCCTATAAACTATCCAGCTGATGATAAGTCTTTAGATTGATATACTACTCATTTTGCTTTTGAATCATTACATGATAGTTTGTTAAAATTTGATATTTTAGGTCATGATAATCCAACTGTTCTTAAAATGTTAACTGAAAGAACAGGAGTGAATTCTGATGATATACCAAATTATGATACAGATGTTATGGCTTTATTTAGTGGAACAAAAAGTTTAAATTTAAAATATGTTGATGTTGATGAAGTATTAAAAGTTGGAACAAATGGTGTTCCAGAGTTTGGTACAAATTTTGTAAAAGAAATGCTTCTTGTAACTAGACCTCAAAAATTTTCAGATCTAATAAGAATTTCAGGATTATCACATGGTACAAATGTATGAACAGGTAATGCAAAAAATATAATTGAAGAACAAGGTGTTAATATTTCTGATGTTATTTCTTGTAGAGATGATATTATGGTATATTTAATTAATAAAGGAGTAGAATCATTAACTGCTTTTAAAATAATGGAGGATGTTAGAAAAGGAAAAGGATTAACTGAAGAATATATTAAAATACTTAATTCTAAAAATTTACCTAATTGATATATTGATTCATGTTTAAAAATAGCATATTTATATCCAAAAGCTCATGCAACAGCATATGTAATCATGGCTTGAAAAATTGCTTGATTTAAAATTCATTATCCTTTGCATTTTTATTCATCATTTTTAACGATAAGAAGAGATTGTTTTGATCTTGAAACAATTCTTGAAGGTAAAAATGCTATTAATAATAAACTAGTTGATATAAAAAATAGAATGAATAATCCCAAAACAAAAGCATTAGTTAAAAATAAAGAAATTGATTTAATTCAGATATATGAAATAGTATTAGAAATGCTTGCAAGAGGATTTAGCATTAAAAATATTGATTTAAATAAATCATTAGAAAATGAATTTCTTGTTGAAGGAAATTCTTTAATTGCTCCTTTTTCTACAATTGATGGATTAGGAGAATCAGTTGCTAAATCTATAGTTGAAGCTAGAAATCAACAACCATTTACTTCAAAAGAAGATTTATTAAATAGAACAAAAATAACAAAAACACATTTTAAAAAATTTACTGATCTTGGAGTAATATCACATTTAGAAGAGGATAGTCAAATGACGTTATTTGGGTAATAATTATGAGAAGAAAAAATATAGCAATTTTATTGGGTAGTGGTAAAAGCGAAAGAATGAAAATGCCTACATATAAACAATTTATAAAAATACAAGATAAGTATTTATATGAGTACTCAATCTTCAATTTTTTAGATGTTGATTTAATTGATATTATTGTTCTTGTAGTGAATGAAGAGTTATTTGAAAAAACAAAAGAATATGTTCAAAATAAATACAAAAAGATACATGTTTGTTCTGGTGGAGAGACAAGAAAAGAAAGCTTAGATAATGCAATAAATTATATTAAACAATTGTTTTATAAAGAGTTTGATAATATAAATATAATTTCTCATGATGTGGCTCGTGCTTTTGTGAATCGAAGAATAATAGAAGAACATATTAAATCTTTAGATACTAATTTAGTTGTTAATACAGTTTTTCCAGTTGATGATTCAGTTGTTGTTATTGATAATAGAATCACAAAAGATTATCCAAATAGAAGTTTATATTATCAAGTACAAACACCCCAATCATTTAGACTTGATAAATATATTATTGCTAATTTCAAGAAGTTGGATAGTCACCATGAATTAAATGATGTTGTTAAGATGTTTTATTTAAATAATGTTCCTATTTACAATGTTTTAGGAGAAAAAATAAATTTTAAAATTACATATCAAACTGATTTAAAAATTGCTGAAGCAATTATTAAAAAATGAGTTTAATTATTAGAGGTATATATGCCATTTAAAGCACAACAAAATAAAGATTTTATAATTATAGATAATAGAATAAAGTTAACTGATGACTATTTTGAAAAAAATAAACTAAAGTTTAAAAAGATAACAGGCAGTAGATTTGCTTCTGTTTTAAATCAAAACAAGTATACTTCTCCAGCTAAAATATGAGCAATAATGACAAATTTATATTATGAAGAGATGGATGAAACATTATCAAAAGTAGGAAATATTATTGAACCCAAGATAAAAAAATATGTTGAAGATAAAACAAATATTAAATATAAGCAATATAACCCTTTTGAAATTAAGTGAGATCTTTTCCAAACTGATAAAATATTTGGTGGAATTCCTGATGGAGAACCTTTGGATGAAAATGGTAATGTAAGTTATTCAAATGATTTACCAATGTTAGAAATTAAAACTACTTCTATTGATTCTTTTGTTTATAGAACAGTTGATGGAACATTAAGAATGCAAAAAGATTCAAATGATATACCGTTAGTAAAACAAAAAAATCAAAAAAAAGAATCATGATATATTAATAATGAAATTGTTATTCCAGATGAATATAAGTTGCAATTATCATTGTATTTATATTTAAGAAATATTACAAAAGGATTATTTGCAATAGCTTTTCTAGAAAAAGAAGATTACGCTTTTCCAGAAAAATTTGATGTCTCAAAAAGAACAATAGAACTAGTTAAGTTAGATTTAGATAAAGATAATTTTAAACAAATAATAGATTATGGAATTAATTGATATAATACTCACATTAAAGAAGGGTTAAGTCCTGAATTATCACAACAAGATATTTTGTGGCTAAAAGAAAATAATATAAATATCTAAAAACTATAATATTAAAAGTATTATAGTTTTTTAATTTAATGCTTTTATAATTTCTTCAATATTATTGATATTATTGATTAGGAAACTTCCGCTTACAAACATGTCAATATCATTTTTTAGAAGTTTTATTACATCTAAATTCACTCCACCATCTATTTGTAAAATAGTGTTTTTATTAGCGATTTTTTTTATTTTTTTTATTTTATCTGTTGTAGATTCTATATATTTTTGTCCGCCAAATCCTGGCTCTACACCCATAATTGTAATAATGTCACATTCTTTTATAACATTTTCATATAATCTGATATCAGTATTTGGTTTAATAGCTATGCCAGCCTTAATATTATGATCTTTTATGTATTGAATCAGTTTTATGCCTTTTTCAATACTAATAGCTTCACAGTGAAATGTAAGATAATCAAATTTATATTTGTTAATATAATTTTCTACATATGTTTTAGGGTTAGCAACCATTAAATGTACACTGATTTGAAAACCTTTTCTTTTTAAAAATTTTAAATGTTCTCCATTAAAAGCAACATTAGGGACAAATATATTATCCATAACATCATAATGAATATGATTTATTTTATTTTTAATTAGCGATTTAATTGTTTTATGAAATTCAAAATATTTATTACTAACTGCTAATAGTGATGCTTCAATTATTTTCATAATTCATTCCTCAAAAAACTTTATCTTTAAATATGATATTTATATTAAAATTATATAATATGTTTTAGGAGTAATATGTGTGAATTTATTTACATTAAATATGCTGATTTAACTTTAAAAGGAAATAATAAAACATCTTTTATCAATTCTTTATATAACAATATTAAAAACGCATTTTGCAACATGAAAATAAACATTGTTAAAAACTTTGATAACTTAAAAATATATTGTAACAATTCAGATGTTAATTATATTATTAGTATTTTAAAATATATGCCTGGAGTTTTATATATTATAAAAGCAGTAGAAATAAACACAGATATTGAAGAGATAAAAAAAGCGTCATTAAATTTTGTTAGTCCAAATTCAACTTTTAAAATTGAAGTTAAAAGAAAATACAAAGGATTTTTAGATCAAATTGAAATTAAAAAAAGTGTTGCTGGATATCTATTATCTAATGTTGAAAATTTACATGTAAATGTTCATAGTCCAAATACATATTTGTGAATAGAAATTAAGAAAAATAAATCAATAATATATTCAAATAAAACTAAGGGTATTGGAGGTTTACCAATAGGATTAAATGGTTCTTGTTTGTCATTGATTTCTGGTGGAATTGATTCTTGTGTATCATCTTTTTTAATGCAAAAAAAAGGAATGAAAGTAGATTATTTAACATTTGTAACTAGCGAAGTTACTCAAAAAACAATTAAAAAAATTATTGGAATAATTAATAGAATTGTTTTAACTGGGAAAATTTATAAACCAAAATTATATATAGTTGATTTTACAGCAATACAAAGAGAATTATCACATGCAAAAGATGTTAATTACAGAATAACATTAATGAGGAGATCTTTTTATAGAATAGCTGAAAAATTAGCCATAAAAAATAATTATGATTGTTTGTGTAGTGGTGATTCTTTGGGGCAAGTTGCCAGTCAAACAATTGAAAGTATTAATGCAATAAATAATGTCTTAAAAAATAAAATTGTCTTTAGACCTTTATTAACATATGATAAAAATGAAATAATAAACATTGCACAATATATTCATACATATGAATTATCAATAACAAACCATGAAGATATATGTTCAATGTTTGCTCCTGAGTTTCCAATTACAAGACCTAGCATTGATAAAGCAATTAAAAATGAATCTGATTTAGATTTATTAGAAATAATGGAAGATAGAACAATAAATAATGTTAAAATCTTTGAATAGTTTGGAGAATTTATGAAAGAATTAATAAACATAATAATAGACAAAATAAAAAATTATGAAAATATATCTTTATTTTTTCATGAAAGACCAGATTTTGATGCTTTAGGTAGTTGCTTTGCATTAAGAGAATATATTAGAGATAATTTTCCAACAAAAAATGTAAAAATTATTGGCTTAGATTCTTTGTCTCCAATATATGGATCGACACTATTTACTTTTGAATCAAAAATAAATGCAGCAAGTGATGATTATATAAAATCATCATTAGGAATTATTTCAGATACAGCAAATTCATCACGTGTTTATTCTAGAAGAAATACATTATGTAAAGAAACATTAAGAGTTGATCATCATCCACAAGTTGAGACAATTGCAGATTATGAATGAATTGACCCAATGATGCCAGCAACATGTGAAATGTGAGCAAAATTATTCTTTGAAAGTAAGCTTAAAGTTTCTGCATTATGTGCAAAATATTTGTATGCTGGAATAATTACTGATACAGGTAGATTTTTACATACTAATACATTGCCATCAACATATGAAATAACTGGGAAACTTGTGGCAACTGGATTTAGTAGAGGGGATGTTCATGATGCTGTTTATTTAAGGGACAAAACTCAAATTATGTTTACTAATTTTTTGATGAAAAGACTAAAAATTGAAGATCATATTGCATATTTTGTTATCCCGAAAGGTGCTCATAAAAAATTTCATATATACCCACAACTTTCTATGGTTCATTTATTAAGTGATATTAAAAATGTTAGTGTTTGAACAACATTGTATTTTGATGAACAAACAAAAAGTTGAAAGGGTTCATTAAGAAGTAAAGATATACAAATAAATCACATTGCAGCTGAATTTAATGGTGGTGGACATAAATTTGCAGCTGGATTCACATTAGATAGTGAGCATGATTTTCATAAAGTAATAAAGAAATTAAAACTCTATTTAAATGACTTAAAAGTCAACAAATAATTTATAATTTTAAATGTATTGATGGTAATTGTTTATGTTTAATAAAAATAGAAAAGAAAAATTAAAAAGACAAGAATATAGTGAAAAAATATTAAGAGATAATAAGCAAGAAGAAACTACAAAAATTGATATTCATAATTTTGATATTTCAAAATCTGAATATGATTTATCATATGAAAGATATTCTAGTCTTCCAACAAAAGAATTAAGATATAGATTAGAACATGGATTATTAACTAATCAAGAAAAAGATATTATTAAGAAAATTATCAATGAAAGAAAATAAAAACTTGGTTGCTAATCTTAATACTTATTCACATTATTCTTTATTATCATCTTCTTTGTCATGTGATGATATTATTAAATTTGCTTTGGATAACAAGCAAAAATATGTTTGCTTAACAGATACAAATTTATATTGTGCAATTGAATTTTATAAAAAAGCTATAAAATTCAATTTAAAACCTGTAATAGGTTTAGATATTAATTATAAAAATTTTAGTTTATTAATTATTGCTAAAAATTTTAATGGATATAAAAATTTGATAAAAATTTCTTCTCATATTTCAAAATCTGAAGATTTTGATTTGGAAAAATATTTATCAAATGTTTTTATTATCAATAAAATAGGTTCTGAATATTATGCAAATGATGTTAATATATATACTTTTGATCAAAAAAAAGATAATAGAATAGCTGTAAATACAGCAAAATATTTAAAACAAACTGATAATATAATAGTAACAGCTATGAAATATGTACTAGAATCTAAAGTTGTAGAACATTTAGATGATTTGGACATGTATAAAAATTTAGAACTAAAAAATTTTAGTTTTTTAGAAAATAATTTTGATAAAGTGTCAATAGAAAATTTAAATAAAGAAATTCTAAATGTTAATTTGGATATACCATTAAATGAATTTCATTTAATTAAGTATCCCATTGATTCAAAACATACATCAAAAACATTTTTAAAAAAATTATGCGATGATAAATTAAATCAAAAAATACAAGATGGTATTGTAGATTCAAAAGATAGAAAAAAATATGAATCAAGAATTGAATATGAATTAGAAATAATTAATTCAATGAATTTCAATGATTATTTTTTAATTGTTCAAGATTTTATATCTTATGCAAAGGATAATGATATTATTGTTGGACCAGGACGTGGATCATCATCTGGTTCATTAGTTGCATTCATTTTAGGAATTACTGAAGTTGATTCTTTAAAATATAATCTTTTATTTGAAAGATTTTTAAATCCAGGTAGAGTATCAATGCCAGATATAGATATAGATATTATGGACACTAGAAGAAATGAAGTGATTGAATATTTATTTGAAAAATATGGTTATAATCATGTTGCACATATTGTGACTTTTCAGCGTATTAAATCAAAAATGGCAATTAGAGATATTGGTAGAATATTAAATATTGATTTGAAAATAATTAATAATATTTCAAAATTACTTAGTCAAGAATTTGATGATGATTTATTAGGTGCCATTAAAAACATAAAAGGATTAAAACCCTATTATGATGAATATAAAGTTCTTTTTGATATTTCCTCTAAAATAATTGGTGCTCCTAGACAAACTGGTTTACATGCAGCTGGAATAGTACTTTCAGATGTAAGTCTTGATGAAATTGTTCCAACACAATTTGGTGCCAATGGAGAAAATTCTACACAATTTTCAATGGATTATTTAGAAGAACTTGGATTGTTAAAAATGGATTTATTAGGTTTAACAAATTTATCAACTATAAGTAACATTCAGAGATTGATTAAATATATTTATAAAAAAAATATAGATTTAAATAAAATTAATTTAAAAGATAAAAAGGTTTTTGATTATTTATCAAAAGGCAATACTATAGGAATATTTCAATTAGAATCTCCTGGAATGACTAATTTAGTAAAAAAATTAAAACCTCAGTCAATAGAAGATATTTCTCTTTGTTCTGCAATGTTTAGACCAGGTCCGCAGCAAAATATACCATCTTTTTTAGCAAGAAGAAATAAATTAGAAGAGATAACATATGTACATGAAAGTCTAAAAGATATTTTAGAAGTAACTAATGGAATTATTGTTTATCAAGAGCAAGTTATTACCATTGTTCAAAGAGTTGGAAATTTCACTGCAAGTGAGGCCGATATTTTTAGAAGAATTATATCTAAAAAACATGGGGATGAACTAGATGATTTTAAAAAACAATTTGAAAAAAGAGCATTAAAAAATGGTTATACAAAAATTGATTTTGATAAAATTTATAACTATATTTATACATTTGCCAATTATGGTTTTAATCATTCTCATTCAATTGCATATTCTTTAATTAGTTATTGATTAGTTTATCTAAAATATTATTACAAAACTGAATTTATGATTACATTAATGATAGCTTTTGAGGGTACAAGTAGCAAAATTGAAATTTTTATTGAAGAATGTAAGAAATTAGATATAAAAGTTTTACCTCCAAATATAAATCAGTCATTAAAGAATTTCTCATTGAAAGGAAGAGATATATTAATGGGATTTAATTCAATAAAAGGCATAGGTGAAGAGACATCAAAAAAAATAATTTCTGCCAGGGATAAAATAAAAAATAAAAAATTTAATAATTATATAGAATGTGTAAAAGAATTATCTATTTCTGGAGTTGGACAATCAACAATTGAAACATTAATATATGCTGGAATGTTTGACTGTTTTGACTTGGAGAGAGAATATATGTTATTAAATCTTTCTCAACTTATTATGGATTGTAAGCAAATAAAGAAAAATGGTGAATTTTTATTTGAACCAATATTACAAGATGTTTCATTATTTAAAGATAGAATAAAAAAAGAAATAATAAATAATAAGTTTATTGAATTAATAGGATATGATTTTTTTAATGAAAATGACATATTAAACAATGTTAATAAAAATGAAATAAATTTTACTAAAGCACAACAAAATATAATTGATAAATACAATTTAGTTTGCTTAAATGATATTGATAATTCAAAAGAATTTGTTGAATGTTTAGTTAAAATAAAAGGAATAAGAAAAATAAAAACTAAAAATGGTAAGGATATGGCATTTATTTCTTTTACCGATAATAGTTCTACAAAATTGGATGTAGCTTGTTTTAATTCTTTATATTTAAATGACTATTTTAAAAATGATATTTGGTATATTGTTTTATTAAAAACAGGAGATAGAGGATATCAATTACTAAAAGTAAAAGAGGAATTACAAAATGAATAAAAAAGCTATTTTAATTGATGGAAATTCTTTGATGTTTAGAGCATATTATGGAACAATAAATCAAATTGCATTTTTTGAAAAAAATAACATTTTTCCAACAAATGCAATAAAAACTATGATGCTTATAATTTTTAAAATTTTAGAAAATAATAAATATGATTATGCAGTAATTGCATTTGATCATAAAGACAAAAATTTTAGAAAAGAAGAATTTACTGAATATAAAGGAAAAAGAAAATCTACTCCTGAATTATTAGTTAAACAAATACCAATTATTCAGGAAATAATGCCATTATTTGGGTTAAATACTTTTTGCATTTCTGGTATTGAAGCTGATGATGTGATAGGTTCTGCTTCAACTTTATTATCAAATCATAATATTTTTTGTGAAATTTATTCATCTGATAATGATTTATTACAACTTGTAAATGAAAATGTTAATGTTATTCAATTTAAAAAAGGAATTACAGAATATATAACTTATACATTAGAAAATTTTGAATCAATGAATGAAGGTTTGAAGCCAAAACAAATTATTGACTATAAGGGTTTATGTGGTGATTCATCAGATAATATTCCAGGAATTAAAGGAATAGGTCACAAAACTGCAATTGAACTTTTAAAGCAATTTAATAATTTGGAAAATATTATTAACAATGTTGATTTTATTAAATCTAAATCTATAAAAGAGAAAATTGTAAGCGAAAAAGAAATGGGAATAAAATGTAAAAAATTAGCAACAATTCTAACTGATTATTTTGCTAACAGTAAAGTTGATGAATTTGAAACTAAAAAATTAGATTTAGATAAAATAAGTGACATTATTAAAAAATATAATTTTTCTGGATTTAATAGATATATAAAAGGAGAATAATATGCCAGAACTACCAGAAGTACAAAGTATGATAGATACACTTATAGATGATGGATGTTTGAATCATAAAATAATTGGTGTTGAAACAATAATGCCAAAATTATTTAAAAATTCAAATTTTAAAGAATTTGAAAACCATATTATCAATGAAAAAATTGAAAATATTTCAAGAATAGGAAAATATTTAATTTTTCATATATCACATAAAAAAGTGTTTGTAGTTCATTTGAGAATGGAAGGAAAATTATTTTATGATGATGCTGATTTTCCATATAATAAAAGGCATACTTTAGTCAGAATAATTTTTAATAATAAAAAAGAATTAAGATACAATGACACAAGAAGATTTGGAACATTCACAATATATAATGAGAATGATTATATTCATTCAAAAGAAATATCAAAATTAGCTTTAGATCCTTTAGATGAAAATTTTAATTGAAAATATTTGAAAAATAATATATCTAAGTCATCAAGACATATAAAAACTTTATTATTGGATCAAACAAATGTTGCAGGAATAGGAAATATTTATGCAGATGAAATATTACATGCATCAAATATTAATCCTTTGAAGCAAGGAAATAAAATAACAGATAATGAATTTAAAATAATTTCTGATAATGCTACTAAAATTTTACAACTTGCTGTTAAAAATAAAGGAACAACAATTTCTACATATTTTTTTAAAAGGGAAAAAAAGGGAGAGTTTCAAAATTTTTTAAAAGTGCATACAAAAAAAGATAAACCATGTACAAAATGCAAAACAACTATAGAAAAAATAAAAGTTAATGGAAGAGGAACATATTTTTGTCCTAAATGTCAAAATGAATAATTATTCTAAAAAAGAACAAAAATTGAATTCTAAGTTAGTTTGCATCACAGGTTTTATGGGATCTGGTAAATCTACTGCTATTCAGCTATTAAGTGAAGAAGGATTTGAAGTATTTGAAATGGATAAATACATTCATTCAATTTATAGCAGAAATAAAATAGGGTATGAAATAATAAAAAAAAATTTTGGTAATGACTTTGTTACTCCAGTTGAGGTAAATAGATTAAAACTTAGAGAACTTATTATTAAAGATAAAATAGCTAAAAAAAAACTAGACAATTTAATGTTGGAAGTAATGATAAATAAAATTAAAGAATTATATTCATTAGATAGATTTATAGTTGTAGAACTTGGCATCTATATATACAATCAAATAGAATTTTATTATCTATTTAAAAAAATAATTGCTGTATATTCATGCAGAGAAAATATCAATGATAATTTTAATAAATTTCATCAAGGGTATAATTTTTCCACAAAAGATGTGGAAAACTCAAAAATGCTAGAAAATTCACATATAGTTTATGTAGATTATATTGTGGAAAATAATGTTAATTTAGAATCTTTTTTTTCATCAATAAAAAACATTTTTAAAATATTAACTTAAATAAAGTAAACTCTTTTTGTGAAATATTCTAAATGAATAAATTAGATTTGTTTTTTATTTATGCTCCTTTATGTGATATAGATAGACACGTTTAATTAAATTAATTAATTGCTGATCTTTATATGTTATTCATAAGGAGTTTTTTTATGTCGTTATATACAAAAAATACTATTTATAATTATGTTAATTTTTATAACTATAATTTTAATTCTTTAGAATTATACAAATTATATATGCCTATTATTTCTTTAAAATCGATGAAATTATTTTTGCATTTATGTTCTGATATATCAACAATGAATTTTTTCAAATTTTCAAAAAAATATGTTTCTGATTTATTATCAAATTTAGATCTTTCTTTTTATGATTTTGATATTTCTAGAAAGAATCTTGAAGCTGTTGGTTTATTAAAAACATATTGTTCTAAAAATAAATCTGAATTGATTTTTGATGTAATACCCCCATTAAATTTCAGTAGATTTTGTTCGAATCAAAAACTTAAAAATTTATTAATAGATAAAATTGGTAATAAAGAATTTGAGTTTTTAGAAATTTTATTTTCTAAAAATGAAATTCCTAATTATTATGATGATATTTCTAGTGATATAAACGAATATTATGAAAATAGTTTTGATGGTATATATGAGTTTAATTTTGATGCTTTATATGAAAATTTGGCAAAAACGACATCTATAAGTTTAATAATAGATGAGGATATTAAAAAATTAATTAATAAATATTATACAGATAAAAAATTCACCTTTGAACAGATCGAATCATTTATTTACAAATCTATTGTTATGGATAATTCTAATAATAATTTTGTTATTTCATATAATGTTCTTGTTAAAAATCTAGAAGATAATTGTAAAGATAGAATTAAGCAAGACTTTAATAAAGTGATTGAAATAAATAGACATAATGATTTATTTATGGAAAATACTTCTCTGTCTTCTTTGAACAAAGCTTATAAGGATTATTCATCATTTGATAGTGAACAATATTTGTTTTTAATTACAAATACTGAATTAAATGCTGATGAAATAGAAGCAATAAATTTATTACGAAAAGAATATAGATTGAATGATATGTTAATTAATATGATGATAGATTATTCTTTAGATAAAACTCATCATGTCCTTAATGCAAAATATTTAAAAAAGATGGCAAAAAGTTTTAAGTTAAAAAATATAAATTCATTAGATGAAGCATATAATCATTTAATAAATTGAGGAAATAGCGATGTGAAAACAAAAAGATTTAAAAGTGCAAAGAATAATGATTCTATGTTTAAATGTGAAAAAAATTATTCTAACATTTCAGAATCTAATACTTTTTTAGATAATAACAATGATAAATATGTTCAAGAAGATTCTATAGATTGAAAGATATTTGAATAGTTTTTAGGTATGTATAATGAAAAAAGAACTTGATTCATTAAAAAAAATAATTAATAGTAGTTTTAATAAGAATAAATATGTATTAAATAATCATGAAATAGATTTTTATAAATATCATGAGCATTTTATACATCTTGATTTAACTGATGAAGAGATATATAAGAATATTGTTTATCTTAAAAAAATAATATTTGAAACTGAAGAATGTGCAAAGAGAAGTAATGAATGCATAAATGCATTTAATATGCATTTAGATTTAAAAAGACATATGGGTAATATTTATGTTTATTATAAACCATGTGAAAAAATGAATATTATTTTAAATAAAAATAAATTTAAGGAATTATATTTATACAATTATTATGATAATAGTGATTTATTTGAATCAGTAATAACTCCAGAATCAACTGAAATAAACACTAATCCTTCAAAAAAAGAAGCTGCAATTTTGTTTCAAAATAATTTTAAAAATGATGCCAATACTGGAATATATTTATATGGTAAGTGTGGTGTTGGAAAGACTTTTATGTCTTTTGCCTTTACAAAAGCATATGCTAAAAATAAGAATAAAACTATTTCTTTTGTTTATATGCCTGAATTCGTGAATATAATTAAGTTGGGTTTTAATAATAATTTAGATAAGGAAAAGGGAAACAAAATATTTGAAATTTCAAAAAGTTGTGATGTTTTAGTATTAGATGATTTAGGAGCAGAGTATGCGACAGATTGATTTTATTCAAATTATTTATTAAACATATTGAATATTCGAGTTGCCCAGAAAAAAATTACAATATTTAATTCAAATTATTCAATAAACCAGTTTAAGCAATTATTAGTTAAAAGATGTAAAAGTAATGATTCTATGATAATTTGTGAAAGAATAGTAGAAAGAATAAAGCAATTAGTGAATAATTCTTTTGTTGAAATAACTGGAAAAAATATGAGATATTAAAATGAAGGTAAACTTATGATTAAGCAAACATTATTAAAAAAAATTGAAAAAATTGTTAAAAAAATTATTTTAGAAAAGTATAAATTAAATGTAAAGAAAATAATTGTAGATAAAGCTAAAAACATTGATAATGGTGATTTCTTTACAAATGCTGCAATGATTGTTTCTGGAATTTTAAAAAAACCTATAACTGAAATTGGTGAGTATTTAACAAAAACTCTTAAAAAAGATGAATTATTTAAAGATGTAAAATTATTAAATGGATTTATTAATTTTATATTGTCTGATAAAGCAAAATTTGTAGTAATTAGTCAAGCATCAAAAGAACAAAAAGAATACGGTCAATTTGCACCAAAAAAACTTTGATACAATATTGAATATGTTTCAGCAAATCCTACAGGTTCTTTGCATATTGGACATGCAAGAAATGCTGCTTTAGGAATGACATTAAATAATGTATGAAGAAAATGTGGTATTGAAGTTGATACAGAATATTATGTAAATGATGCAGGATCTCAAATTAATAAATTAGGTTTATCTGTATTTGTAAGATATTTACAAGAACTTGGTGTCAAAGATGCAAAAATGGGAGAAGATTGATATCAAGGAGAAGAACCAAAACAAGTAGCTAGACAATTAGTTAGTGAAATTGGCAGTAAATATAAAAATGTTAAATATACTATGGAAAAAATAGATGATCCACAAGTGTATGAGTTCTTTAAAAATTATTCAAAAAAAGCTTTACTTGAAGTTATTAAGAAGGATTTATCATTATTTAGAACAAAATTTAAAAGATATTATCCTGAATCAAAAATATATGATTTAAACATAGTTCCTTCAACAATAAAAAAATTAGGTAAAAATGTTTATGAAAAAGATGGTGCTACTTGATTAAGAACTAGTGACTATGGAGATGATAAAGATAGAGTAATAGTTAAATCAAATAAAGAATTAACATATTTTATGCCAGATATTGCATATCATAACATTAAGTTAAGTCGTGGGTATAATATGATATTTAACATTTTTGGAGCTGATCACAATACATATGTCACTTCAATGAAAGCAGCAGTTGGATGTTTAGGACATAACCCAAATAAATTGCATGTTGTTATTATGCAAATGGTTAAATTAACAAAAAATGGTGAAGAATTTAAAATGTCTAAAAGAACTGGTCAATCATTAACATTGAGAGATTTAATTAACACAATGGGTGTTGAAAGTGCTAGATGATCTTTAATATCGCAAGCAAGTGATACTCATCTTGAGATAGATATAAATCAATTTGAAGGAAAAAATCAAGATAATCATTTATTTTATGTTCTTTATGCCTATGCAAGAATCAATAAGATTTTAGAAAAAGCTAAAAAATCTAAAATTTCTTTTGGAAAAAGTGCAAGTAAATTGACTTTAAGTACTGAAAGAGAATTAATTAATATGATTTATTATTATCCTCATACTATTGAAAATATAGCAAATCATTATGAAACTCAAAAAATTCCAACATTCTTATATAATTTTGCTTCCTTGTTCAATACATATTATAATGAAGTAAAAATATTAGATTCTACAAATAAGGAATTAATTTCTCAAAGATTATTATTAATTGATGCTATAAGAGCTACAATAGCAAGTGGATTAGGTTTAATGGATATTAAGCCAAAAAATAAAATATAGACTTATAAATATAAGTGATACAAAATATTCAATATGATAGATTTTTATTAAATCTGTCATATTTTTTTGCTTTATAATAACACTAAGTATAGAGAATATATAGGAGAATTTATTATGGCAATTAAAGTTGCAATTAATGGTTTTGGTCGTATTGGAAGATTGACTTTTAGAAGAATGTCAGCAAACAAAAATTTTGAAATTGTTGCTATAAATGACTTGACTGATGCTAAGACATTAGCACACTTATTAAAATATGATACTGCTCATAGAGTATTTAATGCTAGTATTTCATATGATGATAAGGATAAAAATAATCAGGCAATTATAGTTAATTCTAAAAGAATTCCAATTTTTGCTGAAAAAGACCCATCACTACTACCATGAAAAACATTGGGAGTAGATGTTGTTATAGAATCTACAGGTAGATTTACAGATAAAGAAGGAGCAAGTAAACATATAACTGCAGGAGCAAAAAAAGTTGTTATTTCAGCTCCAGGAAAAGGAGAAATTCCAACAGTTGTTTATAATGTTAATCATACAATTCTGAAAGCTACTGATAACATTGTATCTGCTGCAAGTTGTACAACAAATGCACTTGCACCAATGGCAAATGTGCTTGAAAAAGAATTTGGTATTGTATCAGGTTTAATGAATACAATTCATGCTTTTACTGCAGATCAAAGATTACAAGATGCGCCACATTCTGATTTAAGAAGAGCAAGAGCGGCTTCTGCATCAATTGTTCCTTCTACAACAGGTGCTGCTAAAGCAATAGGATTAGTATTACCTAGTCTTAAAGGAAAATTACATGGTTTGGCTGTGAGAGTACCAACAATAACTGGATCATTAGTTGATTTATCAGTTGAGTTAAAAAAGCAACCAACAGTTGAAGAAATAAATGCTGCAATGAAAAAAGCAGCTAATGAGTCATTTGCATATTTAGAAGATGAAATAGTTTCATCTGACATTATTGGAGATGATCATGGTTCGTTATTTGATCCATTCTTAACAATGGCTTTAGATGTAGATGGTAAAAAATCATATAAAGTATTTACTTGATATGACAATGAAAGTTCATATGTTGCTCAACTTGTTAGAGTTATTGAATATGTTGGAAAATTATAATAATTTTAGATTTATAAATATATAATTTACTTAGTTTTAAATATTATAAAGTAGCTTAGGCTACTTTTTTTGAAAGGTTATTATTATGATTTATGATAAAAAAAATATTACTGATATAAATGTTGATAATAAAAATGTAATTGTAAGAGTAGATTTTAATGTTCCAATATCTAATGGTGTTGTGGTTGATGATAAAAGAATTAAAGAAGCATTACCTACAATAAATTATTTATTGGAAAAAAATGCAAAGATAATTCTTCTTTCTCATCTTGGTAGAGTTAAGACTTTAGATGATTTGAAAAAAAGAACATTAAAACCTGTTTACAATCATTTACAAGTGTTATTACCAGATGTTAGTATTTCATTTGAAGAAAACAATACTAATGCAAAATTAGTTGATAAGATAAAGAAAATGTCTAGTGGATCAATTATTTTACTAGAAAATACAAGATTTAATGATATTGATTCTAAAGGGCAAATTGTTAAAAAAGAATCTAAAAATGATCAAAAACTTGCAAAATTTTGAGCAAGTCTTGGAGATGTTTTTGTAAATGATGCATTTGGTACATCTCATAGAGCACATGCATCTAATGTTGGTATAGCATCAAATATTTCTGATTCATGTGTTGGTTTTTTAATTGAAAAAGAGTTAAAAATGTTATCAAAAGCTATTGATAATCCAAGTAAACCTGTTGTTGCAATTTTTGGTGGGGCAAAGATTTCAGATAAAATTAAATCAATTGAAAACATAGCAGAAATAGCAGACAAAATTTTAATTGGTGGTGGAATGTCTTATACATTTCAAAAAGCACTAGGATATGAAATAGGAAAATCTATATTTGAAGAAGAAACTTTTGATGTTGCTAAAGAATTATTAAAAAAATATGGAGATAAAATTATATTGCCAGTAGATATTAATGCATCTTTAGAATTTGCTGATACTAAACCTAAAAGATTTAAAGTTACAAATTTTGATAAATCTTATGAAGGATTGGATATTGGTAAAAAAACATGTAAAATTTTTATCAAGGAAATTAAAAAAGCAAAAACTATTATTTGAAATGGGCCTTTAGGAGTTTGTGAATTTAATAATTATTCAGCTGGAACAAATGCAATTTGCAAAGCTATTGCTAAATATGGAAGTAAAAATAATGCTTTTACATTAATAGGTGGTGGTGACTCAGCATCTGCAGCTATTAAACTTGGTTATGAAAATGGTTTTAGTCATATTTCAACAGGTGGTGGTGCTTCTATTCAATTTTTAGAAGGAAGTGATTTACCAGGTATTTCTATTATTAAAAATAGTGGTGATGTAGCAACAAATAAAAAAACAAATAATAAGTCAAAATCTACTGCTTCTTCAAAAAATAGTAAATCAGTATCTAAACAAAAAGAAATAAAAAAATCAGTTACAAAAAAATCTACTTCAAATAAAAAACAAAATAAAAAATAATCTTAGAAATATATATTTATAATTGAAAATACTTTTTAATAATTTAAAAAGTATTTTTTTATTATAATTTATTAGAGATTGTAAGGATGTAATAAACTTTATGGATAGAGTTACTTTTAAATCTTTATTTGATGTTGCTAATAAAGTAAAAAAAGATTTAAATTATTATTTTAATGATTTAGATTTTGAATTAGTTGAAAAATTTTATGAATTAAAATCTTTTTTGAATCAAATTAATTATCTTGATAATTATGTGTTTAGAAAAGTATCAAAAATGATAAATAATCTATTGTTAGTGTATGATTTTTCTAAATTACAAAATTATAAAATTGATTTATTAACATTAATAACCAGAGATTATCTTGTAAATAAAGAAGAAATAAATGGCATTGAAAAAAAATTATCTTATTTTACTTGATTTAATGATTGAATTAATTTTACAAAATTTGATCTATCAAAATTTGAATCATCTAAATTATTTATAAAATATATAAGAAAGGAATTAAACAATAATAATTTTGTAAGAAATTATAGAGACACTGATTATTACAAATTGCTAGATGATATTTTTGACTTCTTAAATTCAAAAGAATTAGATGATTTTCCTATAATTAAAATATCAATCATTATGAAGCAGTTTTTTTATTTAACTCCTATCTTATCATTGGAAGTTCTTTTTACAATATTTGGTTTTTTATTAAAAAAATATCATTTAGATATAAATTCTTCTTTTACATTATTAATTCCATTCATTTTTAATAATGATACTGAATATTCTTTGAAAGTAAATGAAATTCAACAAATGAATTTATTAGATTTTTCAAATTTTATAAAATCTAATTTAATTAAAACTATTTCTTTTACTTTAGAAATATATAATGACATTATTAATTTCATGAATGAAATTAATAATACTGAAAAAATTGATTTAATATATGATGATAAATTTAAAGAATTAATGTCAAGTGAATTGATAATAGATTTTCCCAAATTGTATTTATTTGAAATTTATTTTACAAGACATTTGTATAATCAAAAAATGAAAGAATTCATATCTATAGGATTAATTGATGATATTACAACTAATTCATCATCTACTTTAGTGAATAAGAAGATGCTAGATTTAATATATTTAATAGAATATAAAAAGGCCAAATTTAAATAAGATTAATTAATAATGAATCCAACAAGTTAATGTTTTTTAGAATTAACTTGTTGTTTTTTATTTTTATCATTGATTTATTAATTTGATTTTTATAGAATTCATATGCTTTTTTATTTCTGCTATTTAAATTTATACCATCTGTTAATCTTAGCCCCATCATGAGTATGTATAAGTAGTATTCTTTATCATCTAATATGTTATTTTTTACTTTGTAATTTTGATATGATCCTATATTTGTGTAATAGTTTTTGTTTTCTAATCCATATGCACCTATACCTATTGCCATTCAATCCTTTAAATTCCAATAAGCGAGATTATGATTACTTCTATATTTTTTGGCAATAGATCAATTAGAAACCTCGTATCTTTTGAACTTTGTTTTTTTTAATTGTTTTATTATGTATTCTAATTGTTTTTCTTCTTCATCTGTATTAATAATATATTTCATTTTTTTTAGAATAGAATTTTCTTTAATTTCTAATGAATAAAATGAAATATGATTGATATTGTTGTTTAGACAAAAATCAATAGCAGCATCTAAGTCTGATTTTTTCAATAAAGGTAAATTATAAATAAAATCACATGATATATTATTTATTCCAAATTTTTTCAAAATTTTAATTGCATCAACAGCATCTTGAATTGAATGTTTTCTATTTAATAATTTTAAAATATTATTATTTGTTGTTTGAACACCCAATGATATTCTATTGATATTATTTAACTTAAAAATTTTTATTTGACTTTCTGTTACAAAATCAGGATTACATTCTATTGTAAATTCAGTATTACAACAAATATTTTTTTGAAGAGATAAAAGAAGTTTATTTAACAAAGAATCAGACAAAAAATTTGGAGTTCCACCACCTATGTAAATTGTTTTGAATTTATTTTGAATTCTATTAATTTTGTTAATTAAATCATTTATATATGATTCTACTTCAAATGTATTTTTTGGAATTTTTCTAACAAAATCACAATAAGTGCATATATACTTACAAAAAGGAATATGGATGTATAAATGTTTTGTAGATTTATTCATTTAAAAAGTCCTTACATTTTTTTATAACTTCATTCAAATTATTTTTCTCTTTGTCATAAATAATGTCCACATTAAATTTATTTCTTATTCATGTAATTTGTCTTTTTGCATAGTTTCTTGTCTTCTGTTGTATTTTTTCAATATTTATATTTGTATTTGAAATTATTGCTTCATATACATCATTATAACCAATAGCTTTTAGCGCATTATTATTTTTGTAATTTGAATCTTGTATTAAATTTTCAACTTCACCCTTTCAATTCATATTAATCATGTCTATTGTTCTATTGTTTATTTTTTCATATAATTTGTTTCTTTCCATGTATACAGAAATGATTATGTATTTAAAAATACATCCTTTATTTTTTTTGTCTTTTTCTGATTTAAGTTGATTAAGAGATAAAATAATTCTTAATGCTTGTTTTATTCTTTTTTCATTATTTATATTTATCTTTTTAGCTTCTTCTTTATCTAATTCATTCAACTTATTTCATAATTCAACAGTTGACATATTTCCAAATTCCATATTTCTATCTATTTCTTTTAAATCATAATTTTTAATTATAGAATCTATATACAAATTTGAACCACCACATATTATGTAATTTTTGTTTGGATTATTTTCTATTAATAAGTTAATTTCTTTTTGAAATTCTTTTATATTTCATTCATCATTTATAGATTTATTATTGATAAAATGATGTTTTACTTCTTTTAAATCTTGTAAAGTTGGTTTATTAATACCTGCATTAATTTCTCTATAAATTTGAAAAGCGTCAGCATTAATTATTTCCAAATTTAATTCTTTTGCCAATATCATTGCTAAATCACTTTTTCCACTTGCAGTTGGACCAACAATAATTATCATTTTATTCATAATAATCTCCAAAATTTATAAATGCTATATAACACACATAAATTCATTATATTGTAAAGACTAATATTATTAATTTCTTTTAAAAAAAATAAAAAATTATAATTTTCAAAATTATTTTCGTTTTTATATATGGGGGATATTTAAAATGTATGAATATATAGTAGGAAAAATAAATTACACAAATACAAATTATGTTATTTTAGAAAATAACTTCATAGGTTATAAAGTCTTTGTTAATGGAATAGATAATTTAGATTTAAATGCTTTTCATAGACTTTATTTATATACAAGAGTAACACAAAATAATAAAGGCAATTTTGTTTATGAATATTATGGATTCAAAACAATTAATGAAAAATTCTTTTTTGAATTATTATTAACTTTAAATGGTATTGGTCCAAAAACTGCAATGGCTATTTTAAAAAATGATGTTTCTTTATTGAAAAAACTAATAAAATCAAATGATATAAAAACATTAGAAACTTTACCAGGTTTCACAAATAAATTGTCTATTATGATTGTTAATCAGTTGGGATATAAATTAAGAAATGAAATTGTTGATAATAAAAATAGTAGAATAAATTCTCAAGAAAATGATTCATTGGATAATAATTGAATGGAAAAAATTCCAGATATTGTAAATTCTTTAAAAGTATTAGGTTACAAAAAACAAGATATAGAATATGCATTGAATGAACTTGAAAATAATTCAAATACTAATAATGGTTTAGATATAAATGATTTAGTAAGTGAAGCAATAAAAACAATAATAAACAAAAATGGACATACTACAATTAAGGCCAACTAATTTTGATGACTTTCAAGGTAAAACAAATTTAAAAAATAATTTAAAAATTTATATTTCTAATGCAATTACAAATAATAAAACATTAGATCATTGTTTATTTTATGGACCACCTGGAGTTGGTAAAACAACTATTGCTAAAATAATTGCAAATGAAATGAAATCAAATATAAAAATTATTAAAGGTCCAGAAATAAAAGAGAAAGTTGATCTAATAAATTTGTTATATTCTATTAAAGAAAAAGATATTTTATTTATAGATGAAATTCATTCATTAGAACCAATGTGTTATGAAATGTTATATTCAGTAATGGAAGATTTTGTTATGAATATAAATATTGGTAAAGATTTTAATGCAAAAGTAGTGTCACTACAATTGCCAAAATTTACAATTATTGGAGCAACAACAAAACTGGGAAACTTACCTGATCCATTTGAAGAAAGATTTGGAATAGTTGAACATATAGAGCCTTATAGTAATAAAGAAATATATGAAATATTAAAATTTACAACAAGTAAATGTGATATAAAAATGAATAAATCAATTTTAAATGTTATTGCAAATCATTCAAAAGGAATACCACGTATTTCAAAAAGAATTTTATCTAGATTTAATGATCATTATTCATATCAAAAAGAAGAACCAAAAATAATATTAAAAAAAATAGGAATTTTTGAATTAGGATTAAATTCTATTGATTTGAATTATTTAAGAGCAATTAACACCAATAAAAAAATGGGAATTAAGTCATTGTCACAAATTTTAAATATAGATGAAAAAACAATAATAAATAAAATTGAACCATATCTTATACAATTAAATTTTGTTACTAAAGATAGCAATGGAAGATCTATTACTAAATATGGTAAAGACTATTTAGATGGTTTATAATAATGTTTTTTTAATTCTGAAGCTTTAAATACTGCTTTACTACTTAAACTATTATTAACATTAACAATTATAGAATCAATATCATTATAGTTGTCATTAAACATATTCATCTGTTCTTGGGTGAATATGTTTCTTTTTATTGGTCATAAAGAAACACTAATATTTTTGATTTGATTATATTTTGTATTTGGTATATTTTTGTCAAATTCAAAAATTATTTTATTTTCATTTAAATACTTTTGATTTGTATTATTTTTTATGTTTATTGTTTCAACGTCATTTGATATATATTTGATTTTTAATGTTATATTGTTAAAAGAATAATTACCTTCAATTAAATTTTTATTTAAACTATTTGTAATATTGCAAAACAACTTTTTATATTCATTAAAATCATAATAGTCAACAATGCTATGACTTCTTCCAATTGATTTTGGATCTGCTGATGTTTCTATTTTTTGACTACCAAATCCTAATGCATTTCCTTTGATATTTATTCAATGAGAACCTATTTTTTTTTGAATTTCATTTTCATTGTACTGTTTTTTTACAATGTCACCAATTACATTTATTCCTAGTTCTTTTAGTATGTTTGATGTTGTTTTGCCTACTGAATACATTTTAGATATATCTAAATTATATATTTTGTCTTTAAAATTATTTTTATTTAAAATTCCAAAACCATTAGGTTTGGATAAATTAGTAGCCATTTTAGCTAAAAATTTATTCCAACTACATCCAATAGTGCATTTTAGTTTTCAATGCTTATATATGTACTCTTTAATGTAGTATGCAAATTCTTCTTCTGTTCATGATTCATACTTTGTATTTTTTAATGAAATATATCATTCATCAATTGAACCAATTTCAACTAATTTTGTAATCGTTTTTAAAAAAGAATAAATTGCAAATGAATAATAACTATAATCTTCAAAATGAGCATCAGCAATTATTAATTTAGGATAAATTTTTAATGCTTTACTTATTGGCATTGCAGATTTTATTCCAAGTTCTCTTGCAACATAATTTGCTGATGAGACTACACCTTTTTTTCCTCTTCCACCTACAACTAATGGTTTATTCTTAAATTTTATGTTTTTATTTTCTTCAATTGATGCAAAAAAAGAATCCATATCAATATGAAAAATTATATACTCCATTTTATCACCTCAAGTATGTTAAAAATTCTATATTATTCTTTTTTGCTCCTTTTATTGGAGATTCACAAATATTTATTAAATCAAAATTATTATTTTTGCAAAATGTTTTAAAACTATTAATTACATCATTTAACAATTTTGGATGAACCTTTCCTTTTCCTTTAGATATTTCTTTTGGTGTTAATTCAAATTGAGGTTTTAATAAAAAAATTCCACTTATATTTTTTCAATTTAATTCTTTAATTTTATTTAGAATTTTTTGTATAGAAATAAAAGAAACATCACAAGTTATAAAATTAACATCTTTAAAATCTAATGCATTTATATCTTTGAAGTTTGTTTGTTCATACAAATAAACTTTTTTATTATCTTTTATTTTTGGTGATAATTGATTTTTTCCAACATCAATGCAATAAATTTTTTTAGCATTATTTTCTAAACATACTTGTGTGAATCCTCCAGTAGATGATCCAATATCAATAACTATTTTATTTGATATATCAATATTGAATTTTTCTAATGCAAATAAAAGTTTATATGCAGCTCTAGAGACATACTTTTCTTCTTTTAATATTTCAATAATATCATTTTCATTAACTAAGAAATTTGGTTTATTGATGATATTTTTGTTAACTAAAACACAATTATTATTTATTAATTTTTGAGAAAGATTTCTTGAACTTACATTTAAATATTCAACAAGATATTTATCCAGTCTTTTTTTGATATCCATATTATTACCAATTTATCAATAATTTTACTATATCTTGTTTAAAATAATAGTTATGAATAATAATACAGGTAATATAAAAAAAAATAATAAGAAATTAATTTATGATATACTATCAAAAATATTTCTAGGAATGTTTATGGGAATAAGTGATGGTATTCCAGGATATTCAGGTGGAACAACTCTATCACTTTTTAATTTCTATGATGTATTAATGAATAAAATTAAATTGCTTTTTAAAAAAAATAAATCATCAATTTGATTTTCAAACTTATTTTCTTTGCTTCCCTTTTTTATTACATGAATAATATTTCTAATTTTATTTTCTTTGTTTAGTTCTTTTATTTCAAAACAAGGAACTAATTATCAAATAGTACTATTTACTTTATTTTTTAGTTTCTCTCTTTTTTGTATTCCAATTTTTATATTAAAAAATATTTATTTTGATTGGAATAAAATAAAAAATAGTAATACAAAAAAGAAATTGTCTCTAACTGTAACAACTATAGCATTTTTTTTAATAATTGTTTCTATTGGAATATGTTTGTATTTTAATGGAGGAATTTCTTTAGAAAAAAAACATATTGGAAATAAAATAGAATTTAATCCATATGTATTATTGATATTATTTACTTGTTTTTTATCTGGATTTTGTATGCTTATTCCTGGCATAAGTGGTAGTTTAATACTATTCTTGGCACAAACTTATGATGATGTTTATTGAGTTGCATTACAAAATCCTTTGGAAAATATAGGTTTATTGTTGTTAATTGTTTTATTTATTATATTAGGTGTAGTTACAAGTATATTCACAATTAATTTATTAATAAAAAAATACTATCATTTTTTTAAATGCATTTCATTAGGTTTAGTTTGTGGTTCTCCAATAGCAATGATATTGAGTTTTTTAGGGAATAATTCATATTTAGTTTCTTTGCAATCAATGTTCATGCAATGAAATAATTCAATTATTTTTTTTATATTAGCAATTAGTTTATCAATTATTATTAATGCATTTTTATTATTTACATTTATTTTTAAAAATAAAAAAATAAAATTGAAATTTATGAATTTAGAATATTTAAAAAATTCAGCTCTTCTTGTTGTTGACTTGCAAAATGATTTCTATATTAATGGAAGTTTAGAGATTAAAAATAGTAATGAAATTGTTGATTATATAAGTGATGTAATTTATTTTTTTAAAATAAAAAATTTAAAAATAATTTTTTCTCAAGATTATCACCCTTCCAATCATTGCTCATTTTCATTGTGGCCCAAACATTGTGTTAAGGGAGAATATGGTAGTGAGTTTGTTGAAATAATCAATAAACAAGATGCTGATATTATTATTAAAAAAGGTACAAGCATAGATGTTGATAATTATTCAGCGTTTTATGATGGTAATGATGAATCAAAACTTAATAATTTCTTAAAAGAGAATGATATTGTAAATCTTTACATATTAGGATTAGCTGGCGACTATTGTGTTAAACAAACAGCGCTTGATGCATTGAAGTTTGGTTATAATGTTGTTCTTTTATCTAATGGTATAAGATGTGTAAATAATAATTTCAAATTGTCATCTATTAGTGACAAAATTAGAGTAGTTTAGTAGGTAATTTATGAATGATTTTAAACATATATCAGTTCAAAAAGATAATGCAATTCAATTATTAAATATTAAACCAAATGGTATATATGTTGATTGTACATTTGGAAGAGGAGGCCATTCTATTGAAATATTAAAAAAATTAAATGGAAGTGGGAAATTGATATCTATTGATAAGGATATAGAAGCTTTTAACTATTATAAAAGTAATTTTGAAAAGTATGATAATCATTTATTTGTGCATGATACATTTTCGAATTTAGAGAAAATATTGGATAGTTTAAATATTAATTTTGTAGATGGTTTTCTTTTTGATTTTGGAGTCTCAAGTCCAATGTTTGATGATGGGTCTAGAGGATTTAGTTATAAATCAGAAGGTCCATTGGATATGAGAATGGATCAGAGACAAAAAATTGATGCAAAATTTATTATTAATAACTATAGTGACAAAGAATTAGCAATGTTATTTAAAAAATATGGTGATATTAAAAATCCATATTATGTAGTAAAAGAAATCATTAAATCGAGAAATGACAAACCAATATTAACGACAACTGATCTTGTTAATATTATAAGAAAATCAGTTAATATCAAAGAATTAAATAAAAAAAAGCATTTTGCAAGACAATATTTTCAAGCAATAAGAATAGAAGTAAATAATGAATTATATGAAATACAAAAGGCAATTATTGCAGCATTAAAAAAACTGAATTCTAAAGGAAGAATTGTTACTATCTCTTTTCATTCTCTTGAAGAAAAAGAAGTTAAGAAAGCATTTAAAAGTGTTTTAAATCATGAATATCCTAAAGAATTGCCTGTTAATAACATAAAAAATGAGTATAAAATTATTAACATTAAAGATAAATGAGCTACAGATGATGAGATACAAAAAAATCATAGAGCTAGAAGCTCTCTTTTAAAGATTATTGAAAGGAATTAATATGTTCAAAACTTATGCTGTTATTTCTTTTGGTAATTATGAAACTAAAATTCTTATTTCAAATTTTATAAATGGAAAAATATTTCCAGTCTATAAAAGTAGTTTTTTGACAAAAAATTGCTTTAGTAATTCAGTAATTGTTGATAAAGAATTGTTGATAAAAATATTAAGTGATCAAATTAAAAAAATTCCAATTAGTTTAGATAAAACAATATTGATATTTAATTTACCAATTAAAAAACTGAATATTAAAGATAATGTATCTAATGAAATAATTTTTAAAAATACACTTACACATAAAAAATGGGATGAAATTTTAAAAAATACAATGGTTAATAAGTCATCTAAAAAATTACTAGAATTATATTCAAAGTGTTTTTTGGTGAGAATAAATTCCAATAATTACTGACCAATACCATTTAATAAATATGTGGAAAAAATATCTTATACATCTAGGCATTATCTAGTTGATAGAGATAATATGGAAGAATATTTTAAAATTGCAAATGAACTAAAATTAAATGTAAAATTATTTAGTTGTGATAGTTTGGTTATCAGTCACTTATTTGGTAATTTTGAAAGAAAAAGAAAACTGTTGTTAAACATTGGTCATTCTGAAACTTCTTTTGAGTTGTATGATAATATGATTTTAACTTATCAAATGACTTGCCCATTTGGAATAAAAAATTTAACATCAACTATTTGTGAATCAGCAAACATAGATGAAATTACTTCTATTGAATTGTTGAAAATATATAGAAATCTTTCTCCAATTGATAATGATTTACCTCTTGTAAATCATTTTAAAGAAAAATTTTTAGATTATTCTCAAACAAAAATTAATGATATTAGTGCATTAATCACAAGCTGAATAATAAAATTAGTAAACCACATTAACAGTCATATCAAATTCTTTTTGGAAAAGAAAATTGAGATTGATGAGATATATATTTATTCTTCAACTAACATATTTAATAGTTGAATAGAGTTTATTAAGAAAAGATTAGTTAAATTTTCTGATGTAATATGTTTAGAATCAAAATATATTGGTGTAAGTGAATCCAAATTTCTTTCATTAATTGCAACAATGTTGCATTTTGATAAGGAATATAAAGAATATAAATAAATATGAATAAAATATATTAAGATATATAAATGTATAATTGTGAATATGTTGAAAAATTATGGCTAAATTCTAATATAATTTTTTAGGGAGTTAAATTATGAACAAAAGTAACATTGACAAAATTTTGAATTCAATAGATGAAACACCTAGAGTTAAAACAAATGCAAATTTTCAAAAACCAAGCATAGATGAATATTCTAGTAAAACATACAATAATTCAAATGCAGCAAACTATAGACCAATGCCTCAAGTTGAAGCAGAGTTTAAAAATAATTCTAATAGGATGCCTCAAGCAAAATATCAAAGAAACGAAGAAAATATGAGAAATGACAATAATACAAATTATAGACAAGCACAAACGCAAGTTAAACAAAAACAAGTTTCATTAGCAGATGATGATAGAATTTTTGCTAATGGTCAAAATGCTGAAGAATTAGAAAAAACTATTGAAAAACACTTTGGTAGTGGTTTTGATAGTAGTATTGATGAACCTACAAATAATGGTATAAAAATAAAGAAAAATGTAAACTCTATTCTTGCAGAAATTAATAAAAGAACATTTATTCAAACAATGTCTAAGGATAAAACACAATTTTCTAAGACATTCAACATTAAAGTAGTTGGTATAGGTGGTGCAGGTAACAATATTGTTAAGTATATGAAAACATCACAAGAATGACCTGATTTTGTTCAAATTATTGCTTTAAATACTGATTATGTGGCTTTAAGTGCAATGGGAGATTTAGCTGATATTTTTATTTTAGGAGCTAAAGAACTTGATGGTAATGGTTCAGGTGGAGACCCTAATGTGGGTAAAATGGCAGCTGAAGCAGATGCAGAAATAATTAAAGATATGTTAAAAGGAACAGATATTTTGATTTTAACTGCAGGACTTGGTAAAGGTACTGGTACTGGTGCTACTCCAATTATTGCAAAAATTGCTCAAGAACTTGGAATTTTAACAATTGGTTTATTTAATCTTCCTTCAATTGGTGCAGAGGGTAATAGAACATATTCAAATGCATTAAGTGGTTTACAAAAGTTATCTTATTTATGTAATGGTTTAACAACAGTAAATAATGATAAAATTATTTCTTTAGATAGAGAAAGAACATCTATTAAAAAAGCATTTGAAGGTGCTAATCAATATATAAAAACAATTGTAGAAGAAATTATTAACATTATTACTAAACCAAGTGATATTAATATTGACTTTGCAGATGTTAGAAACTTTTTTGAAGATAAAAATGGTTTTTTGTTCATGAGAATAGATTTGACAGACTATACAAAGGATGCAATAAAAGAATCTTTGGAACATGCTATTAAAATGGGATTAAGTGATGTTAATATTAATGAATCACAAAAAGCACTTATTAATTTTAGATTAAATGAAAATGTTCCAAGTATTATTTTAGAAAATACAAGAAGTGCATTAAAAGAATTAGTTTCAGTTAATAATATTAACATTGTTCATGGTATTTCATATAATGATGTTTATGAAAATGCTCAAATTAATGTTTTATTAACAGGTTCATTTGAATTGGGTGCAATTGATGATGAAGAAGAAATTTCTACATCACAACCAGCAATTGGAACTTCTTCAATTGATTTAAATGCTTTGAGTGAAGAGGAAGAAGAAGATGTTTTTCCTACACCAAAAACTAATCCTACTCAAAATTCTGACACTTCATCATTGTCTCCTATTAAATCAACATCTAATGATTTTTATGATTACTACAATAGACCAAAAACTTCATCTTACTCATTTGAAGATGATGACGATGAAACTTTAGATAATCAAAGATATGGTAATGGAAATCCAGTAATTAATAGAACTGTTCCTACAACTAATTTAAGTAGAGAATATGATGATAAGCCTAAAAAGAAACTTCCATGATGAAAAAGACTTTTTGGTAGAAAAAATAGTAGAAGAGAAGAATATTAAGAGTTTGTTTAATCTCATATAGAAATATATGAGATTTTTATTATTTTGTAACTATAAATTATATCTTAAATGTATAATATATATGCATTCAATAAAAAATGCACTCTTTGCCGAGTTTAGGCTATATCCATAAAGAGGAGATAAAATGGCTAAATATGAGATTATGGTTATTGTAAATGGTTCTATTAAAGAATCAGAATCTAACCAAGTGATTACTGAAATTAAAAATTTATTGAAAAATGCAAAAGAACTTAAAGTTACTAATATGGGCTTAAGAGATTTAGCATATCCTATTAACAAAGTTAAAAAAGGTTTTTATTTTGTTTTTAATTTTGTTTGTGACGACCCATCAATAATTGCAGAATTTAGAAGAGTAACTCTTTTAAACAAGCATGTTCTTCGTCACTTAATTATTAATCTTGAAAAAGATTATGCATATAAATCAACTATTAACCCTAAAAAGATTGCAAGATCAAAATTTAGAGCTGATAGATATAAAAGAATTAAAGAGTCAATTTTGGCTGAACAAGAAAAAGCTAAAGTTGAAAGAGACACAAGTAGTGTAAAATTAACAGACATTTAATAAATATTATTTTGAAGAAAAAAAGGATACAAATTATTATGAACAAAGTATTTTTAGCAGGGCGTCTAGCAAGTGACCCACAACAATTTGTTACACAAAATGGAATAACTCAATCAAGAATTAGTATTGCATGTGCTGATAACTGAAATAAAAATGAAGCATATTTTTTCCCTTGTGTTGCATGACAATCAACTGCAAATTTTATAAATACTTATCTTAAAAAAGGTGATGCAGTTGTTGTTGATGGAAAATTAATTAGAAGAAGTTATATTTCAAAAGAAGGTAAAAAAGTATATATCATTGAAGTTGTTATTGAGACAATAAAGCCTTTTGGGTCAAGAAGAAATGTTGATTCAAATGATTTTGTTCCTTCTTCAAAAAATGTTGTTGACAAAACTAATAATGATTCTAGTGATAAAGAAATTCAAGATTTATTACAAGAATTTGAAAACAATAATTTTGAAAATGGTGATTTTTTAGAAAATTCATCAAATAATCAAGAATCAGATGAAATTATTGATTTAGATTGAATGAATGACATTAATTAGAAAGGAAAGAAAAGATGGCTACTACAAAAAAAACTAGTATAAAGGCTACATCTGGTTTAGGTTCTGATAAAAAAGAATCTAAAACTACTAAAAAGTCTACTACTACAAAAAAAACTGCTGTTAAAAAAGAAGCAAAACCAGTAGTTAAAAAAGAGACAAAGAAAACTACTACTAAAAAAGAAACAACAAAGAAAGTTGTTGCAGTTAAAGCAAAAAAAGAAGAACCAGTTAAAAAAGAAGCAACAAAAAAAGTTTCTACAATTAAAAAAGAAGAAAAAGTTGAAAGCAAAAAAGTAGCAAAAACTTCTACTACAAAAGCAGATACAAAAGAAAAAAACGAAACTGTTAAACCAGCTAAGGTATTTAAAACTGGTTCATCTTCAAATGCTCCTTTAAAACATGAAAATAAGCATTATTCTTCTAATAGACACTTTAAGAAAAGAATTAAATTTTGTAAATTGTGTGCAAAAGGGATTGAACATGTTGATTATAAAGATGTTGAATTATTATCAAAGCACTTAAGTTATAATTTGAAGATTTTGTCAAAGAAATCTACAAATACTTGTACATCTCATCAAAGAAGAATATCAAATGCAATTAAAAGAGCAAGACTTGTTGCTTTGATTCCATATATAAAAGATTAATTAATAACACCTAATTTAGGTGTTATTTTTTTTAAATTTCTTTAATATTTTATATAATAAATATATTGCTTAAGGAGTTTTACTATGGTTGATAAAAAAGATGTAAAAGGTAGAAACATATATTATATTTCTGCAAGAAAAGAAGATGGTAAGAAAATTGGATGAGAAGTAAAAATGGAAAATTGTGAAAAAGTTTCAGCAGTTTGTGAAACTAAAGATGAAGCAATTAAAAGAGCTAAAGAACTTGCTGGAAAAAAATCCTCTACAATTATTATAAGAAAAGTTGACGGCACTATTCAAGATACTATAAAATTTGGTGATTAGTTAAAAATAATTTTAATTTATAAAACTGAACTAATATCTTAAGATATTAGTTTTATTTTATATATAATTATTAAAGTGATTTTTATTTAAAAAAGAGAGGGCATTATGAATAATACAAGTAAAAATGATTCTAAAGAAGAAATTAATGAAGAATCAGTATTTGAAATTGAAAGAATTGTCCTTTCTCACATTTTAAATAAAGGGAAATTTATTGAAGATATATTTTTGCAATTGCAGCCATCAGATTTTGGTTCATATGAAAATAGAAATATTTTTATAAATCTTTTAAATTTTAAAATTGAAGGAAAAGATTTTGACCTTTTAAGTCTAATAAATTATTATGATGATAATAGTGAAATGCAATTTAATAATTATCGCGAATATATTATTCAAACTAATATAAAATTTACTCATCAACAAAATATTATTCAATTTATAGATATCATTAAAAATGCATCTATTAAAAGAAAATTTGTTGATTTTGCTCAAACTTTAAATTCTACAAGTATTGACATAATCTCAAGTAGAGAAAAATTATGATCTTTAGAACAAGAATTTTTAAATATAACTAATAATAAAAAATCAAAAGAAATTGAAAGTATTGGAAAAATAGTACAAGAATTTAGTAAAAAATTAGAGCAAATATCTAATCAAACTGAATTGTTGACTGGAACAACATCAGGTTATGCCTCAATTGATAAAATTACAAATGGATTTCAAGGTGGTGATTTAATTATTTTAGCTGCTCGTCCTGGAGTTGGGAAAACTGCATTAGCAATTAATTTTTTAGTTAATGCAACAAAGGATATTTTAGAAAACAGAAGTAATCAAGAAAATGATAAAGATAAAATTGCATTAATGTTTTCAATGGAAATGGGTAATTTGCAAGTTTGTCAAAGAATTGTTTCTATTGAATCTGGTGTGGAAATAAGTGCAACCAAAACAGGACAGTTAGATTCTTTACAAACAAGTTTAATTACTGATGCAATATCAAATTTATATAATCTTCCTCTATACATTGATGATTCAAGTGATTTATCTATTATTGATATACAGTCAAAAATAAAACAAATGTCAAATGATAAAGAAATTAAACTTCTAGTTATTGATTATCTTCAATTATTAAAGGGAGCAAAAACTAATATAAATATGAATAGACAACAAGAAGTTGCAAGTATTTCTCGATCATTAAAATCTTTAGCAAGACAATATAATATACCAGTTATTGCAATAGCTCAATTATCAAGAAAAATAGAAGAAAGAAAAGCAGAAGGAAGAAAACCTATGCTATCAGATTTGCGTGAATCAGGAGCTATTGAACAAGATGCTGATTTAGTTTGCTTTATAAATTATAAGGATATGATTAATAATGAAAATAATTCTTCTAAGCAAGATTTAAATAATGTTGTAGTAGAATTTATTATTGCAAAAAATAGAAATGGAGCAATTGGAAGTGTTGATTTAGTGTTTAATAAATCGATAAGTAAATATATAGATGTTTCATTTACAAATTTTAAAAATAATTAGGAGATATAGTATGTCTAAAAAATTTGTTTTATTTTCTTCATGTGGAATTTTACTTGCAGTTCCAATTTTTGTATTAACATCTTGTGGACAATTAAGTCAATATGTTCCTGCTGTCAAAATGAATATTGGTACTGAAAAATATTATGTTGGTTATGGATCTAATAATGTTATTTATAATGCAGACACAAAAGAACAATTAGATTCAAAAGCAACTAAAACAAAGGATTTAGTTAAATTTTATTTAACTGGTATTTTACCTTTTTTAACAATTGCTGATCGTTTAATAAATTTATCACATTTTAGTGAAGATAAATCAAATCAAAATTTAATATATGATAAAAATTTAGTTTTTGATACATCTGACACACTTACAAATAATGCTCCTAATCTATTGTTTAAAGAATTTATGTATGCTTCTTCTAATACATTAAATCAAGGTAGAAATGATCAAATAAAATTATACTTATCAGAAATTGGCATAGATGGTTTATCAAATGGTTATTTACCTTATAATGATTCTGGTACAAATAGTAAGATATTTGTTGAAAAATTATCCACTCCAATTACACTAAAAGAAGATCAAAAAATTTATATTTATGATCAGACAAATGGATATAAATTAGCTGAAAATCAAAATGGAGTATATTTTACAAATAAAGGATATTTAATTGGTGATGCTCCTACAATGAATTTACAGTTAACATATAGATATTATTATCCTGAAGATCAAAATAAATTTAAGGATTATATTACAAGCATTGATCCTATTAAAAATTATGTTAATAAATATAATGCATGAAATAAAGAAATAGAACCTTCAAAAACTGAGTTTAGTTTAAAAGTAAATGTTCAAATTACACTAAGACCAAAGTTTGAATTTTCTTCATATGTTATTAAATCTAAAGACCAAAAACCTACTGATGATGAAATAAAAAAATTGGTAGATTTAACTGAAATTACAAATAATGGAACAGCACATTATGAAACAACATTAGATTTTAATAAGGATGGTGCTTCTGATAAATTTTCTAATTGACTTTATGAAGCAAAATTTTTGCCTGTATCTACTTTATCAATTTCAAAAGAAACTACACCTTTATTGTTTGCATTAAATGAAAATAAAGATAAAAATGGAATGAATGATTTTAGTAATTCAAATTTACTTAATACAGCTATGGGGAAAATAACTTCTACACCATCAATCAATACAGTTGAAGACTATTCAAAATTTATTAATAACATTAAGGAATTTAAAAGTTTTTTAACGACAGTTAAGGCTTAAACTATGAATAATGTAAAACTTAAAACATCATGACAAAAAATATTAGAAAATGAATTTAAAAAACCATATTTTACAGATTTAATGTCATTTATTAATAATGAATATAGAACAAAAAAAGTTTGTCCAAGGAAAGATGATATATTTAGATGTTTTAATTTTTTTGATTTTGAAAATACAACATTAGTGATTTTAGGCCAAGATCCATATCATGTACCACAAATGGCTGATGGGTTATCTTTTTCTACTCGTCTTAATATTAAACCAAAATCATTAATGAATATGTTTAATGAGTTAAAAACAGATTTAAATATTACAAGAACTAATTGTGATTTATCTGATATTGCAAAGCAAAATGTTTTGCTCTTGAATACTTGTTTAACAGTTTTAGAAAATAAACCATTGTCTCATGCAAATAAAGGGTGAGAAATTTTTACTGATAATATAATTAAAGAAATTGATTCAAATTTAAGGAATGTAATTTTTTTATTGATGGGAAATAATGCAATAAGTAAAGAAGCATTAATTATTAATAATAAACAATTTATAATTAAAACATCTCATCCATCACCTTTTAGTTATCATATATCATTCAAGAATTCAAAAGTATTTTCAAAAATTAACAATCTACTTTTATCAATGAATAAAAGTATTATATTTTGATAAAATATATTAATATAAAAGAAGTAAATATGAGTAATAATAACAATATATTAAATGTCACTATTAGGAGTGGTAATCCTTTTGTTGATACTAATGGCCAATTAAATGTCATTGGTATTGTTTTAATATTTTGTGCTTTTTTTATTTCAATTGTAATTGCAAGTATTATTAAAAAAATTTATTATAGATTTTGATTAAAGAAAAAATACTTTGTTATACCAAGACCAAGTATAAAGGGTATAGCAAGCATTTCAATGACTATTGCTTTATCAGTTGCAGTTCTAATTTTAATGACAATAATTACTTCTAATTTGTTTTCTGTATTATTTAGGGCATTTCCAGGTACCAGGGTAACAATTGAAGGTATTTTAATTAAAATTGGGGGATTACTGTTTGGGCCATTTTTAGGGTTATTTATTGGTATGCTTACAGATTTATTATCTGTATTAATGACAGCTGGTATATTTCATTATGGGTATTTTGTTGCAGCAATTGGATATGGTCTGATAGCTGGGCTTATTAGAACATTTGTGACTTTTAGTTCAAAAAATAAATTAAGATTTGCTATTTATTCAACAATTGCACTATTATTAACAGGTGTTATTACTTTTTATTATTTTTATACACAAACACCAGAAGTTGGTTTACAAATAAAATTTGGAGCAGATATATTAATTCCAAAGATGACAATGATTATAATATTGGTAAGCTTTTCAGGAATAACCATTATTATTCTATGGACTTTTTATTTTCTTAATTTAAGATGAGTTAGAAATAGTATAGAAAAAAGAAAGTATTTTTCAAATACTAATCCAAATAGAAAAAAGAAAAAACAAACATCAGATAAATTTATTGCTTTTTGTGCAACAATAACATGTGTAGTTATAACAGAAATGTTTGTTAATGTTTTTGCAATGCCTCATTTTGATGCTGAGGTAACATCTTTAGGTCCAACTGAATGGTTGGCAATAAGATCTGTTTTATTTATCCCTATGGTATTTTTAAATATGTTTATTATTTATCCAGTATACACAATTGTTACTCCATTAGTTACATATGATTATGAAAAAGAGTTAAGTGAAGCATTGCATATTAAATTACAGGAGGATTAATTACTATGAAAAAAAATATTACTATATTTGACATGAAAAAAATTTCTTCAAATTTAATGATGAATATGAGTGATGATGAAATAGAAATTATTAAAGAAGAAATAAAGAAATCAGTTGATGATTTAAGTCATTTGGCTGTGTTTCATTCTGAAAAATATAATTTATTAAATGTTCAACCACTAGATTTTCCAGAAATTCAAACAAGTAATTGTTTTAGAGAAGATGTTATAAAAGATTTTAAAAACAAAGAGTTATTATTAAAACATCCAAAAGAAGTTATTAAGAATTTGATTAAGGTTTAATTATGAGTAAAATTATTAATTTAAATAAAAAAATAATTAATCAAGAAATAACTTCTCAAAAATTAATAAGTCAAACATTAAAAACATTAGAATCAAATAAAACTCTTAATGCTTACATTAATATAGTAAATAAATATAGCAATAATAAAAATAATAAAACATCATTATTAAATGGCATCCCATATGCAATAAAAGATAACATAAATGTTCAAAACACTATTACCACAGGTGGTTCATTATTTTTTAAAGATTATATAAGCCCTTATGATGCATATGTTGTAGAATTATTAAATCAAGCAGGTGCAATTCCAGTTGCAAAAGCAAATCTTGATGAATTTGGATTAGGAGGAACAGGAACTTTTTCTGGATTTGGTCATGTTGTTAATCCATTTTTTAAAGAAAGAATAACATCAGGTTCTTCATCAGGATCTGCTGTATTGGTTGCAAATGATACTGTTCCATTTGCATTAGGTACAGATACTGGTGATTCAATCAGAAAACCTGCAAGTTATTTGGGAATAATTGGCTATAAACCAAGTTATGGGTATATTTCAAGATTTGGAGTATTCCCATATTCTCCATCTCTTGATCATGTAGGTATTTTAACAAAATCAGTTACAGATGTTGCAATAGTAGCAGATTGTATTTGTAAACATGATGAGCAAGATTTCACAAGTCAAATACAAGAAAAACACAATTTTTATAAATCATTGAATGATCCAATTAAAGGAATTGTTAAAATGTGTTATTTGGAAAATATTTTAGATTTTATGCCATCTGAAAATAAAAACATCTTTTTAAATAGTATTAAGAAAATTGAAGGTAATAAAATTAAAATTAGACCTATTAATTTTCCTGTGGAATTAATTCAAGCAATTGCACCAGTATATAAAATAATAAGTTATTCTGAAGCTGTTAGTTGTTATCAAAATATTACTGGAATTCCTTTTGGACAAAAAAATATTAAACAAAGTTTTCAAGAAACAATTTCTAGTACTAGATCAAAATATTTTGGTAAAGAATTAAAAAGAAGATTTGTGTTTGGTAGTTATTGTACACTTGTTGAAAATTATGATGATCTTTTCGTTTCTTCTAAAAAAATTAGAAGGCTTATTGTAGAGAAAGCTAAAGAAATATTTAAAGAATATGATTTTGTAATTATGCCAGGTAGTTCTACATGAGCTCCTACAAAAATAGATGTTGAAACAAAAAAATATAATGACACATTAATTGATGATTATTTGCAAATTGCAAATTTCAGTGGATATCCATCAATTACATTGCCTATGTATAAAAATAACAATAATTTTATAGGTATAAATTTAATGGGTTACATGAATAATGATAAGCAGTTATTAACAATTGCAAAACATGTAAATTACATTTTAAACAATGGAGATTAATAAAATGAAAAATTTATTTAACACAGTTATTGGAATAGAAGTTCATACTGTTATTAACTCTAAAACAAAAATGTTCTCAAGTTCAAAATCTGATCACAATTGTAAACCAAATGATAATATTTTTCCTATAGATTTAGGACATCCTGGAACAATGCCTCAACCTAATAAAACTTGTATTCAAAAGGGAATTACATTAGCATATGCATTAAACATGGACATTTCAAAAACAATATCTTTTGATAGAAAAAATTATTTTTATCAAGATTTACCAAAAGGATTTCAAATAACTCAACAATATAACCCAATAGGAAGAAATGGTGTTATTCAAATTGATGATAATGTGTCTATAGAAATTGAAAGAATCCACTTAGAAGAAGATACTGCTAAACAATTTATTGATGATAATAATAATGTTTTATTAGATTACAATCGTGCAGGAATGCCATTAATAGAAATTGTTACAAAACCTTGTATAAAAAGTGCAAAACAAGCTTGTGATTTTTTGAAAGAATTAAAAAGAATATTAATATTTAATAATATTTCTGATGCAAAATTAGAAGATGGTTCAATGAGAGCAGATGTTAATATTTCAGTTAATCATGTTCTTTCAGATGAATATGGTACAAGAGTTGAAATAAAAAATATCAATTCTATTTCTAATGTTGAAAAAGCAATTGAGTATGAAGTTAATAGACAAATTAATTTAATTTTATCTAATAAAAATGTTCAACAGGAAACAAGAAAGTTTAATGATAAAACAATGCAAACAGAATTTATGAGATTAAAAACTGATGCTGTAGATTATCATTATATGACAGAGCCAAATACATATATTAGGGATATAAGTTCTGATTTTATTAATGAATCAATTAATATTTATTACACAAATATTAATGATATTAAAAATGAATTACTTTTATCTAATATATCAAATGAATTTATAAATATACTTTTAGATGATGTGAATTTATACAATGCATTTAATTATTTAGATGGTATTGTAAATAATAAACAAGAAGTTATAAAATGACTATGTATTGAACTAGTTGGAATATTAGCTAAAAATAATTCAAGTATTAAAAATGTGTCAGTAGAAAAATTAGACAATATAGGTAATATGATTAATTTATTATTAGCCAATAAAATAAATGGTAAACAAGCAAAAGAAATTATTAAGTTTATTTATGAAACAAATAAAAGTGTAGAACAAATAATTGAAGAAAATAATTTTAAACAAATTACAGATAAAAATATTATTAGAGATATTTTACAAAAATATATTGATAATAATCCTAATATGGTAGAACAATATAAACAAAGACCTGAAAGAGGAGAAAAGTTTTTTATTGGCATGGTAATGAAAGACACAAATGGACAAGCAAATCCAGATATAGTTAATGAAGTTTTAAAAAATATACTAGGTTAAAATAGTATATTTTTATTTATTTAATCTATTGATTTTGTTGTTGTTTTAAATGCTATAATAATAAAATGCTTGTATTATAATTAGGAGACAAATGTGGCTTTTGGAAAGAAAAACAAAGATAAAGAATTATCTGCGACTTTAAATAAAGATTATATTAGTAGTGGTATTCTTGAAGGTAATATTTCAAGAGGGCATGATTTAAGTGATATAGATGCTGCTAAAAATAAATTTATAAAAGACCATTTAAATAAGAAGAAAAAAAGAGCAAAAGTTTCTGCTGAAGAAATATTAGTTCATTTTGATAAATATGGTTTATCTGATTCTGAATATGATGATTTATTCAAATGGTTTGAAGCTAATGGATTGACACTAGATTCAAATCCATTTAAATCTAAAAACTCATCAGTTATAAAATCATTAAAAAATACAGTTGCTGAGAGAATTGACTCAATGGTTAATGATCCTGTAACTTATGGTAGCACAACAAGAGATAAAGTTGATGATGGTATTAAATCGTTTTTAAATGTTTTAGGTTCATCAAAAATGTTAACAGCTGATGAAGAAAAAGAAATTGGAGCAATGCTTGATAGTGAAGACCAATACATTAGAGACTATGCAATTAATCAATTGATGACTTCTAACTTGAGACTTGTAACTTCTATTGCAAAAAAATATTTAAATAGAGGTCTTGATCTTGAAGATTTACTTCAAGAAGGTTCATTGGGTTTAATGAAAGCTATTACTAAATTTGATTATAAATTAGGTAATAAGTTTTCAACTTATGCAACATGATGAATTAGACAAGCAATTACTAGAGCAATTGCAGACCAAGCAAGAACAATTAGAATACCAGTTCATATGGTTGAAACAATTAATAAATTATCAAAAACTGAAAGACAATTAATGCAAGATTTAGGTAGAGATCCTACACCTGAAGAATTAAGTGATGCAATGGGTGGCAATGTAGCAGGATTCACTCCTAAGAAAATCATTAGTATTAAAAAATTAAATGTTGATCCAGTTTCATTAGACAAACCTGTTGGGAAAGATGAAGAATCTAAATTTGTAGATTTTGTTAGAGATAATGATGCATTAACTCCAGAACAATATGTTGAAAAGGCTTTAATGGGAGAACATATTGATGATATTCTTAAAAAGAATTTAGCTGAAAAAGAAGAAAAAATAATTAGAATGAGATATGGTTTAACTCCATATGCAAATCCTATGACATTAGAAGAAGTAGGACAACATTTTAAAATAACAAGAGAACGTGTAAGACAAATAGAAGCAAAAGCTTTAAGAAAGATTAAACACCCATCAAAATCTGGTGTGCTTAAAGGATTTACTGAATCAAATCATGAGAATTAAAACAATAGCTTCTTTTATTGAAAAGGCAAATGTGTGTGTTGATGTAGGTAGTGATCACGCATATTTGTCTTTATTATTAGTTGAAAATAATAAATCAAATATTGTTTATAATATAGAAAAAAATCCACAGCCATTACAAAATTCAATTAATAATACAAAACAGTATCATAATAGAATTTTCAATGTTTTAAGTGATGGTTTTAAATCTTTTGATAAGTCTATTGATATAGATTATTGTGTTATTGCAGGAATGGGTTCAAATACAATAATAGAAATACTTTCTCAATGTTTTAATAATGTTAAACATTATATTATTTGTGCAAATAATGGTTATGATAAATTAAGAGAATGAATTAAGAATAATAAATTCAAAATTTATAATGAAACTACTATTTTAGAAAACAATATTTATTATGAGATAATATGTTTTTCTAAATTTAAAGGTAAAAAACTTATTTTTAAAAAAGATATTGAATTTGGAATTAGAAAAATAAAAAAATCAGATAAATATTATATTGATAAATTAAAAGCAGAATTATTAAAAAAAGATTATGAATCATTAAAAGAAAAAAATAAAAATTTATATAAAAAATGCAAAAGAATAGAAAGATATATTGAAAAATATGGAACTTATTAAATTATTTGATTTATTTAACAAATTATATCCACTAGCTACACAAGAAGAATGAGATAATTCAGGTTTTTTTAATAAATATGAAAATTTTAATGTAACAGATGTATTAGTTAGTTTAGATATTAATATTGATGTTGTAAATAAAGCAATTAACAATAATATAAAATTAATAATATCTCATCATCCAATTTATATTAATGAATCTGATTTAAAGCTTAATCATATTAAAAAGCTAATTAAAATAATTGAAAATAATAATATTACAATTTTAAGTCTTCATACAAATTTTGATAAAGCTAAAAAAGGCATGAATTATTCTTTATTAAAAGAACTTAAATTGAAAGAAATTAAACAATTAAAAGAATCTCCATATGTATTTTTTGGAGAATTAAAAAATAAATTAGATTTTAAATCTATTTTAAAATATATAAAAAATCATTTAGATTTAAATCATATAATTTATGATGAATATTCATATCATTTAATTAATAGCAAAAATATTAAAAGAATTGCTGTTGTTGGAGGGTCTGGAAGTAGTGATTTATATTTAATTAAAAATAAATATAAAATTGATTTATTTCTAACTGGCGAAATTAAATGACATTTATATAATTTAGCTTTTAATAAAAGAATGTCATTAATAGATATTGGTCATATTTCTGAAAAAATTTTTATAAAAGTTATTGAAAGTGTTATAAATAAATTCTGCTCAGATATTAATGTTGTAACATGTGAAAATACAACATATTTAAAAATAATTTAAATAAAAACTCTATCCACAGGTAATATGGATAGAGTTTTTTAACGATTATTATTTCTTTTATTATATTTATTTCTTTTTTTAGCAGCAGCTTTTTCTTTTTCTTTTGCTCTTAACCCTGGTCTTAAATAGAACTCGTGACGTTTTCTACACTTTTCAGTTTCTGATGTAATTCTCTTAAAACTTTTTAATGCTGCTTCAAGATCACCATTTTTTACTTCAACTTTTGGCATATAATCACCACCTTTCATCTATTTAACCAAGAATAATTATAACATAGCTATATTAATAAATAATATGATTATGTATTTAGCGAAATATAAAAACCACACTCTAGATAATAGCGAATGTGGCGAATGTTTTATGTCTTTTATTAGATCGTTTTTTAGATGATGAATGATTTTAGTCTGAATCAAATTTTTTCAAGCACCATAGTTGTGTATGGTGAACCTAATAATCTTTCTTCATCATATTTAATACCAAGTTTTGTAGCTAGTTCTTCTAATGAAATGTCATCATCAAAACCTATTATTTGCTTTGCAAGTTTTAATGCATCAATTTCTGATAATTCTAAATTATATCCATATTGGTGATAAATTTTTTCCAATAAAGGGTATGCAAAATTGTCACCATTATATGTAAATAAAATAGCATCTTGAAAAATGAAAGCAATGTTTTCAAGAGCTGACATTTTGTCAATTCCTTCACTTTCAATTTTTTTATTAGTTATTCTATATTTTCTAATAATTTTTCCATTGATCTTGTTATCAGTAGCAATAAAAAAATTGTGTTTAGAAACCATTTCATTATTGATGTAAACTCTAGCTGCAAAGTAAAGAATTTCTGAATTCATTCCCTCTTCAGTTGTCTTGATATCAAAAATAACGATTTTACGATCTTTGAATAAATCCCTTAACATTACTCCCCCTTTGGGTATAAAAATAATATCTTATTATATTTTACATTATTTTTTATAAATTATTGCACTTATAAATTGCATAATGGTATAATAAATGATTTTTTAATACTTTTTTATTTCTATTGTTTTTAAAAAGTTAAAATTATCCAATCCAATTTTTAAAAATTTACTTTTTAAAAAATGAATAATAAATTTCTTGTTATTGATTTTTAGATCATATAGATGGTTGTATATAGATGTCAACTAAATAAAATCTAAAATGATTTCTTATATTTTATTTAGGAGAAAGAAATGAGCTTCAAACAATTAGTTGCTACATATGGAATGATAAGTAATTATAAAAATGAAAAAACTAATTTATGATTAGCATTAGCAGAATTTATTGATAATTCTATTTCTTCATGACAAGGAAAAGATAATTTAGAAAAAAGTGTTGATGGTTTAAAAATATCAATTACATTTGATGAAAGAGATGAAACAAATAGAAAAGTTATAATTACTGATAATGCAAATGGTATGGATAGTGATGAATTAGTTAACTCAATGCAACCAAGTGATACAATAGGAAAAAAAGACACACATTACAACCAATTTGGTGTTGGTATGAAATTGGCCATTTTTTGACAAGGAAAAGATGGAATAGTTTTTTCTAAAACAAAAAATAATGATGAATATTATGTTGAATTAAGGACAAGTCAACATGAAAGTAATGAAGCAGTAAGTGTTGAATCAAAATTATCACCTTTTAATAAAGTCCAATATGATTCTGGTACAACTATAATTATTGAAAAAATATATGACAACAAATGAATAAAGGACTTGAATATAATTACTGGTGCATTTGGATGAAGATATAGAGAATTATTGAAGAATGATAAAAATAGTTTTAGTGGAATGGAAATTAAAATAAATTGATTGACTTCAGATGTTAAGAAAATTAATTGTAATAATGACATAATGGTAAAACCAAAATTTATTTACCCATTTTTGTTAAGTGATTTTAAAGAGCATCACTTTAATAAAAATGATTATGATAGAAATAGATTTTTAGATAATTATGAAAAAGACATAAAAGAATTAATGGAAGAATATCCAGAAAAAAAGATATTAAATAAGTTTTGTTTAAAATTACTAAATGGAGAGCCATTAGTTGATAAATTAGATATAGAATTTAAAGATTCTAACAAAACATCTACTTTAATTTATGGTGTAATAGATGCCAAAATTGGTGGTGAATTAGCAGCAAATTGTGGTGTTACTACCTTCCATTTGAAAAGGGCAATAAATCATGGACCAAATTATAAAATAGAAGGGTCTTCTGGGTCTTCATGTATCCAATTTGATGATTATTCACAGAGAAATAAAAGAGCAAGTAGTGGGAAACCAACATGAAGACGTTTATTTGGTGAAATAGATTTAACAGGAATAGAAGTACCAGATGTTAATAAAAGTCAATTTAATTGAAGTGTAAATGGTTATGATGATTTAACAAAACAATTAAAAAATATATGAGATGAATTACATGATTTATTAATAAAAATAGTGGGTTGAGAAGGTTTTAGAATTTCTTCAACATTGGACAAAGAGTCAGAAAAGAAACAAAATAAAATAGTTAATAATTCAAAAAAAATATATAATCCATTTAAAATAGACACTAGTATTCAAATTGCTCCAAATGATAAAAATTTAAAACCGTGTTTTACATTAAAAGAAGAGAATATAAAAATTTGAATAAGTGAGTCTAATGAAAAAAATATTGATTTTATAAATGTATATGAGGATTATGATGGAGAATACAAAAACATATATGTTTATATTGATGTTAATCATATATTTTGAAAACCTTTTATGGATGATGAAGATTCTAAAATTGATCTTAGGTCAAATGTTACATATCCAATCATTTTATTACTAGTAATTTCATATTTATATTTAAATGAGAATGATTTACTAAATGAAAACAAATTGTTAAACCATTTTTTAAATATAGAAAATGAACAAGAAGAACCAAAAAATTTCTATGATGTCATAAATTGTGTAGTTCGTTCAATGGAAAATAAAAATGAAGAATAAACAAATGTTTGTTTTATTAGATAAAGTTACTAATGATTTACCAATTAATGAAAACAATAATAATGATAGTTTTGAATTTCAAAATTGAAATAATATTTTATTAAATGATAATTTTGTTAATAAAGAACATGTTTTATGTGTAGGTCAAGTTCAATCAGGTAAAACAAAAAATATAGAGAATATTATTATTAATGGTATTAAAAATGAGTATTGCTTAATAATTGTTTTAGCTGGAATAAATAAAATTCTTTTTACGCAAACAAATAATAGACTTCAAAATAATATTAATATGGCTAAAACTAGATTCATGGATAAATCTAGATTTGATAAGATAAAAATAAATATTGAATCTGGAAATAATGTAATAGTTAATGTGTTAAAAACATATAAACAATTGAATGATTTATTTGCTTATATTGATAATATAAATCTTGTTAACAAAAAAGTTTTAATTATAGATGATGAATGTGATTTTGCTAGTGTTAATATATCAACTGAAAATGAATCAAAAATATATAGTTTAATATCTAAGTTATATAATAGAATTCATAGTGGAAAATTACTTTCATTTACTGGTACACCATTTGCAAACATATTATCTAGCAATAGTAAAGAATTATATCCAGATAGAATAGTTGTTATAAAACATTACAATAACTATTGTGGTTTACACTACTTTAATAATCATGATAATTATATTTTGACTGATTTTAAAAAAAATGATAATTACAACATTATTTATCATAATATTTTTTTACAATGACTAATTTATACATCTGCTGGTTTACTTGATGATGAATATTTCAAGTCTGAATTATTAATCAATGTTGAAATAGAAAATGATAAACAAGAATTAATATTTAATGAAATTATTAAAGTATTTGATGTGATATATAAAAACATTCAAAATGAAGAAAAAATGAAAAGAATTATTGTTAATTTTCGTAAAAATATACCCATTTTTGAAGAATATACAGTTGATTTAATTTATGACAAAATTAAAGAAATAATTATTTATTTATATAATAATATTGAAAATTGTTTTATTTTATTGAATGCAGATAATGATAGTGAAAAATTTAAAAGTGGAAAGAAGAAATTTTGTATCATTGTTGGTGGCTATATGGTTTCTAGAGGTTTTACATTTGAACATTTAACTACAGAATTATTTTTAAATGTTCCTAATGAAAGTAAGGTAGCAGTTGATACATTATTACAAAGATGTAGATGATTTGGAAATAGAAAAAGCAATAACAGAATTAAGTTTTTAAAAATATTTATGAATAGAAAAGTTTTAGATTCTTTGAAAGAAGCTGAATTATATCTTGATTTATTTCAAGAGGGTATTTCTACAACAAATATAAATTATTATGTAGAAAAAATAAGTGAATTAGACAAAATAAATATTAATGTGGAGTCAACAAGTGCAGTTAAAAGAAAATAATAACAGTGTAGTGTTTTTGTGAAACACTAATAATACAAATAAACCAATGATTACTGGACTGGGTTTTATTACAAATGATTTGAAATCAATTAAAAAACTTCAAACAATAAATTATTCATTCATAAAATATAATGGTGTTTGAAATATTGCAGATAGTTTAAATCAATCTGAAAAAATAGAAGCCCATATAATAAAGTTTGAAAATATGCCTGAACAATTATTAAAATCGATTCATGAAACTATTGAACAAAAAATAGAAAATGAAAATATAGGTGAATATGATGCCATTGATTTTGTCATCAAGTTATTTAGTAAAATAAAATTTAAAAAAGAAGTTAAAGAAGAATTGCTTGGAGATATTGGAGAATTAGTTTTCATGCTTAAATGCAAAGATTTAGGCATTAAGGCCGATGAAAAAATAAGAAGCTTAGATACAAGTGTATATGATTTTAATTTTAATAGAGTATATGTTGAAGTTAAATCTACAACTAAAAATATGTCAGAGATAGTAGTTGACGAAAGACAACTTGAAGAATGTAATGAAAAAATATTTGTTGTTTCTAAATATCAATTGTTAGAAAAGAATTCTATTGATAAAGTCTACAATATTTGTGAATTATATGATTTATTAAATTCATCAAATGAATTAATTTTATATAAAAAAAATAAATATGAATCTTGATGCTATGATGAAACTTTAAGAAAACTTATTGATGAATGTTGTTTGTTATTAGATAAAGTAGAATGTTTTATTTTAGATAATAATATTTTGCCTAAAATACATTTTATACACAAAGGTGGACTTAAGAAATTAAAGTGTCATATTGATGTGACAAATTGTAAAACAAATTCAATAGAAGGATTAAAAAAATATATCTAAACCCAACTATATGTGGTTCTGCATTATTTTTATTTTTGTTATTATTTTTTGGAAGTAAATAATGAAAGGAGAATATTATTGATTTTTTTAATCAATAATATTTTTTTGATCTAATGAACTCTATTGAATCACGTAGAATCCATGTTGATGAACTTTCATCGCATATGCCATTAAAAGATAAAATTTATCATGCACAAGAAAAAATTAAAGAGTTTTTAACTTGATGTGAAAAGGATTTTTATAGCAACTCTAACAAAAGAAAAGAAGTATTGATTTCTTTTAGTGGTGGAAAAGATTCAACAGTATTGCTTGATTTAGTATTGAAAGTTCATAAGAAAATAAAATCAAAAATTGTATTAGTTCCAGCATATGCTATGGAAATAACATTTCCTGAAACTATTAGATTCATTAATCAAACAGTTGAAAATTACAAGCAAAAATATAATTGTTTAACAAATGCTCTTTTAGTTAGACCAATTAAACCATGAAGTCAAATTTTGCACACTAAAGGCTTTCCAATTTATTCTAAACAAATATCTGTGATGATAAATCGTTTGAAGAGATTGAATAAAAAAACAGGTCTATCAAAATGAGCTTTTGGTATAGAAGATTCTGCAAGATTTAAATTATCAAAAAAAAGAGTTTTTTTGCTGGATGATGATATGACTTTTTATTTTGAGGAAAATAATGTAAAAGTACAATATGACTTTTCAGAAAAATGTTGTGATTTTGTAAAAGGAGGATTAAAGCATGATAAAAGACCTTCTTTTGTAGGAACAATGGCTAGTGAATCATTGCTTAGAAAAAAATCATGAATTAAAAATGGTTGTAATGTTTTTACAAAAAACCATCCTATGAGTAGACCATTATCATTATGAACTAATAATGATGTTTGAGAATATATTAAAAAAAATAATATAGAAGTTAACCCAGCATATGATTACAATAGAGAAACACATAATATAGATAAATTAAGATTTTCAAGACTTGGATGTACTGCATGTCCATTTGGAAGTAGTCTTGAAGATTTAGTTCATAAAAAAATGTTAAAAGACAATGAAAAAATAAGTAATAATACTAAATACTGAAATCGTTTTGAAAAACTATATGTTTATAATAAACCATTATATATTTCACAAGTTGTTAAAACTGGAATCATGTATATTTTAATGGACATGGATGTAAAAATAAGAAATGATCCAGATTATATGGAAAAATACAATAAAAGAAGAAAAGAAATTGATGAGTGAAATAAAACTTTTAAAAAAAATTTTTTAAAAGTTCTTGTTAGACTTGAAAATTATAAAAATAGAAAAGAAAATTGACATTACACAAATGATGAAATAAATAAAGCTCTTGCTCACTATGGTGAAGAATTATTAAATGCAGAAGATAAAAAATTTATAAAACAGTATAGAAAAAAAATAAAGAATGTAAAGAAAACTATCAATTAGTAAAATGCTCATTTATTAAATTTTTTATTTTAATTTTTTGTTCTTTTCAATGATCATAATAATTCATAGCATGTTTTATACCACCAAAAATATAGTTAACTGTTGGATTACTATATTTTCTTTTTAGTGTTTTTTTACATATATAACCATTTACAATTTTAGAATAATACTTGTCATTTGTTCATCCCATCTCCAATATTAATTGATTTATGGTAATGTCTCCTAAAATTTTTCTAAGTTCTATAATAAACATGGATGTATCAATAGAGAAGTTTAAATAATTCTTATTACTCTCTCTCTCTCTCTCTCTCTCTCTCTCGATGCGTTTTTTGATTGTGAATTATTAATTATCATATTTTTTGCCTCTACTTTTAACATTTATAAAAATTGATTTTTAAAAATTATTAATGAAATTAATATAACTATCTTATTGTAAATGCAAATATTAATTTATATAGAATTAATTAAATATTTTTATCATAGTTTAAAATTGGAGTTTAAAATTTACATATTATACAAAGGTTATGGTAATTTTATGACAAAGATATTGATTATTTCTGATACACATGGTGATAAAAAAGTATTTTTAGATGTAATTAATTATGAAAATCCTAATTATGTTATTCATGCAGGTGATTATGAGGTAGATGTTGCTTTCATTTCAAGGAATGTTGATTTTTTTGTTAAAGGAAATTGTGATTATGAAGGAGATCCAATTAAATTATTTAATATTGATGGAATTAATTTCTTTTTAACACATGGAAATCAATTTTCAATTTTTAAGGGATCAATTTCAAAACAAATAATTAAAACTGCAAAAATGTATAGAGCTAATGTTGCAATTACAGGTCATACACATAAAGAAGAAATTGAAAAAGAAGATGAAATTTTAAGAATTAATCCAGGATCATTAATTAGACCAAGAAATTCTAGAGGAATTCCAACTTATGCAATTTTAAATATAAGTAATGGAGAAATTGCAAATTATGAATTAAAAGAATGAAATCCTATTTAAGATTTCATTCCATAACATATGCATTACTTTTGTCATTGTAATAATTTTTTCTTAAATGGATTAATTTAAATCCATTTTTTTTATAGAATTCAATAGTATCATCTCTATCACTAACTTCAATTGATATTTTTCTATTGTATTCTTTTTTTATACTTTCAATAATTTTAGTTGCAATTTGTTTTTTTCTATAATTTTTATCAACAAATATTTTATAAATTTCTATACATTCATCTGCAATAAATATTATTGAATATGCTACAAGGATATCATATTCTTTTGCTACAATTATTTTAAAATTATCATTATTATTAAAATTATTTAATTCATTATATGAATAATTATTGTTTGGAAAATTTATTAATTCTATTTCTTGTATTTTTTTAATATCATTATCATTAATTTTAGTTTTCAACATATTAGACTGAATCCTTTATATATAAAGGTGTAATTTTGTTTACCTTATTAAAACTATGTTTTATATAATTTCATTTATCAAACATAGCTTGTTTTTGACTACAATCTATAATTGAATAAAACTTGTGTTTTTTTATAAAATTATTTTTTTCAAATTCAAAATCACTATTTTCTAAAATACAAATAGGTTTTATTACACCATTTTCAACTTTTTGAACATATCATTTTGAACTTTTAGCATCAAGATATGAAAAACAATTAATGTTATTAACATTTCATAAACATGTATTTATTTCATATAAATTAATATTAGATGATATTTTTCAAACATTTGCTAAAATAGCTATTAATTTAATTGATGTAAATGAACCTGGACCATTAATGATATAAAGATTTTGAATTGAAAATTTATCTATATTATTTTTATTTAAAAAATCATTTATTGAAGGAATTAATATTTTTGTTAAATTTTTATTTTGAATAACAAAAAATGTATCTACAATACTTTTATTATTAATTAATCCTATTTCTAAATAGTTTAATGAACAATCAATTATTAAATCCATAATTATTTACCCATTCTTTTTTATATAATCATTAAATTCTTTTGGCAAATCAATACTTACACTAATCAATTTATTGCTTATTGGATTAATAAATTTTATTTTATTAGCAACTAAGTACTGTCCATATTTTGTTGTGTTTTTACTTACACCATATATTGGATCATTAATAACATTATGCTTAATATATTTAGCATGAACTCTTATTTGATGAGTTCTTCCTGTTTTAATTTTTATTTCTACTAAACAAAATTTTTCATATTGTTTTAATAGTGTAAAACTTGAAAAAGAATCTTTTGCATCAGAATCAGTACTAACTTCTCTTTTGTTTGTGCCATCAATTCTTTTAATTGGAGCATCAACATCTAATTGCTTGCTTTCTAAATTCCCAAATAGCAAGGCAGTATAAGTTTTTTCTACTTTATTGTCTTTGAATAGATTAACCATTTTTTGATAAGTTAAATCATCCTTGGCAACTACAATAAGACCTGATGTATCTTTATCTAATCTATGACAGATCCCCATTCTAATATTATCTATTTTGCTATTAATATTATTTTTAGAAATATGATATTTGATTATGTTAGCTAAAGTATTTGTTTCATTAAAAGTTGTTGGATGTACCATTATTCCACTATCTTTATTTACTATGAATAAATATTCATCTTCATATACTATTTCTAGATTGCTATTAAATGGTTTTATGGAAAAATTTATTTCATTTTTAGTATTTTCTTTTTTTGAATTAATTTTATTAATCTCAATTTTATCTACTAAAGGATTAATTAATTGATTATTTTTATTAATAATTTTGTTATTAACTTTTACACAACCATTAGAAATTAATTTTTGTGCTTCTGTTCTTGGTATATTTGATATTTTTGCTAAATGCATATCAATTCTAATTTTTTGTATTTCCATCTTTAGAACCATTCTTTTTTTGTTTAGAAAGAAATTCTTGTATTTTTGCACTATTTTCTTTTTTGATATTATCTTTTTCAGCTTCGCTTAGCACTTTATCTGTATTTTGATTTAACTTTGATTTATTTTTTCTATCTTCACTATCATTAATTCATTCTTTAAAAAATTGAACAACAAGTGATATTCCAATAACAATTACACCTACAATTACAGTAACATCAGGAAAATTAAATATTGCTGAACCTTTGATAAAAGAAAATTGTAAATAATCTACTACTGCATTTTCTCCATTAATTTGTAAATGTGTATAGTTATCAAATAAACTTCTATCAATTATGTTAGATAATCCACCAGTTAATACCAATGATAAACCTATATCAATTGAAATAGATTTAGTAAATAGTAGAAAAGCAATTGAAATAATAATTGGTAATGATTGAACAAAATAAACCACACCACTGCTTACATCACTTAAACCACTAAATGCTATACCAGTATTACCGATAATATATATATCTAAAAAACCAGGCATTAGTTGATAAGATTGTGTTGTACTATTCAACATTATATTTCTTAGCACAAAGGATATAGTAAAAACAATTAAACTTACTACTAAAAAAATTATTGCTTTTCAAATGATATATTTTGATCTATATAGTTTTTTGACATGATTTGCAAAATCTACAAAAACATTTTTCATTTCTGTTTTTTGCAAATCATTATCTTTATTAACAATTATTTTTTCCATTTTGCCCTCTTATGTATTCTTCTAATTTTGTAATAATTGAATTTGTAACTCAAGTTGGAGTTGAACATCCAGAAGTTATACCAACATGTTTTTTGTTGATAAATCAATTATAATCAATTTCACTTAAATCACTTACCAAATATGTTTCAACATTTTTTTTAATTCCCATCTGACACAATTTATTTGTATTGTTTGATTTTTTATCACCAACTACTAATAATAAATCTATTGTATCATCCATATTTATAACAGCTTCTTGTCTTTCTTTTGCAGCATTGCAAATGTCATTTTTAAACTCAATATTTTTATATTTTATTTTAAGTATTTTCACTATGTCATAAAATTCATAAATTGATATTGTTGTTTGATTTGTTACAAATATTTTATTATTTGGATCAATTACTATTTTATCAATATCATTAATATCAGAAACAAATTGTATTGATTGATGTAAAGAAAGTATACTATTGCTTTCTGGATGATTTCTTACTCCAATATAAATGATTTGATAACCATTCTTTATCTTTTCTTTTATTAATTTTTGAACATTTGTTACATAAATGCATGTAGCATCATATACTTCTAATCCAATATTTCTTGCATATTCAATAACTTTTGGATTTGTTCCATGAGCACTAAAAATAACAATAGGATTTTTGCTCTTATCTATGTTATTTATAATTTCTTCTCTTGAAATATGTAAGTCATCTATTGTTTTGATTGATAATTTTTCAATGTCTTCAATCATATTTTTATTATGAACTAATCATCCAATTAAATATATTTCTCTATTAGGATTTTCTTTAGCAACTTTTCTGCAAAGAGCTCAAGCATCCACAACACCTTTGCAAAACCCTCTAGGTGTTATTTTTGTTAATTTCATATTTTTCCAACACCTTAATAATAGAATGTAAAAATTATAATATATAATGTTTAAACATAATTATTTAGGAGAATTATATTATGGCAAATTTAATAAGCGAAAAATTAAAACTAGAAAATAAAAAATTATTGGTTGGAGAAAAAGCTCCTGATTTTAAATTAACTAATAAAGATTTAGATGATGTTTCATTAAGCGATTTTGCAAATAAAAAAATTAAAATTATTTCTTGTTTCCCATCAATTGATACAGGTGTATGTGAAGCTCAAACAAAAAAATTTAATGAATTATTTTCAGAAAATAGTGATGTTGTTGTTTTAAATGTTAGTGCAGACTTACCCTTTGCACAAGGTAGATGATGTGGAAATAGTGGTTTAGATAATGTAATCACATTATCAGATTATAAAAATCATTCATTTGCTAAAGACTATGGTGTTCATATAGCAAATTTTTGTTTAATTTATAGATCAGTATTTGTATTAGATGAAAATAATAAAATTGCATATGTACAATTTGCAAAATCTATTACTGAACCTTTAAATTTTGATGAAATTAAAGATTTTGTTAATACCTTAATTTAATATAAACATTTATTATAGAAATCATTTTTAAAATAATTATTTTTTAAAATTAATATTTAATAGTATTATATTAGATATTAATTTTTATATATTGCATTAAATATAAATTTGAATAATAATATATAATATTATAGTTATGTCTTACTATGTTTTAGATAGGTAATTGTTATGAGTATAAAGAAGAAAACATTATTTTTATTAAGTTGTGTTCCAGTAATAGGATTTTCTGTATCATTAATAGCAACAAGTTGTAGTCAAACAATAAATAGTACTCAAGGTAAACTTGTTACTAAAAATTTTGCTTCAGAAATGTACACAAAATTAAATGGTTCTGGCACATCAATTGAATCATTAGCATATGGATCAAATTACAATGATGGTAATTATGTTTTTGTTTATGGAACAACAGCTGATGCATCATTTAGAAATTTTTTATATGGACCAAATGGTAATGATGGTACTGGAAATGATAAAAAGGATGAATTGAATTTTTCATCAAGTGTTTTTATTCAAAACTTCTTTGATTATAATTCATTGGGTAATGGTCAATTGCTAAACTATAGTGTTAGTTTAATATTGTATGTTGATGTTGCTCCATATAATGGTAATGCTGGATTGAACAACAATGGATTAGATGGAATAAATTCTCCTTTTGATAAATACACATTAGATGAAGTAATAGCTGAAGCAAATGGAGACATTGCAAATAAATATGATGCTAAAACATTACCTGAATCATACCGTTATAAAGTTAATACATATAAAAGAATTGATGAACAGGCAAAAGTATATAGAGAATTTATTGCATATATTAAATCAATTAGACCAAATGGATCTTTTGCAGATACTTCTGGAATGATAGCATTTAGAAAAAAGACAACCCCTCAAAAATTAGATGCAAGTGATGCTTCATATGACTCACTTGTAAGTTATTATACAAAGGGAGCAAATATTAGTGGTGGTTCAGGAGACACTGGTGGTGGTGACACTGGCAGTGGTGACACAGGTGGAAAAGAATCTAATAATACTAATTTAATTAACCATAATTAATTAACCATAATTCTTTAATTATGGTTTTTTTATTTATATTTTGTAAGAATAAATGCATTGAATAAAACAATACAAATATTAAAAAATCAACATATTTAATTTATTGGAATATAATTCAAGAGTAAAGTACTCTTTTTATAAAAATAAATCAATGATAATTTATAGTTTTAATCAAGAGAATATGTTCAGCTTTACAAAATAAAAGAAAGGGGAAAATATGAACACAAGTTTACAAAAATTTGGTATTAAATTTAAAAACTTCTTTGGTTCAAAAAAAGAAAAAAAGAATTCTGGTTCTGCCAGAGAATTTATTGCTAAATTATCTCGTGGACTAATGCTTCCTATTGCAATGCTTCCAATCGCTGGAATTTTTCTTGGTGTTGGTTCTGCAATTGTTAATAATGCAGGCAATGATGCTGGATTAATGTTATTTGGAAACTTCTTAAAAGTTCCAGGTGATGTTATTTTTGGTGCATTACCAGTATTATTTGCAATTGCCATTGCCATTGCATTCACCAAGGATGCAGGTCCTGCTGCTTTGTCAGCTCTTATTGGGTTTCTAGTCTTTGCTGGTCTTCAATCTGCATTAATTCAACCAGTGAATGATAATTCAGGTAATCTTTTAGGATATAATTTACTTTTTTATGGACCAGGTGCTTTAGGAAATGCAAATTTTGGTTTGCCTAAATCATTATTTGGTTCAGTATTGGGTATTAACCAATTACAAACATCAGTATTTGGTGGATTTATAGTTGGTTTTACAGTAGCGTTTTTATATAATAAATTTAAAAACATACAATTGCCACAAGTAATTGGTTTCTTTAATGGAGTAAGATTTATTCCAATAGTTACATTTCTTGCTTTATTTCCAATTACATTAATAGTTTTAATTATTTGACCATTAATTGGAACATTATTTGGTATTATTGGTGGAGCATTAGGTGGAAACATGTATGGATTTAACTCTTTCATTTTTGGATATATTGAAAGAGCATTGGTTCCGTTTGGATTACACCATGCATTCTATTCGCCATTATGATATTCAAATGTTGGTGGGGAATTAAACTTAAATGCAGATGCAATTACTTCAGGTGGTGTTGCATTAGCAATTAATGGTACACAAGCAACTTGATTACAAATTGCTCAACAACTTGGTGGATATGCTGGTGGTGCTCAAGCAGGATCAATTGCTGGTGATCAAACATTATGAGCATTTGCAAATTCTTATTTAGTTGGTAAACAAGTAGAAATTTTAAATGGTAATGGAGCAATACATACTTTAACTTTCTCTGACTTAACAGCTTTACAAGGTATAAGTGGTTTACAACCAGCTAACGGGGCAACAGGTGTAAATATTGGTCAATATTTACAAGGAAAATATCCATTTATGATGTTTGGACTTCCTGCGGCCGCAATAGCAATGGTTATGGCTGCTCCAAAAGAAAATAGAAAAATGGCAGGTTCAATTATAATTTCAGCTGGATTTACATCATTACTAACTGGAATTACTGAACCAATTGAATTTACATTCTTATTCTTAGCTCCATGATTATTCTGAGGAGTTCATGCAATTTTCTGTGCTTTATCATTTGGTTTAATGAATTGAATTGGTCTAGCTGCAGCTGCAGCTGGTAACCCAGGATTAGCGCCTCATATTGGTATGACATTCAGTGGTGGATTATTAGATTGAGTAATTTATGGTGCTATCCAAATTCAATTTGGATCAAACGCTTGATGAGCATTATTAATTGGTTTAGCATATGCACCAATTTACTACTTCTTGTTCTACTTCTTAATCAAGAAATTTGATATCCATACACCAGGACGTGGTGAAAATACAAGATTATTTAATAAACAAGATTTCTTAAATAAAAATAAAGATAGTAATTCAAATAATCAACAATTAAATATGAATATTTCTTCAGATCGTGCTTTAGCAATTGAAGTAATTAATGCTTATGGTGGGTTAAGCAATATTAAAAATGTTGATGCATGTATTACTAAATTAAGAATTCAAGTTGATAATCAAGATATAGTTGATGGAGATAGATTAACTCAAGAATTAGGAGCACGTGGTGTTATTAAACCAAGTAAACAATCAGTATATGCTATTTATGGTGCTCAAGCTGATAGAATTAAAAATGAAATTAATGATATCATCTCTGATATTAATGAAAATCCAAAACTAAATGATGTTTATTTTGGTGATAATAAAAAATCTAAACCAATTTCACACTCAAAGGATACTACTAGTAATAAACTAGAAGTAAGTGATGAAAAGATAATTATTAAATCACCACTTGATGGAACTATTGTTCCTATTGAAGAAGTTCCAGATGAAACATTTTCTAAATCAATAATGGGACAAGGTATTGCTATACTTCCAAAAAATGGTAATTTATCTTCTCCAATTAGTGGAAAAATGTCATTAGTATTTGATACTGGTCATGCATATACTTTTGAATCTAAAAAAGGAACACAAATTTTAGTTCATATTGGAATTGATTCTATTAATTTAAAAGATAAAGATGGTAAAGAATTAAAACCGTTTACACCAAAAGTGAAAACAAATGATTCAGTAAAAATGGGAGATGCAATTGCTACATTTAAAGTTGCACAAATTAAAGAACATGCAAAATCTTTAATTACACCTATTATTGTTTTAGATGAATCACTAAAAGGTAGAAATGTTAAGATATTAAAAACAAGTGGCCAAATAGAAAAAGGTCAACCATTAATTGAAGTTGCTCCAAAAAAGCAAGATGGTAAGAATTAGGAGGATATATGAATAACAAAAGATCTAGTAATTCTTTTAATAAATTGTTTTTTATATTATCAATGGTTTGAGTTGGAGTAGCTTTATTATCAACATTTCTATTTTTAGGTGCATCTTTAGTTACTAAAGATTTATTAAATATCACTATGAATAGTGGAACAACAAATATGCCTGGAAACTTAGGTTTAAGTAATTTTGATACACCTAATGCAAAGTTAAGTGGAATAGGAATTGCTGCAGTATTCTTTTTAGTAATTGCATTAATTTCTTCAATAGTTTTAATTGTATTATTTGCTAAATTTCAACCAAATTTTATTAGTAAAACATATTTCTATTGAACAATTGGTATAACATTGTTTGTATTAATATTTACAACTATAATTGCATTTTTAGGTAGTCCATGAAATAGAGATGAAGCTATAGCAATGGTATCAGGTGTTACTACTGGTAAAAAACCTATTATTGCAAATATGATTACTGTTAATATAAATAACTCAACGAATAAAGTTTCATATAGTTTAGGTGGCGGAGCAATTTCTATATTATTAGTAGATATTGTATTTGTTTGCGGAATAATAGTTTCTATTGCAAATTTAATTGCAAGATATGTAAAAGCAAACAAGAATGTTGAAAATTTATCTGAAATTAATATTGATCAATTAAACTTACAATAATTTGTTAAAAAACATAAGAGTAAATCTTATGTTTTTTTTATTTGAATAACTTTTATAATTTATTTAGTTCTAGATGGAGGCAATAATGAATAATATATCAGTTAAAGTGTTTAATGATACATTTAAATTAGAGAAAGTAACTACTGAAACATCTAAACAATTATTTGTTTTACTTGAAAATAATAGAGAAGATTTATTTAATTTTCAATTAGATATGAGTTTAATAGAGTCAAAAAATGAATTTGATGAGTTAATAAAGAAGGCAAAAGAATTTTTTATAATTTTTAAAAATGATAAATTAATAGGATGTGTTTATATAAAGAAGTGAGGCATTCATGATGAATTGTCATTTTGATTAGATAAAGATTATAGAGAAAATAAAATATTTACTGAATTATTATCATTATTTATAAAATCATATGTTTACACTAATAATGCTGACATTATAATATGAGCTGCAAGAAATAAAGCTATTGTTAGTAAAAAATTAGCAAAGAAATTAGGATTTAAAACAGGATTTAGATACAATAGTAAAATAATTGAATTTGATCAAAAGAAAGTTGTTCCTGCAGTTTATTTTTATAAATTATATAACACATCCATTGAACAGTTATTAGATACATTAGAAATTAAGGATAATTTATTAAGAGACTTAGAAACATTTTGTATTGATCTTGCTGATTATACATTTAAAAGAAATGACTTCTTTATTAATACTGATTATGGATATTATTACTGAAGTGGATTAGATGTGTGTGAGGATTTAAAGGAAGTATATTTTGTAAATGCTTCAAAAGCAAAATCTGTTTATAAAAAGATAATTAAAAAAATAAGTAATGTTGAAGAATATTTAAATTTATATAATAGTTGCAAAACATTTTATATAGTCTATCATAGTGCATTTAATTCATTCTCAATTATGTTTTTATTACCTAACAAAAAAACTGAATGAATACATTTCAACAATGCGATTATTTAATATAAAATATTGTTATGAAAGTTTATAATATTTTGAATTATTTATTTGTGTTAAATAGTGCTACAGATAATAGTGGTGTCTATGGTGGTGCTCAGCATTGAGTATATTATTTAATTGGTGCTATATTTTTAATTTTGGCTATATTGTGTGCTTATGTTGCCTATAGATGAAGACATTCTAGAGAAGAGGCTCAAAATTACAATTATAACTATAATGAATTTATTAGATTTTGACAATTAAATAAATTTGCATTTATGATTTGTTTGACAGTAGTCTTGTTTTTGTGTGCGATAATATTCTTTTTAATGAATAGTGTTTTTTTAAAAAATCCTTCAACAAGTAACCAAACACAAACAATTTTAGAATCAATATTATAATAAAACTAATGTATATCACTATTTTAATTGATAGTGATTTTTAATTTTTGTATGTCACTTGCTTATTGAAAATAGCAGGTATATAATATTTTTACTTTTAGGAAATATATTAGATATGAAAAGAAAACATAAAAGACTAGTTTCAATGATGGCTTGCTTTTCTGTGTTTCCAATATCAATAGTTTTGGGAATACAAAGTAATTTACATTGAGAACAAACAAACAAAAGACCAACATGAGATACAGAAATTGATGTTGATAGTCAAATGCCACAAGAACCAGCTACCAAACCAGCTGAGTCTACAAATGAATCAAAATTTGAATGAAATATAAAACCTGATTCATTAGATTCAAAAGCACATTCAAAAGAAAATGCCTTAAAAGTAGAATCTAAATATAATGCATATGATTATAATGATTCCAATGTAAGTATTGGTGAATTATCAGACAGAAGTTATTATTTAGAATTACAAACTTATAAAAAATTATATAATTTTGAATTTAGACAAAAATTCTTTAGTTTTAATTTAAGTTTGGACTATTTGACAACTTTAACTAATGGATATTATCCATATTCAAATATTAAAGAAGCATTTGAATATTTTGGACTAACAGTGTCTATGAACTATTATGGACAAGTTGTATCAAATTTTAAACCAATAAATATTGATAATATTGTTTACTTATTTTTGAACACTACAGTTCCTATAGAAAATAAAGGTGATTATATATTTGAATTAGAACTTGATAAAAATGGAATTCAATATAAAAATCATGGTAATAACTATTATGGTTATTTAATAAAGGTTGAATTATCAAAAATATAAAATATGAATATAGAAAAAATCTACAACTATTATAGTTGTAGATTTTTAATTAGTTATAATTTAATGCATTCTTAATAGCATTATAAATAATTTCTTTCATATATTTTTTTCCTTCTATTACAGTTATTCTATATACTTTTATTTTTGATTCATTTAATATTCTATCTTTTCTTAAATCTCTATTCTTTTGTATTGGATTTAAATGGTATTTTCCATCTATTTCTATTACTAGCTCTACCTTTTTATCAATGTTACTATAAATAACAAAATCACAACGTGTTCAATTATTCATAATAAATTTTTTATCATCAATGTCATTTTCATATTTTTTAATATTTACTATATTATATAGGCAAACATCATGTGAAAGCGAACACTCATTTTTAAAATGTTCATCAATTGTTTCTTGAATTCATTTTTTTGCTAATATTTCTGTATCATGTTTCATGTTTTTGCTGTCCTCTACAAAACCTTTAATTTTAAGAAACTCATCATAATTTTCATTTAAAATTTCTAGTATTGAAGGATTGTTATTTTTAAATTCAGAAATTGAAATAGATTCTGGATAATAATGATATGCATATCTAATAAAATCATTAATCAAGTTGCCTTTTTTAAGAAGATTTCAACTTACTAATACATGTAGTTGTTTTTTTGCTCTTGAAAATGCAACATTCATTAAATTTGCATTGTTAAGAAAATCAGATCTCATATAGTCTTCATTTGTCATATTAATATTGTCTTTGACTGTTGAAAAAAACACAATATCATTTTCTCTTCCTTGAAATTTGTGAACTGTATTAACATTATCACATATATCATTTAATTCTTTTTTAATAGTGTTAACTTGATTTTTATATTGAGTAATAACAACAAAATCACTAATTTTGTTTCTACAAGCAATTTTTTTTATCATTTCTGCTTGTAATTTATTTTGATGATTATATTCATAATAGCCTTTATTTAAATATATGTTTAAACCAGTGTCACTACAATCATTTGTGTGTATTATTAACTCATTATTATAAAATTTTACATTTGAAAATCCAATTATTGATGGAGGACATCTATAGTGTTCATTTAGCAATTGAGATACTAAATTATCTCCATATTTCTTATTAACACAATTCAACAAACTATTTGAATTATAATCATAATATTCAGGTAAGTTATATTTACTAAATAATTCATTTATTTTCTTTTTGTGTTTGTATTCAACAACATGTTCAATTTGTTTTAAATCACCCACAATAACAACATTTTTAGCACATGCTAATGCAACTATTGCAGATGTCAAATTAATCTGACTAGCTTCATCAAAAATGACATAGTCAAATAAATATCCGCCTGTACAATACATTAATGAATGAGTTGTACTAAAGATTATTGGAAATCTTTCAATAAAATTATTAAATCTACTTTTATAGTTATCTTCATCACATTCACAATCTAAATTTCTATATTTATTTTCTATATAATTTTTAAATTTTTGTAAAAAAATATTTGTTATAAATGATTTTATCTCTTCAATATTATTATTGAATTTTAATGCTAGTGTTTTTGGAATATGTGAAATTAATTCTTTTTCTATATCTTGTTGTTTTTTTATTAATTCATTAATTGCAATTGAATAATATTTATACTTTATGTATTCTATGATGTTTGCTATATTTTTTTTAATTTTTAAATACATTGATAAATTAAATTTAAGTAATTTCAATATTTTAAAAAATGATTTTATTATTTCCCATAAACTTAATTTACTATCGTTATAATTATTATTAAAAATAGTATTACAGCAATACAAAAAATTTAGTACTCATTTTGAATCAATAGATTTTCTCTTGCTAAAATATTTTTTGAAAAAAAGAATATTATCATTATCAAAATTTGAAAATATTTCATATTGCTCTTTCTCTTCTATTTTTAATTCACTAATTTTATTTTTTGATTCACCAGTTATTTTTTGATAATCACTAATTTTATTTATAATATTGTTTAGTTTTTCAACAGGTATATTATTTATTGCGTCACTATTAGTGTTTGCTTTGACATTGTTATTATTTTTATATTTACTAAAAAATGTATTAATATTTTCTTTCTTTCCTAAAAGAGCACTAATGTTTGTTACATTTAAATTATTGATTTTTTCTTCTACATTTTTTATTGCACTATTGTTGTTAGATACAACAGCAACATTTTGATTTGAGTAAATAAGATTGGCAATTATATTTAATATTGTTTGTGTTTTACCTGTGCCTGGAGGACCATAAATAACACTTAAATTATGAGTTAATGCATTTTTAATAGCCAATAATTGAGACTTATTGAAACCAAAAGGTAGAATTATTGGATGATTGTATTCCATTTTATCAATGGAATTTGATGATAAAAATTTATATAAAAAGTTTGATTTATTTAAAACATTAATTTTATTTAAATATTTAAGTAAAAATGATTCATCATTATCACCACTATTTTCAAAAATATGAGATTCTATTTCTTTTAAATAATTAAGCAAATCTATACCTTTATTATTTTGGTTAAGTTCACTAAAAATAATGTTATTTTTATTTTCGATGATGGCTGTAAAATCTTTTTTAACAATCCCTATCTTATTGTCCCAAGAAAAGATATAATTAATATCTTCTATTTTAATATTATTAGATTCACTTTTATTAATAACTTCATAATTAGAAAAATCTATATTTGAATATTCTGAAACAATACAAATAGCACTTTCTTTTAAAGTGTATTCCCTATCATTATTAAATGTTATATGATACATTGAGTTTTTATAAATGATATTTTTAATTTTTTTTGCACTATTAAAAATTCAACTCATTTTCTTTTTATAATAAATAAAAACAATATAATCTTCTTGTAGAGTTATATTTTCATAATTCAAATCTTGTAATTTTGATAATCCTTTTGAAATTGACATAACAATTTAATTTTATTTAAAAATTAGAATAAATTAATAATAATACAAAAATATGAGTATAGTCATATGAAAAATCATTTGTTATACTCATATTTCAAATCAACAAGTATACAATTTAATAATTATAGATTTATTATATATAGCAAATCTTTAATGCATTATATTTGTTGAATTTCATGAAGAACTAAATAAAAAATAATTATTTTATAATTTTAATCAAAGATTGTTAATAATAATATTACGTACTTCATCAATTAATTCATCTTCTGACAAATGTGAAAATCTAGATTTTCTAGCTTCTTTTTCCTTTCAAAATGAAATATCAATCATTAAATTTTCTCAATGTGAAATATATTTTTCTTTGTCATTAGAGAATTTTAAATAAAAACCAAAAAATTTAAAATAAGACATGTAGATATTATAGCAGTTCTTTTGTTACCATTTGAATATGCATGTGCATGAGTAATTCTTATTAGTAGTTCACTCACAAATCTTAATTGATCACCATCTTCAAAATATTTGTGAAGTAAAGAGTGCGCTATTGCATCAATTTTTCCTACCATTTTAACAAATAATTGTCATCTTCAAATGTGGATGTTTTAATAGTAGGTACTTTTATAAAAGCATCTGAAATTAAATTTAAAATTATTTCACATAATTCTTTTGTTTCATCTGGTTTAAAGGTTCAAAAATAAACTTTCATTTTTTTCATTGATTATAAATTAATTTAAAGAAAATATTATTTTCTTTCTAATCATACCTATTATATCCTTAGTGTTATTAAAAAAATCACTGTATAACAGTGATTTATTTATCTGCAAGAGCTTTTACTATTTCTATAAGTTCTTCATCCAAAGGAGCATTTACAGTTTCATCAAAAAGCTCTTTAATTTCTTTTTTAGATAAATTTCTTACATTTTTGAAATCAAACACAATAATACCCTATCAATATGATTATAAGTGTTTTTAACACTAATTTAAATCAATATTGAAATTGTAAATTATTTTTTACTATTATTACACTTTACTTTTAATTTATTAACTGTTGATGTTAAAAAACATTTTATATATTTTGAATCAATGAAAAAATATTAGAAAAATTTTCTCAAACATTATAATGTACATCAGCATTATTAGATCCATTAAATACAAATGGTAGAAATGAAGGCATTGTATTATCAGGGCTTTGGTAAAGTCCATTTCTATTTGAATCATGACCTCAATATATTCCAACAGGAATTATTTTGTCATAATCTACATAGTTATAGGGATCTTCAAGTTGATAAACAGCAGAACCAGAAGCACCACCAGTTAGTTGAAATTTATTTTCTGGTAATGTTAGGTAATAATAAGGACCACGTAAATCACCTAAAACAGAGCTATTATATAATAAATTAGAATATTCATATCTTGGATTAACATTAGAAATTGAATTAAAATTTACTATTTTAGTTTCCTTTGGTTTTGAACTATTATATGGAATACCTGATATATTAATTCCATTATTTGAGTCAACATTTTTAGCTTGTTTATTTAGATTTAGGAATTTTTGATAAATTGGTTTCTTTACATAATTTGGATTTAGATAGTTAGTATTTGCTCCAAAACTTAAACTTATTTTTACAATAGCCATATCTAAATTGTAGTTTTTGCTTGCTCCATCTGTTGTTTTAGAAAATAATTCAATATTATCATTGTTAAAGTCATGAATTATTTTGATAGATTTTACATGTGTTTTATCAACAACATTTGGAGCATTTGGGATGTAATTAGGGCTACTTTCATTTAGTCCAATTTTAGGATTAACATTTATTATTGCTTGTGCAGTGTTGTTGTTACTATATGAAACTAATTGAAATGGTTCTTTACTATTTGAGATTGGAAATGTTGAAACATAATTATTTTTATAATAAGTTCTTAGTGCACCAACATTTATATTCCCATTATTTCAATTGCCACTAATATCAGCAACTACATTATCTACAACATGAAGGTTTGTCATTAAATATCAATCAAAATTATTAGCATTTTTATCAACTACATGTCAACTTCATGCTGTACCTTCTGTAAAGTATTTTCCATCTTGTACACCAAATCTTAATCTAAATGTATTATTTTGTGAGAAATCTTTAAAATTAGAAAGGTTTGAATTATGATTAGTATCTAATGGTTTGAAACCAGATATTTCAAATGAAGTTGTTGTTTTGTAATTTCCTTTTTCCATAATATAAGTTAATACAAGAATTGAACTATCATAAGTTGATGGAACAGCTGAAATTAATTGACAGATTTTTCTATCAGCACCAAGTGCAATAGTTGTTGGCAATCCATTAAATCAACTATTTAATTTTCCTTCTGTATTTATACTTGATGCATAAGTATTTTTAATTTGATCTACCTTATCATCTTTTAAAGTTATGTTAATTTGTTTAATATAATTATCAATATAATTTTTAGCATCTGTTAATGGATTAATTTTAAAATTACTATCATTAAAAACATATAATGATGAATAATCATTTTTAGTTAACAAAAATTTAATTTCAATATTTCCATTACCTTTATCGATTGATGAAACAAATTCTGTAACTACTCCATATGAATTATTATTCATTGGTAAATTATCATAAAACTCTTTAACACTAGATTCATTATTTAAAGTTTCTACTAAGGTATTAGATTTATCTTTTCCGCTTCTTACAAATGGGTTTAAACTATTTTTATAATTCAATACTGAATTCTTATCACTGATGTTAGCTTCACCAACTTTAAAGCCATCTTTTGAGAAAGTATATGGTTTTGAATAACTATTAGATGAAATAATATATTTTACTTCTAGTGTTCCACTTTTCACTTCTGTACTTACTACAAATTCAACAACAATTGTTCCATTGTTTGTTGGTAATCCATCAAATAATGCATTCACTTGGTTTTGTGTTTTAATACTAGAAGCAATAATTGTATTTAAACTAGATATTTTGTCTGATTTAATAGTTGGATTTAATTTATTTATGAAATCTTCAACTACTTTAATATCATTGATTTTATTAACAGCTTTAAAACCAGTAGTTGAAAAACTGTATAAATAAGAATAATCATTTTTAGAGATTATATATCTTACTTCAAGTGTTTGACTATTAGTACCTTCTTTTGCATCAATAAACTGAACTTCAATTGAGCCATGAGATTTTGGTAAACCATCAAAGTTTTCAATTATTTTTTGTTCATTTGTAAAATATGAAACTTCATAGTCAGAAGTATTACCTTTAAAAATTGGATTTAATGATTTAACATAATTTGTTACATCAGTCTTATCATCTGTATTAACACTAGAGTTATTATTTTCAACATTGTTTGAATTAACATTAGAATTTGTTTTACATGAAGTTGCAAAAACTAGTATTGGTGACACTGCTAATATTGAAGCAACATGTCAAATTTTATTTTTTATTTTCATAGCCTACCCCATATAAAAATTATACTATTTTATAATGCTTAATATTGGCATTGTCAAGTAAAGAATATTATTAATAAAAATTATTTATAAAATAGTTAAATATTAAAATTAATGATTTAATATCATAGTCCTTTTAAAAATACTTAGCTTTGTATAATTTTTTCTAAAAATTATTAATAGTCTTCGTTTTTATAATATAGGAATATAAAATTTATATTTTTCTATAAATGAAAGTAAATATAAAAAAGAATAATATGATTTCTAAAATAAATTTAGAAAAGAATGGGATACAATCTGGTGATTTTGTTAAAAATCAATTGATTAATTTTATTAAAGAACCTCATACTTGTAGTGGAGAAGAAATTATTGTTTCTATACAAGAAGATCAAAACGAATTGCAGTTAATTTCAATTTGTGGGAAAATTAAAATAATAAAAGGCAATAAAAATATGAGACCAAATACAAATCAACTAATATTACAACAACTTGAAAAAATTAATAATACAATTGGTAATATAGAAATCAAAATTAATGAGATGGATAATAGAATTAGTAATATAGAAGTCAAAATTGATGAAATGGATAAAAGAATTACAGTTATAGAAAATAAAATTGATGAAATGGATAATAGAATTACAGCTATAGAAACAAATATTGATTCTATAAATGATGAAATTATTGAAATTAAAGATAGATTAACTAAAATTGAGAGTTGTCCAACTATTAAAAAAGAATTATTAGAAGTTAATAAAAAATAAATTAAGTAAATTTTAGCAAACTAAGTAATTAGTTTGCTTTTTTGTTGATTCAAAATGAATAATTAATATAAAAAAATATTTTATGTCCATAAAACAAAAAAATGTGTTACGATATCATTGTGGAGAATTCTATGAATAATATAAAACTGTCAGAATTATGTGAAATTTTTATAGGGGTGAATAGATTTAAAACTCAAAATCAATTACTTGATAAAAGTGAATATATTCATTCATACAATTTGTATAGACCATCACCAAATAATTCTATATTAATTTCAAATGACAATTATAATTTTGAAAAATGTTATTTTGATAAATTAATAGATGAGAAAAATTTCCTTTTAAAAGGTGATATATTAATGAAATTGGTAATGCCATTTAAATTTATATTAATAGATGAAACAATTAATATGTTTTTAGCTTCATCACAATACTGTATTTTTAGAATTAGAAATAAAAATCTAATTACTCCAAAACAATTATGATTGTATTTGAATATGTACTTTGAAGAAGAGTTTAAACAATACATAAATAAAACTTTAGGCATATTTTCTATAAAAACTTCAGATTTTAAAAATAAATTTATAAATTTAGATAAAGTGAATGATAAAAAAGCAAATTTATTTTATAAATCTAAATTTTTAGAAGAACTGCATATTAAAAGAAGAATATTACTTGAAAAAATTATTAGTAATTTATGTAATAGAAAGGAATAATGTATGTCAGATAGATTAACTAGTGAATATGAAATTGAAACAAAGTTATGTAATAAACTTGTTGAATTAGGCTATAAGGATAGATCTAGTGATATTAACACAATTGAAGCAATTGAAAAAAATATAAAATATCATATAGAAAGATTAAATAAAAACATAACAGGTGGGTTAGATGGTAAACCATTAGATGATGATAAATTTTATAATCTTATTTTGAAAAAAATTTATAGTAATAATATCTATAAAAATGGCAAATGAATAAGAGATAAAATAGATATTTCAAAAGATGGCGGAAATCAACACTATTGATTTGATCTTTTTGATAAAGAAAATTTAGATAATAATGTATTTGAGTTTAGTAGACAAGTTAAACACAAATGTGTAACTTCAAGGGAAGGAAATAGAAGTGATCTTACTATATTTATTAATGGTATCCCAATTGTTCAAATAGAGTTAAAAAGAGATAGGGTTGATATTGAAGAAGCATTTAATCAAATTTGTAGATATAAAAAAGAGTCTTTTGATATTGATAGTCCATTTAAATTAGTGCAAATATTTATTATAGCCAACAAAACTAGAACTAAATATTTTGCAAATGCTAATAACATTCAAAAAAAATTTTATTTTGAATGAAAAGATGAAGAAAATAAATGTTTAGGTGAAGTTTATGATGTAGCTGTATCAATGTTAAATAAACAAACATTGTTCAATTTAATTATTAATTATATGATTTTTACTATTGAAGATAATAATGAAACTATTATGATATTAAGATCATATCAATATTATGCAGTTGAAAGAATTATTCAACATATAAAAGATACTGAAGAACAAAATAAAATCATTACTAATTTGGATGAAAGGTCAAAATTAAATGGTTATATATGACATGCAACAGGATCTGGTAAAACTTTAACTTCTTTTAAAGTTGCAGAATTGTTAAGTAAGAACAAATTTATTAATATAGAAAAATCAATTTTTTTAGTTGATAGATTAGATTTAAATTTCCAAACAATGGATTCTTTTAATTCATTTTTAAACAATGAAAACAGAATTGATGATATAAAAAGCGTAGATAGTACAGATGAATTGAAAAGACAATTGCTAGATTCCACAAAAAAAATTATTATTACAACAATACAAAAAATGAATAATCTATTAACTAGAAATAATCATGAATTTATTAATAAAAATAAAGAATTCATAAATAGAAATTTTGTTTTTATTGTTGATGAATGTCATAGAACACAATTTGGTGAGATGCATAAAGAATTAAGAAATGCATTTCAAAAATCAAGATTAATTGGATTTACAGGCACTCCAATTTTCCCGTCTAATCAAAAAGATGGAAATACTACTGAGGAAATATTTGGTAAGTGTTTACATAATTACAAAATGGTTGATGCTATTCATGATAGAAATGTATTGCAATTTACAATTGAATATATTCAAGGCCCTAAAAAAAAATTAGCACCTGGTGATGATATTGATTCAGAAGGTGTTGAAAAAGATAAAGAAGTTTTTGAAATTGATATAGAAGGTTTTTTTAAAAGTGATCAATATATAAATAAAGTAGTAGATTATATTTATCAAATAAATGATAAAAAGACATACAACAGATCTTATAAATCAATGTTAGTTTGTCAAGATGTTGAAAGTGCATGTAAATATTATTTTAGATTTAGAGAAGCACATCCAGATTTAAAAGTAGCAGTGCTATTTAGCAAAAATAGTAATGATGAAAAAATTAGTGAATCAGATGATGGACAGGTTATATATGCTAAAGAAAATTTGAATAGAGTTATGGAAGCATATAACAAAGATTATGGTAAAAGTCATAGTGAATTTGATTTTAAAAAATATAGTAGAGAAATTCAAAATTATTTAAAAGATAAAAATGGGAAAATTGATTTAATAATAGTTGTAAAAATGTTAACGACTGGTTTTGATGCAAAACCTATTAATACAGTTTATTTAGATAGAAGTTTAAAATCTTATGAATTAATTCAAACAATAAGTCGTGCAAATAGAGTATTTGATTTATCAAAAGACAAAGCTAATATTGTTAGCTTTAGAACATTTAAAAAGAATGTTGATCAAGCAATATCTTTATATTGTGATAATAATTCATTATTACAAGTGTTTCAAAAAGAGACATTAGAAGATCTAACAAAAAAAGCAAATTGTGAAATAGAAGAAATTATTTCTAAATGACCAACAGTTTTGGATATCAAAAATGAAATGAGTGAAATAGCTAAAAGAAATTTTGTAACTAGTATGAAAAAATTTAACAAATTCTATTTAGTTGCAAAGACATTTATTGAGTTTAAGCAAGAAATGATAAATTGATCAATTGAAACTATTGAAGAATATAGAAATGTTCAAAAAGAAATTCATAGACTAACAAAAAGATATAACGATAAAGAATCAGTTTTAAATGAAATTGATTTTGAATTAGAAGTAATTAAAGTTGATGAAATTAATGTTGACTATATTTTGAATGAACTAGATAAATTAAAGACAATTACTGATAAAACTGTTTTTGAAATGAATATACAAAAGATTATTGACGAAATTGAAAAAAAAGGATTAAAGTCAAAAGCAAAATTAATTGAGGAATTTATTCAAAAATGAAAAATGCAAATGATTAATAATGAAATAAGTGAATCACAATTAAGTGAGCATACAGCAAAAATGTATGGCGAATTTAGAATTGAAAAGATGAGAAATAAAATTCTAGAATTTGCTCAAGAAAATAATTTAGACACTAGTAGTTTAATTGAAATCATTAGTAAAAAAAATATTGAGCAAAAAGATTCGGCCTTATATAGAGATGAAATAAGAAAAAATGTTTTAAACGATAACAAATTGGGAATAATAAGACAAAATGAATTAATAAATAAAATTATTGATTTTATTGACAATATTTATAATGATGATTTTGTTATAAATATTTTATTAAATGACAGTGTAAATAGCAATTAATTTAAGGAGAAAATATGTCAAGTTTCGAACAAAAAAATGAGTTATATAGTAAGCTTAATGCAATCTGTGATGTTTTGCGAAAAACAATGGATGCATCAGAATATAGAAATTATATTTTGGGATTTATTTTTTATAAATATATTTCTGAAAAATTTATCAATTTAGCAAATGAATTACTTGAAGGCGATAATGTAAAATACTTAGATGTAAAAAATAAAGAAATAAAAGAAGAAACTGATAAATCTTTAAAAGAAACTCTTGGGTATTTTATTGAAAAAGAAGATTTGTTTTCAACATGGGTTGATAAACTAAATAATGGTGAAAACATTCTTCCTGATATAGAAAAAGGTTTAAAAAAAGTTGAAGAATCAACAATTGGATTACCTTCTGAAAACGATTTTAAAAATCTTTTTGGGGATATAAATTTTGCATCTTCAAAATTGGGTAATTCTACAACTGCAAAAAATAATACTATAAAGCATATTATTTTAAAATTAAATGAAATTAAATATGGTTTTGATGATGCAAAAATAGACATATTAGGTGATGCATATGAACATCTTATTGCAAATTTTGCAAGTGAAGCTGGTAAAAAAGCTGGTGAATTTTATACCCCACAAGAAGTTTCGCAAATTTTAGCAAGAATTGTAACATCTAATATGGCAGATAGAAAAATATTAAAAAATGCATATGATCCAACATGTGGATCAGGTTCATTATTATTACAAATTTCTAAATTAATAAAAGTTGGTAAATTGTGTGGTCAAGAGGTAAAAGATACAACATTTAACCTTTGTAGAATGAATATGTTTTTAAGAGGTAAAGATTATCATGACTTTGATATAAGACTTGAAGACACAATTTTACACCCTCAGCATAAAGATCAAAAATTTGATGTAATAGTAGCAAATCCTCCTTTCTCATTACCATGAGATGCTCCAGAAAGTTTTTTAAGTGATCCAAGATTTAGTGATTATGGAAAACTTGCACCTAAATCAAAAATGGATTATGCATTTATTCAACACATGATTTATCATTTAGCAGATGATGGAACAATGGCAACAATTATGCCTCATGGTGTTTTATTTAGAGGAGCAGCTGAAGGTATTATTAGACAATATATAATAGAAAAACAAAATTACTTAGATGCAGTAATTGGATTACCAGCAAACATATTTTATGGAACAAGTATTCCAAGTTGTATTTTAGTATTCAAGAAAAACAGAAAAAAAGATGACCCAATTTTATTTATAGAAGCTAGTCGTGAATTTGAAAAAGGTAAAAATCAAAATAAATTAAGTCAAGAAAACATAAATAAAATTGTAGATACTTATGCTAATAAAAAAGAAATTGAAAAATATTCTAGATTAGTTAATTTAGATGAAATCAAAGAAAATGAATATAACTTAAACATTACTCGTTATGTAGATACATTTGAGGAAGAAGAAGAAATAGATATTGAAGCAGTTAATAGAGAACTAAAAGAATTAAATTTAAAAATAGCAGAAACAGAAAAAGAAATTGAGGAGATGATTAAAGAATTAGTTAGAATGGAATAGAAAGTATGAAAAATAAAAATAATTTATATGACAATTTTATTTGTGACTTTTCCTTTTTAAATGATGATCACTGAAGGCAAACATTTGATGTAATTAATTTGTCTCACAATGATAAAAATTTTTCAGCTCAATTATGTTTATGATTTGATAAATATTCAAATGAAAAATCATATACACCAACATCAATTAATAAATATATAGATTTTGAAATTTTGAAAAATGATGGTTTAAATAAATTTAAATATTCTCTTTTTCTTTTAGTATATGACAACTATGATAAATATACTATGATTAGTGATTATGATTTTATTAATCATAGCAGATCTATTAAAGTTATTGTTAAACCATTTTTATTTACAATATCTATTTGTATTCTTATGTATTTAAAGAGTAAAAAAGTATATAATAAAGAAAATTTTATTATTTTTACATATTATCCTAGTAAAATTGTTGAAGAAAAAATTTATATTAGTTCATATTATAATGATTTTTTAAGTATTATTGATATTATTAGTTATAATAAAATTTTTGTATTAAAAATAAATAATTTAAATTCATTTATTGACTGACATATATTATTTAATTCATTAAAATTTTGTACAGGACTAAATAATAGTGAAGTGAATACAATAATAAATTTTTGTAAAAACATTTTTTGTTATAGAAAAGGTGATATAAATGCTTTGTTTCATCATGAACTTAATCCATTATGGGACTATATTGTTTATGAAATTATATTTTCTTATGTTTTTAATACAGAAAAAGTAATAGAAATATTTAATAAATATGAAATAACTAAAGATATTTTTTTATTTGAAGACAACATTATTTTAATATTAAAAGATGGTAATAATATTGAACTTTTTTTAAATGCTTTAAAAAATTTATTATTTCAAGAATTTAAAATAAATATTTCTATTAAAAACGATTTAATAATTGAAAAAAAAATTATAAATTTTTTTAGAGTAAATTCTCCTATGAGCTTAAATTGAATTAAAGATCTATATAATTTTTTGTGCAATAATGTAAATGTTGATTTACAAGAGTGGGAACTGAAAACAAATACTCAACTTTATTATTTGTTACTACATGTTAATAATATTAATGAAAATGAATATATACACTTTAAAGCATGAATAAACGATTCTAATTTAGATAAACAGATATTGAGAAAAATGTTATATTTAAATCCTAAATTATTTATAAATATATTTTCATTTTTAGATGATAAATTTTCTATGAAAAATGACAAAAATTATTTATTAAAAATAGTTATTAATATTTTTGAAAGTAATTTAGTTGATAACTTTGATTTGCTATTCTATTATAGTTTAAATAGATCCTTTAAAAAATTTGAACAACTTAATGGAAAATATGAGAATAATGAATTAAATAGTTTTATATCTTTTTTTAATGAATCACACAATGATAAATTAAACTTAAACACCATACAATCTATTCAAAAAATAGATAAATATGATTGTAATATCATTTATATGATTTTTATGTTAAAAAAAATTTTAAATGTCAATAAAAATATTTCATTAATGATTGCTTTTTTAAATTCGATTTATAATAATATACATAAACATAGAAAAATCATATGTAAAAATGATTTCTTTCCAGAAGAGAAATTTAAATTTTTAGCTAATTTTAGACATAATACTCCTTTTATACATTCTGATCAAGAAAAAGGTTATTTTAAATACTATTTAAAAAGTGACTTTAATGATGTTGCCATAGTAGTTAATGAATGCATTGATTGAATTTGAGAAAATAGAATAAATATAATAAATGGAAAGGACAAGAAATAGTATGAACAAACCACAATTATCTCTACCTTTATTAAGATTTAAAGGATTTGAAGGGGAGTGAGAGAAGAAAAAAATTATAGATGTATTTGATTATGAACAACCTACAAATTATTTAGTTAGTTCTACTAATTATTTAGATGATAAAAAATTAATTCCAGTTTTAACAGCTGGAAAATCATTTATTTTGGGTTATACAAATGAAAGTTCTGGAATTTACAACAAAGGAGAATGCTTAATATTTGATGATTTCACAATGGATTATAAATGAGTTAACTTTCCATTTAAAATAAAATCAACTGCTATAAAAATACTTACTTCAAAAAAAGATAATTTATTATTTTTGTATAACATGATGCAAAAAATGAAATTTGAACCACTTGGCCATAATAGACATTATATTAATGTAGTTCAAAATTTTAACATTTTAGTTCCATATATTAATGAACAACAAAAAATAGCTAAATTCTTTTCTCTTTTAGACAAACAAATTTCACTTTGGGAGAGAAAATTAGAATTATATGAACTTTTTTATAAATATTATTTGAATAGATTATTATTTGTTAGTAACAAATTTAAATTTCCTTTATTAAGATTTAAAGGGTTTGAAGGAGAATGAGACCAAATATTTCTAGATGAAAGTATTGATATAAATACTGGTAAAAAAGATTTAAAAGATAAAAATGATAATGGAATCTATCCATTCTATGTTAGATCTGAGAAAATAGAAAAAATTAATACATATTCATTCAATGGTGAAGCGATTTTAATTCCTGGTGATGGTAAGATAGGAGATATTTTTCATTATATTAATGGTAAATTTGATTACCACCAAAGAGTGTATAAATTATCGAATAAAATTAATAGTAATATTAATTTAAAATACTTATATTATGAATTTCAAAAAAACATTAAAAAATATCTATTATCTTTTTCTGCTAAAGCAACAGTTGACTCTATTAGATTACCAATGCTTCAGAAATATAAAATATTTATTCCTGAATCTTATGAACAACAAAAAATAGCTAATTTTTTAAGTATAATTAGCAAACTAAAAGATTATTTTTTAAACAGTGTAAATAAAATGAAAACAATTAAGAATAATTATCTAAGTAAATTATTCATATAAATATAGAAATCAATTATATAAATAATTTATTAAGAAAAAAACACTTTTTATTTTTGTAAATATTTAAAGATTGTGTTAGCAATTCTAATATATTCTCAATTTTCATAAGAGTAGCTATATTCTTCTTAAAATTAAGATCAGGTATTGGTAAATTAAAAGACAGTAAATCTTTATACAAAAATTCATAATTTCTTCTAGTTGATTTTCTCGAAATAAATGCTTTATTTTTTATAAAAATATCTTTTAAAAATAAATAGAAATAGTGATTTAGTTCTTTATTAATTAAATTATAAACTTTGTATATAGGACTACAACAACCATTATTAATATGTAAATTAAATTGTACTTCTTCGATGCCTATTCCTAGTAAAAGATTATTTATTGTAAACATTTTATGATTTGATAAATCATAATTTGTTTTTTCTATTTTTAGAATATTATGTTTTCCAACTGTATATTGAGAAAAATTATTTTTATTTATTTCCCTTGTTTCTTCAAAAACTTCATTAAATGATTTTTTATCATTAAATTTTTCAATGTTTTTTAATGATAATTGTTTAATATGCTTATAAAAAAGTTCATATAATTCTAATTTTCTCTCCCAAAGTGAAATTTGTTTGTCTAAAAGAGAAAAGAATTTAATAATTTTATTTTGTTCATGTAAATTAGGTAACAATATATTTAGAGAAAGAAATGTCTTTTTTGACATGTTAAATCTAGTTGATCCTTGTGCGATTTGTGTGATCTTCAGTCTATATTGTTTAGAAGATAATAGCAAATTAATATATTCACTATTTACATTTTCTATAATTGGTCTTAATCCAAAACAAAATGAATTTAAATATGGTGAATTTTTACCTTTATAAACAGACGTTATACCAACTTCTTCAGGTGTCTCAGAACTAGCTGTTACAAGCAAATCATTAAATATTATTTTATTTTGATTTTTATTTACCTTGCATAATGAACCATTATTTTCATTTAATATTCTATTATTAAATATTTCTAAATATGTAATATATTTGTCATCTCCAGTTTTAAAATCATTTGATGACATTCCAGTTAAACCTGAATAACTTTCATATAAATCACTCAATTTACTTTGTGTATATTCCCCTTCAAAACCTTTAAATCTTAATAAAAGTAGAGATAATTGTGGTTTGTTCTACATTTATAAACTTACATATTGAATTTTCAC
>CANSNC010000002.1 GCA_947648205.1 uncultured Mycoplasma sp.
TTAAAAACAATACTCCTGTAATGTGAAATTTTTTTCATGAGCAATTTGGTGTACCGCATTCTATTGTTGTTACTGGATACAAAAGATATGTAAGAAAACAACAGTTTTTATTCTTTTATACAAATTCATTTGTAAATCTTTTAATGGTAAATGATAATCACAATGAATTTGCAACATGATTTGATATTAGTCATATAAAACTTGATACTCTTTGAGGATTGGTGAATATAGATATTAATTTGGGAGTATCTTTAACAATTAATAAATAATATAAAAGGAACAAATATGAAATATAAAAAATTTTTATTAACATTAACACCTTTTTGTTTTATAGGTCCAATTTCTTTACCTAGTTGCAGTGAAAAATATGTTAATAACAATGAAACTATTGTACAAGGAGAAATGATACAAGTTTCAGCTAATAACTCACTAGGAAAAGTCAATATTACATGTGATGATATATATATGGCAACAAGTAGCTTAAATAAAACTTATTTAGTTTTACAGTTTACATACACTTCTGGAATTCATGATAAAGATAAACCTATTTATAATGAAAATTATGAATTAGATAATTCCTATTCATTTAGTTCAATAGGAAGTACAATTGAGCCATATGTTTATATTAATACTGGATCATGAAACAAAATTATAGATTCAAATCAAGATTTTAGTTTTGATCTTTATGGTGTAATTGATCCAGATGAAATGCCAATAGGGGCTAATTCTTACTGAAAAACATTGAATAGAGAAATTTCAAAAAAATATAATGGAGTTGATTATTTAGATTTTGTTATAACTCCAAAACCAACATCATACTATTATTTTTTTGATTATCCTTATCGTTGATTTGAACAGTCTTTAGAATTCTCTAATATATTTTCACAATACTTACCTAAAGGTGAAAAATGAGGTGGTGGTAATGGTTGTTATTTATTGTCAATTAAAAGTGATGAAAAATTAATAATTACAACACTACGTTTTCCATGATTAACATCAGATGTAAATACAAACATGAAAAAATTAGAAGTAAATTTCTAGTAGAAATATATTAATATAATTTATTAAATTTAAATATTTAATATACCACATTCTATTGTTGTTACTGGATACAAAAGATATGTGAGAAAAGAACATTTTTATTATTTTATACAAATTCTTTTGTAAATCTTTTAATGGTAAATGATAATCATAATGACTTTGAAACATGATTTGATATTAGTCATATAAAACTTGATATTCTTTGAGGATTGGTGAATATAGATATTAATGCAGGATTATCTTTAACAATTAATAAATAATGTAAAAAGGACAAATATGAAATGTAAAAAATTTTTATTAACATTAACACCTTTTTGTTTTGTTGGACCACTTGTTTTACCTGGGTGTAGTGAGAAATATATTAGTAATCATGAATATATTTCACAAGATGAAACATTACAAATTCCAACTAATGAATCATTAGGAAAAGTTAATGTTACATATAATGATTTGTATATGGCAACAAGCAGTATGAATAAAACATATTTAGTTGCACAAATCACATACACTTCTGGGATTCCTGATTGGGATAAGCCAGTTGATGACAATGATTATATATTAAATAATTCTTATTCTTTTAGTTCAATAGGAAGTTCATTAGAACCATTTCTAGTTATTGATACTGGTCCATGAAATCTTACTAATAATCCAAATCAAAATTTTGAATTTGATCTTTATGACGTAATTAGTCCTTATGAAATGCCAAACAGAAACAAGTCTTATACTAAGGCATTAAATAGAGACATTTCTAAAAGATATAATGGAGTTGATTATTTAGATTTTGTTATAAGTCCAAAACCAACATCATATTATTATTTTTTTGATTATCCTTATCGTTGATTGGAGCAATCTTTAGAATTTTCAAATATATTTTCACAAGGCTCAAATGGTAGAACAAAATGAGGGGGGTATAATTTTTGTAATTTATTATCAATTAAAAGTGATAAAAAACCACTCATTACAACACTAACATTTAGATGAATAACATCAGATATTAATTTAAATATGAAAAAATTAGAACTAGATTTTTAGTATAAACACACTAATAAAACTTGATAAAGTTGAATAGAAACACTTAATATTAAAATTAAGAAATTGGTAAATTATTAAGAGAAAATATGGAATTTAAGTGTCCATATTTTTTTGTTATATTAAAAATGCTAAATAAAAAAAGACACCACACACAATTGTTTATGCTTAGTGCTGCTATATTTCTATCCTGACACGGTTCGCCACAACTGTTGTAATGTCAAATTAATTATATATAAATTTTGATAAATTAATAACTTATTTAAGTTTATAATAGTAGTATTGTTTATTTGAGGTAAATTCTATGGTTAAAAACAGTGAATGTATTTTTTGTAAAATTGCAAACAAAGAAATACCAGCTAAAATGATAGCTGAAAACGATTATGCTGTAGCTTTTTTAGATGCAGATCCTGTAACTGATGGTCATACTTTGATAATTCCAAAATTACATTGTGAAAATTTTTCAACTTGTAATGATAAATATATGGTAGGTGTTAGTTTGTTAGCAAAAGAAATTGCTAAAAAATTAATTCTTTCACCATTGAAACCATGAGGATTTAACTTTTTAAGTAATGAGCAATCAATAGCTGGACAAGAAGTAAAACATTTTCATTTGCATGTTATACCAAAATATGAAAAAGGTATTGGTTTCAATATTGGTAAAGTGCAAAATATTGTGAAACCTAAAAATATTAGAAATATTAATGAAACATTTGACATATTAAAAAAGAGCAAGTATATTATTGAATAACAATAGTATTCTATCTAATTAATTTTGTGTAATATTTGAATATATTTTGTTTGGAAAATTAATATATTTGTTGTGAGGATTATATGATTAGTAAAAAGAAAAAATCATTTTTTTTAGGTAGTGGTTTAGTTGTTGCTTCTTTAGCTTTTTCTTTAACATTAACATCATGTTCAAATGTATTGGGTTCTTATGTTGAAAAAACTTTAGCCAAAGGAAATGGGTCTAATTTTTATGACACACTTGGAACTGGAAGTTTACAACAAATAGTTCTTGATGCTCTTAAATCAAGAACTGGAAGAAATGAAATATTAGCATATGTAAATGGATTAATTTCTATTAGTATTATTGAAAAATTACAAGAAGATCAAAAAAAAGGTAATGTTTATAAAAATGATTTAAAAAACCAAAAAGAAAAAATAAATAAAGATTATAATGATTTAGTAAAACAATATAAAAACGATTATAAAGATGCTTGAGCTTTAAAAATGCAACAAGATGTTTTAGATCAAAGTGGTGGAACTGTAGAAAGTTACAAATTTGATAAATTAATCTCTTGAGCAAATAGTTATTTAAATTCTAAAATATTTGAGAATTTTTATATTGCGCTTTTTAATGATGCAAATCAAATTATAAAAACCCCTACAAAAGATGCTGTTAAATCTATTTTGGCTACTAATAATACTAATTTATATAAATTTAGTGATAAAGCAATAAATGCAAAAACAGATACAATTGAAGGAAAGATTTTTTCTGAAATACAGCAATATATTTTTGACAATTGAGTTAAATATGAAAATCCTTATATTGTAAATATGTCATTGTGAAAATATGGAACTCCAAAACAAGGTGTTTCAAGTTTATATATTAATGCTTCTGACACTAATACATCAACTGATGATGAAGGTAATGAAACTACAACAACTAATTCAGCAAGTTATAATTATCCATATTTTGCAAATGATAATGGAACAAACAATGCACCAAGTACAGTTCAAAAATTTGATAATTTTGTAGCTGATGCTAAAACAACAGCCAATTTTATAACAGATATTACATATGGTTTAAAAGAAATCCCAATAGAATATACTGAAGATAAATCAACATTAATATTAGTTAAAAATGGAAGTAGTTATTCTGATTTAGTTCCAGAATTTGCTTCTGCTTCTTCTTATTTATATGGAACTTTATTGGATACAAATAAAGGTGGAATAACTAATAATGATACAAAGTTTCAAAAAAGTTTAAATGCCTTAGTAACTAATCCAAGTACCCCTTCTGATGTTCCAACAGGTTTTGATGATATTACATCAGAATTTTTAAGTACAGCAGAAATATCTGGTTTTGAAAAACAATTACAATTATCAACAAGTTATGTTAACAACACTTTGACAAGTAGTGGTCCATTGAGTGGAAATAGAGACAAAAAATTATATGCAATTGATGCTTTTAAACCTACTGATACTCAATTAAATGAATTCATGTTTATTAGAAATTCTTTTGGTGTTCATGCTCTTTCAATTGATGGGTCAACATATTTAAAAACTTCTACAGATACTGTGAATTTAAAAAAGAAATCTGCTGATATAGTGATGTATCATTATTTTAATAATATATATGGATTCAATACTAATTTTTCTATAGATTTACAAAATGAAATGTCTACATATTTCAACAACAACATTTCACAAGTTTTAATTGATTTTATTTCTAATAATACATTAAACATAAGTGCTGATTTTTCTAGTTTTGGTTCTAATAGCTCAACTGTAACTGATTATTTAAAAAGTTTAGTTGCATATTATACTTTAGAAAAAAGTTCTAATAAAGAAATAGAATATCAAAAAAAATTATATGCAAATAAAAAAAATTATAGTACTACAAATTATGGACAAACAGCAGATTTAAATGGATTAGGTACACCTTATGTGTTCTCTCCAAAAACAGATGATTCATATAATTTTGATTTCACATCAATTGCTTTGCCAAAAATTGATGCTAATAAATCATTTATTGAATCGCTTGATAGTTCATTGACTACAATGAATTCTTCTATTGAAAAATATTATAATGAAATTAAAGATAGTATTTCACCTTTAACATCTAATTTTGAAGGTTTTCAATATAGTCAATATCTTTACACAAATAACACAATTGTTAATAGAGTTCTATTAACATATGGTAATAGTTCAGATATTTCAAATAGTGTTAAAAATCAAATTTTAAAGAAAGCTTTGGGTTCAAAATATAATTATAATTTTTCAAGAACTCTTTCATCAACAGCTAGTCCAAAAAAATATGAATATTCAAGTGAGTATAAATCAAATTTTTCAACAAATACTGATTTAAATAATGGAATAGATCAAGGTTTAAGCAATTATTTTTATAACAAATCTTTTACTGATGGTGAAGCAGGTAGATGAAGTAGTTATAATATGTTAAAAGATGCAACATCAACTAATTTTGATTTAAATGCACTAAATACATATAGAAATAGATTATGAAGTTATAATGCTGAATATGTTAATAACAATGTTATGTCATCTATGAATGAGTTATATAGTTTGTTAGTGACAATTGATTATTTACTACAAGATGATTATAGTGAGTTTATAAACTATTTAAAAGATACTATTACCATTTCTAATAATGCTTTTTTAGTTTGAGCAAATTCATATAATTTTGAAATTGAAGATGCAAATAATACTGCTAATCCACCAGCTGCTAAAACAATTGATAATTTATTAAATGTTTCAAATATAAAACAAAATTTAAATAATAGTTATTCAACTGATTATTTTGGTATATCTACAAGTATTCAAAAAAATGAATTGATTAATAATTCATATACAGATGCAACATATACTACTAATGAAAATTATTATATAGTTTCTGGTGGTAAGCTTGGATTCTATGGATTACAAGTTGCAAATGCAGCAGCTGTTCCAACTACAATAGGTAATTTAATTTTTAATGATCCTTTATCTCAAAATGTTGATGGTACAGGTGTTTTATATTCATACAATAATAAAGAAAATTTAATTAATTATGTAAATAATTTATCTACTATATCAGCTGTAGATACATTGGCAAATAATTTATTTAAATATACAGGTACATTTAAAAAAGAAAATGTTGTAAACCAAAAAGGTTTAGATTTAAAAAAAGAAAATTTTATTAAAAATATAAATGATGTAAACCAAATAAAGGATAATTATTTTAAACCAAGAAATTCAAATGTTGGATTAGAAACAGTAACTAATAACACTAAATCTTATCTTCCAATAATTGATTCAGAAAATAACAGAATTAAACATGGTGGATATGTAATTCAATTAAATTATTCTAATATAACTGACTTTAATACATTTTATAGTTATATTAAAGCTCAGTTAACTGATGATAAAAATACATATGATGTTATTGGCAATTTAATTGTAAAAGCAGCAATGGATTCTAATATTCAAAAACGTGCAATTGATAAAATAACAACATCAAATAAAATAAATGTATATGATATAAGACTTTACAATGAACTTGGTTCAACATATGTAAAGAATTGAAAATGATAGGATAATGGTAATACTATGGGAAAAATTAAATCAATTTTAAATAAGAAAAAAATATTATTTGGTTTAGTGGGTACAACTTTAGTTGTTACACCATTATTTCTTTCATCATGTTCAACATCAGAAATGCAAAAAATTATTAATAATACTATTTCAAAAGGAGATGGGAAAGCTTTTACATCAAACCTTTCTCTTACTGAAGTTGTTACAAATGCATTGCAGAATTCTTCTGGATATGAATCATTTATGAGCAAAGTTGCAGATTCTTTAGCACTTCAATGAATGGAATATAGTGCTAATCAAGATAATCAAGTTCAATATAGAAATTCATTGAATGAAAAAAGAAGAACTATTAATGAAGAGTATAATGATTTAGTTGATAAGTATAAAAAAGAAAATAAAAAAAATTGAGAAATTGTTTTTCAACAAAAAGAATTAGATCCAAATGGAGGAACTGAAGCTAGTTGAAAAGAAAAGAAAATGATTGATTGAGCAAAAACTGAATTACAAAATAAGTTATTTGCTGATGATTATTTTACATTAGTTAGTACAGATGGAACAAAAGTTGAAAATAATCCAAGTCCTGAAACAATTCTTAATGCATTGAGTGATAGTCCAACATATAAATTTGGATTTAATGAGTATGCTATTAGTTCTAATCGTTATCAAATAACTCATGCAGATGTACAATATGCAAAATTTCAAAAATTTATTTTTGATAAATGAGTACAAAATGAAAATCCTTTTATTGTGAATATGGTTTTATGAAAGTATGGTACACCATCATCTGCAAATGGAGTAGGTGATTACTATAATGTAGAAGCCAAAAAAGAAGATGATAGCACTAATACAGAAACTACTACTGCTTCTTCAACATTGAATTCTACATCTACTGAAGGAGAAGGAGATAGTGGTAGTGGAGAGTCTGAAACAACAAGTACAGTTGCTGGAAGTTATAGCTTTCCATATTTTCAAGAACCTACAACAAATGACAATACATCTACAACTGTTAAATATAAAAATTTTGTAAATGAAGCAAAAACAAAAAATAATTTTGAAATAAATACAATTTATGGTTTGAAAAAAATAAGCAAAGATTTTACAGAAGATAATTCAACATTTATTCTTGCAAAAAATGGAAGTATTTACAATGATCTTTATATAGAATTTGCAGCAGCTAGTAGTTATTTATATGGATCTGGATTAAGTAGTGTAACACAAAATGGTTCAACTACAGCACAAAGCCCTGTAGCAAAAAATAATATATCAAAATCTATTACACCAGATACTGCTTCTACGTTAGGGTTTGATATTATTACAAAGGAATTTGTAAGTGATACAAGTTTTAAAACTACTGCTACTGATTTAAATGAAACAAAATTAGATAAAGCATTAGTTAATAAAATAATAAAGAATAATGAAAGTAATCCATTGTTACCAATTATTCAACAAAATAAAGATCTTTATACAATAGATGCTTTTCAAGTAAGTGATGCTCATTTGAATAAATTTATGTTAATAAGAGATGAAGCTGGTGTTCATGCTATTTCAATTGATGGTGATACTTACATAAATAAAGCATCTTCAATGAGTGATGCTAGAAAAAGAGCTGGTGATATTGTAATGTATCATGCATTAATGGGAAGAAATAATAGTGAGGCTAATGAAGGATTTACAATAGATTTAAAAAGTGAGTTATCTACATATTTTAGTAATAACACTAATTCTTTAATTTTAGAATATGCTCTTAAAACATTTAATGCAAATGAAGACAAATCAAATGATACAAATACACAACAAATGTTTGATTTAGATAAATTGTTTGAAGATAAAAAAGCTAGTTATTCTACATTGTTACAATCATTGCTTAATTATATTAATAGTTTAAAACTTGAAAATAGACAGACAGATTACATTACTAAAATGATTGATGCAAAATCAAAATTTTCATCAAATTATGGTGTTGATACATATAAGAATGGATTGGCATCAAAATGAATTTATTCATTAGGTAACACTAGTCATTTAAAAATATATAATAAGTATTATGGTTATGATTTAACAAACGTTATAAAGTCAGATTCCAATACTGATACATTATTAACAACTTATAAATCTGCAGTTTCAACATTTATCCAAGCTAATACAGTTTCACCTTTAACATCAGATTTTGCAGGATTTAAATATAGTGAATATGTATATTCAAATGATAAATATTTAAATGCAGCAATAGATGGTTATGTAAATAATGGTAACAATATTGGTAATGATGTAAAAATAAAAATATTAAAAAATTATATTGGAAATGATTTTTTTGATTTTACTACATTAAGTTTTAAAGCAGGGACTTTATTATCATCTCCAAATGATACTAAAATGAATAGTGCTTTTGCAAATTATTTTTTTGGACAAAGTTTTAATGATAAACAAAATAAATGATTTAATTATAGTGCAACATCAAGTGGTAACTCTTCAACAACACCATCTATTAGTGATAATGAAATTGATAAAGCTGCTTTAGAAAAATATAAAAAAGATTTATATATTAAAGAAAATTCAAATACAAGTCTTTCAACTTATAGTACAAATTATCTTTCTTTATTAACAGCAGTTGCTTCTGTGAAATATTTATTAGAAGATGATTCAAAACAATTATTAGAATATTTAAAAACAAAAATTGTATATGGTCAGAATGCATTTATAGTTTGAGAAAACTCAGAAAATACATTTTTAGGTAGAGTTCATAGTGATACTGTTGAAAAAATGTTAAAAGCAGATGCAATTAGAATGAATATAGATAATAGTTTAACATCTAATTATATAGATCAATCAAGTACTACTGCTGTCCTTTATAATAATGAAATTACAGTAAGTGCTTTTGGTTATAGTTCAAGTTATTATAATGTTGTAAGTGGCATGGTTGGTTATAAAGGAATTCAAACTAATGCATCAAATTCATTAAGTTCTACAATAATTGAACGTTTATTTACAAATGATAGAGTAAATAATGATACTGGAATAGGTGCATTATATGGATATGAATCAATTGAGAAAATGAAATCATACATTGATTCTGTTTCAACAAAATCAGATTTAGAAAACATTTCAAATGATATTGCAGGAAAAATTAAACATTTAGATTTAAGTACATATAACAATTCTGAGTTATCTTTAACTCAAAAAAAAGAAGAACTTAAAAAAATTATAGATAATGCACAGATTAAACCTGAGATGTTTACTGCTAGAAATACTTATATTCAAGAAACTGATTCAAAACCTATTCCTACAACTGATAGTCCATTTTTGTGCTCAGGTGCTGCAGTTATTCAATTAAATCAGAATGATTTAGCAACAAAGACAAGTTTATTAAATGGGTTAAAAGGTAGCAAAGGAAATAATACAGCACAATTAAATAACATTGATAGTGATGAAATATTCTTTAATTTAGTTGCAGAAGCATCAAAAGATGGTTCAATTCAAAAAAAAGTATTAAATAAAGTGTCATCTCAAAACAAAGTTATTTCATATGATAAAAGGACAAATAATAATTTAGATGGTTATTGATTATCTAATTGAAAAAGTAAAGAAGAATAATTTAATTAAATAATTATTGTAGAAGGATATAGTTATGAAAAAAAATATATTTAGAAATAAAAAAATATTAATAGGTATTGGTTCTTTAGCAACACTAGTTGCTGCTCCAATTATTTTAACATCTTGTTCTTCTATAGATAAGACATTAATTGAAAAAACTTTTAGTAAAGGCAATGGAACTTCTTTTGCAAATAATTATTCAATCGCTCAAGTTGCTGAACAAGCATTAAAAACAGATGCAGGTGCAAAAGCAATGGCTTCAAATGTTGCTAATACTTTGTTATTAGATTGATTTGATAGACTTTCAAAAGAATCAGGTCAAGAAGTAACTAAAAGAGCATATGATTCTCAAAAGAAAACAGTTGATGATGATTATAAAAATGAATTAAAAAATTCAAGTAATACAAATGGTGCAAATCATGAATTAAAATTTCAACAAGATCAATTAGATCCAAATGGTGGTACTGAAGATAGTTGAAAGAAAAAGAAAATGCTTGAATGAGCAAAAAGTGAATTTGCAACAAGACTTTTTGAAAAAGACTATTTAGCTGTAGTAGATATAAATGATTCAACTTCTGTTACTATGCAACCAACAATTGACCAAATAAGAAAAAGTGTTAAAAATGATGGATATAAATTTGCTTTTACAGAAAATGCAATTCAGAATGGTAATAAAAATCCATATGCTGATAAAGAATATGCTAAATTTCAACAATTTATTTTTGATCAATGAGTTCAAGTAGAAAATCCATATATTATAAATATGGTATTGTGAAAATATGGAACTCCAAAAGAAGGTATTAGTAATATTTATAATAAAGATGCTTCAAGCATTAGTGATAAGACAGCAACTGGAAATTATTCTTTTCCATATTTTGCTACAAATGGAACTTCAAATTCTAATGGAGGTCCAATTACACAATTTACAAACTTTGTAAATGATGCAAAAAATGATGAAAATTATTATTCTAGTGAAACAACTGAAAATGAATTAGGTATAAGAAATATTGATAAGGGATATACTACAGATAGTTCAACATTAATATTTGCAAAAAATGGAAGTATCTATAATGATCTTTATATAGAATTTGCAGCAGCTAGCAGTTATTTATTTCAAAAAGCATATTCAAAAACTACTACTTCTACAACTAATTGAGAAAAAGATATTGCTACAACTGCAAGTAATGGATTAGATGTAATTACAAGTAATTTTATTTCAACAACTACTTCATCAAATCCAAGTACAGTTAAAATAAAATCAGATCTTGCAAAAAAATTCATAAATATGAATGGTCCTTTAAAGACTTTGGCAAATAGTGATATCTATACAATTGATGCTTTTCAACCAAATGCTAATTCAAAATTAAATGATTTCCTATTTATTAGAGATGAGGCTGGTGTACATGCTATTGCAATTGAAGGGCAAAAATATATTGCATCTGCAAGTGATGAAACTAATGCAAAAAAGAATGCAGCACAAATTGTTTTATTTCATTATTTTTTAGGTAAATCAACAGAAAATAAGCAAGGATTAGAAATAGATATTAAAACAGAATTAACAAATTTTTATAATAATAATACAGATTATTTGATTACAAAATATATAGAAGTAGATAAAGATCAAAAAATATTTAATCCAGCAATATTAGATCTTAATTTAAAGTACTTGTATGAAAGTTATAGTAATTATGCTATGGAACTTTCTAAAATAGATAAAGTAAAAGAATATAATGAAAAGATGTTTTCCCAAAAACAAACTTATTCTAATAATTATGGTGTTGATGCTAAAAAGAATGGATTTGCATCAGGATGAATTTTTGCTAAAACTAATAACATTTATGATGTTGCAAATACTGTTAAACTTCCTAATTCTAAAGATCCTTTTGAAACTGGAGGTACTTATAGTAAATATTTAGAAAGAATTAACCCATATATTAGTGCTTTAAATTTAAAACCATTAACAAGTAATTTTGGTGGATTTAAATATAGTCAATATATTTATTCAAATGATTTTATTGTAAATAGTATTTTACTAGCTTATGGAAGCGATTCAAATAGTATGGGTGATTCAATGAAAGTTGATATACTTTCTAAATATCTTGATACTGATTTTGATTTAAATACATTAAAATTTAAAGATCAAGCATTTGGTGGTAAAACAAAAACTGAATTAGATACAGCTTTGATTAACAATTATTTTTCTTCTACTTTTAATGGGTTAACAAATAAATGAACTCAATATACTGAAACTACATTTGATAAAGATAAGTTAAATAATTACAAATTTGATTTATATAAGAAATCAATGAATGTTAAGAATAATGCAACAATAACAAATCAAGTTTCTCTTTTAACATTAATTTCTACTGCAAAATATTTATTAAATAATAATGGTCAAGAATTCCTAAATTATTTAAAGACAAAAATAGTTGTTGGAGAAGATTCATATATTGCATGAGTAAACACATACAACTCAACTTTGACTACTAAGCCAAATAATATTACTAAAGTGAGTGATTTATTAAGTGTTAGTAATATTCAACAAAATGTTAATAATAATTACACTTCAGCTTATACAGGATTAAAAACTAATAATGCAATAGTTGATGTGTCACAAAATAATGTAGATGCTTATATTTCAAATGAAATTAATAATTATTATAATTTTGTAGATGGTAAACTTGGGTACATGGGATTAATAAATCAAGATTCTACAATTAATAGTGTTGCAATTAAAAATAGATTATTTGTTGATCCAACAATTGATAATTCTACAAAAAAAGGTGTTCTATTTTCTTATGGAAGTAGACAAGATTTATTGAATTTAATAGATTCATATAGTTATGAATCACAAATTTCAGAATTAACAACTGATTTAATGAATAAAACAAAAGCTTTTGATGCTGGACAAATTTTTGAATCAGCAACAGAAATTGAACAAAAGAAAACCATTTTAAAAGGAATTGTAAATAATACAAGTAAATTTACAGATGTAATGTTTCAAAGAAGAGATAATTACATAGGACAACAACCAACTGGAAATACAAATAATAGTGATGTTACTCCTGTTACTGATAATTCAAATGGTGATAATATAAAATCTGGAGCATTTGTTTATCAAATAAATAATAGTGATTTAAAGGATTGAAGTAGTTTTGAACAAGTATTCAATGGTTCTAGTTTAAAAAATGATATTATTTATAATTTATTATTTACAGCAGCTGCAGATACTAATATTCAAGCTACAGCACTAGTATCAATATTAGAAAATAGTAAATTAACAGTTTATGATACAAGATTAAATACTCAACTTGGTCCTAAATGAATTACTAACTGAAAAAACTAGTTTTTTTGATAAAATAACTATTAGTGTATTTAACCAATAGTTATTTCAAAAAGATAGATATATTATAATTTGTGTATAGTGGGAGATACAAAATGAAAGTATCAGTAACAAGAATCCAAAAAGATGATGAATTAAATGTTGATTTATTCAAATTTAAGGGAAAACCTTTAAATGTAACATTAGCATTTTGATATCAATTAATTGAACCAAGATATTTAATTAATAAAGATGCTTTTAGATCATTATGATTTAAGTATACAAATTGTTCAAAAGAGATTTGTTATCGAGAACAATTTAATCCTGATGTTTTAATGGAATATTTAACACAATGGAATATTTATAAACTTGAAGCATTCTTAGAAAAAATTTGAATCAAGTATAAATTTATAATTAATTTTGAAGCATAATTAATACACCAATATTTGGTGTATTTTTTTGTGTAAATTATTGTATTATTTTTATTGTTAATATTTATTAATAATTGTTGGATAAAAAATGGCAAAATGATTTAAAAATCCTTGAATACAAGAAGTGTTGAATAGTTTAGATTTTAAAACACTTACAGAGATTCAAAAAAAAACTATACCTTTAATTTTAGATAATAAAAATATTATAGGTGTATCAGAAACAGGAACAGGGAAGACATATTGTTTTTTATTTCCTATTTTTGATGCTATAGATTTATCAAATAAAAATATTCAATCTATTATTATTTCACCAACTAGAGAACTTGCAAAACAAATATATGTTAAAGCAAATTATTTTAAAAAATTTAATAACAATATTAAAATATCAACATTAATTGGTGGCACTCAAAATAATCTTGAAATAATTTCTAAAAATCCTCCACATCTTTTAATTGCAACCCCAAAAAAATTAAATGATTTATTAACAGAATATAAAGTTAATTTGTTGAATGTTAATAAAATCATTTTAGATGAAGCAGACATGTTGGTAGATCTTGGATTTTTTCCACTAATTGATAATATTTTTAGTTTTTTCAAGAAAAGTGATGCAATTCAAAAAATTGCATTTTCAGCAACATTACATGAAACACTAAGTGTTCAATTATCAAAGTATTTTAAAAATACAGAAATTGTTAAAATTTCAAATAAAATTTGAAAACACAAAAAAATTAATCATTATGTTATCCATTATAAAGATGATAAAGAAAAAGTTTTTTTAAATCTTATAAATAATATTAATCCATATTTTTGTATTGTTTTTGCAAACACAAAAAAAGATGTAGAAATGATTTATAAAATTTTATATAAAAACAATAAAAATGTTTTGCAACTTCATGGTGGTTTATCAAGTCGTGATAGAAAAAATGTTTTTAAAGATATTCAAAATAATAATTTAAATTTTTTAGTAGCAACAGATTTAGCTTCTAGAGGAATTGATATAGATGGAGCAAGTCATATTATTTCATGAAATATGCCTAAAGAAGATATTTGATATATACATAGATCTGGTAGAACAGGACGTAGTAATTATTATGGAGATTCTTATGTGTTTTTAGATAACTCTACAAGTTATCAAATAATTAGATTACAAAAAAAAGGAATCAATTGAAATAATAAAAAATATAGCAAAGGAGAATTTATAGATTTTGATTATAAATTTAAAAATAGAGAAAAGAAAGAAACTGAAGTTGATATTCAAATAAGAAAAATTATTCAAACAAGTAGTAAAAAAGTAAAACCAAATTATAAAAAGAAAATAAAGCTAAAAATAAATGAGGTAAAAAGAAAAGCAAAAAGAAATAGAATTGAAGAACTTGTGAATAAAGAAAGAATAAAAAAATATAAAATAGAAAATGCTAAAAAATCAAAAGATAAAAATTAAAAATTTATTTATCTTTAAAAGTATAATAATAAGTATTTAAGGAGCAAAAGTTATGCCAAGAAAGCATTTAATTGCATCTGGAATTAATAAAAAACAACAATCACAAGCTAAAATATGAAATAAACTTGCTAAAGAAATAAAGGCAGCAGCTAAAGTTGGAGGAACAAATCCTGAGGCAAATCCAAGATTAAAAGCTGCTATTGATAAAGCACTTCAGAATAATTTATCAAGAGATTCAATTGATAGAAATATTAATGGAGCAACTAAAGATAAGGATAATCAAACAGATTATTTGTTTGAAATATATGGGCCTAAAGGTCTTGCTATTATTGTAATGGGATTAACAGATAATCAAAATCGTTTATTAAGTTCTTTAAAAGGATATTTATCAAAATTAAAAGCTGATATTGCTACACCAAATAGTGTTAAAATGAATTTTAAGTATTGTGGTGAGATTATTATTCCTTTAAATAAATTAGAAGATCAAGAAAAAAAAGAAGAAGCAAATAATTATGAATTAATTATTTTGGAAAAATGTATGGAACTTGGAATTGATGATATTGACATCATAATAAATGATGATTGTTTACAAGTATTAACTACACCAAAGGATTTTTATGTAGTGAGAGATAAATTAAATGAATCTAATTTAACTTTAGTTAATTCTGAAGTGAGATATATTCCAAATGATTATATAAATCTTGATAATGAAAATTATGAAAAGTTAACAAGATTTTTAGATTCATGTGAAGAAGATGATGATATTCAATGAGTTGTAACAAACTTTGGAGAGGTAATTTAAAATGGGAAAAATTTTTGATAAAGATATAGATTTTACAAAATGATATACTTCAATAATCCTTGAAAGTGAGCTAATAGAATATGGTTTAGTTAAAGGCACAATGATTTTAAAACCTTATGGATATTCTATATGAAGTAATATTCAAAAAGGAATGGATAAGTATCTTAAAAAAGTTGGGACAGAAAATTGTTATTTTCCTTTAATGATTCCATATAGTGAATTTATCAAAGAGTCTAAACATGTTGAAGGATTTGCTCCTGAATTATTTAAAATTAGTAAGTTAGGTGATAAAGTTCTAGAAGATGAACTAGTAATAAGACCAACTTCTGAAATTGCATTTTGTCATTATTTTAAATCTGTTTGTAATAGTTATAATGATTTACCAATTGTGTTAAATCAATGATGTAGTGTTTTTAGAGTGGAAAAAAATACTAGACCATTTTTAAGAAATAGTGAATTTTTATGACAAGAGCAACATGCAATTTTTTCTAATCAAAAAGATGCAAAAGATTTTTCTTTTAGAATGATAAATATATATAAAGATTTTATGAATAAATTTTTGTGCCTTCCTGTATTAATGGGAGAAAAAACTGAATACGAAAGATTTGCAGGGGCTTCAAACACTTTTACATGTGAGGCATTAATGCAGGATGGGCAAGCATTGCAAGTTGGAACATCCCACTATTTAAGCACAAATTTTTCTAAAAATTTTGATATTAAATTTCAAACTAAAAACAATAATTTTGATTATGTTTATCAAACATCTGCTGGTTGTTCTTCAAGACTAATTGGAGCAATGATTTTAGTTCACTCTGACAATAAAGGTCTTGTATTGCCTAGTTTGATTGCACCTTATAAATATATTATTATTACAAATAGTGAAAAAGATAATAAATTAGAAAAAGTATTATCACATGTTAAAGCATCATTAGGTTCTATTATTTTTAAACATGATGATAGAGAAAAAGGTATAGGTCTAAAACTTTCTGAATATGAAGTTAAAGGTGTACCATTTCAAATCATTATTGGTAGTAAAGAAGTTGAAAATAATCAAATAACAATTTATAAAAGAAATACACAAGAAAAAATGAGTTATACATTAAATGAAATTAATTTTGATTTATTTAGAAATTTATTATTACAACATGATGAAGAATTATTTAAAAAAGCAGAAGAATTCTTATTGCGTTCAATTGTTAAAGTTAATAATTTAGAAGAATTTATATTGGCTATTAAAAATAAAAAAATAGCATTAGCCTATTGAAATGGTAATCAAGAAGATGAAAAAAGATTAAAAGATTTAACAGGTGCATCATCTCGTTGTATTAGTTGAGATCATAATGCAGATTATCAAAATTCAAGTAATCAAAAATGTTTTTTTACCAACAAAGATAATGCTAAACTAGTTTATTTTGCAAGAGCATATTAATTATTTGATTACAAATTATGTATAATAAAAACACACAAAGTCATAGTTTTGCTATTGTGTGTTTTTATATTTTTTTCATTTTAGCAATTAAATTATCAATGTTATTATTTCTGCCAAATTTAGCTTGATAATTTTCGTTTGATTTAATTAAATCACCTGTAAAGTGAACATTTACTTCTAATAACGATTTTCCTATACCAAAAAAATCAACAGGAATTTTATTTTTTTTGAAATGTTTTATTTTATCAATATTGATTCCACTAGAAACTATTATTTTTGTATTGTGCATGTTATTTTTATCTAGTTCTTTTCTACAAGCTAATATTAGCTTGTCGCAAACACCATATAATTCTTTTTTGTCTTTTCAATTCCCAACTTGTAGTGATTTATCTACAATTTTATTAGATGTATCAATTCTTATAGAATTAATTTTAAATGGTAATTTAGCTATTTTTTGTATTTCAGATAAACAGTCATTATTGTAGTCAATTAAAGCTACAACTGGTCCTTCTTTAATTAATTGTTTGTATGCAATTAATGCTTTATCTATTTGGCCATCAAATTGTTGAATTAAAGCATGAGGAACAGTGCCAAGATAATTTACACCAGATTTATTTTTTATTAATTCAATATGTTGTTTTGTACAGAAATTCCTAACACCACCAATATATGCTGCATATCCATCATATTTTTGTAATGAATAGTCATCACTTCTGTCTGCCATTAATAATAATTTATCTCCTTGTATTTCATTTATTATTTTGTAACAATTGTTAGCAACTGATGATCTTCTAGATAAAATTCCATCAATTACATTTTCCAAATGCCCAAAATATTGGTAGTTACCTCTAATTACTAATACTGGTTTTTCTTTTTCTATTATTGATCCATCTTGTTCATACCATATTTGGAGAGAATTAAATTCTTTTTTTGTTAAACAAAATTTTAATAACTGTATTGTTTCTTCTATTCCACAAACCATAGCTGTATCATTAAAATGAAAAAATCTTAGGGTTACATCATTTCCTAAATTATTTTCTTTAAATATTTTTTGAGTTGAAATAAAATATTTGGATGAATATTCTTTTAATTTGAGTTTTCTATCAAATTTAAATTTGAGTGTATTCATATTATGTTTCCTAGTATTTACTATTTTATAATTATATGTAATAATATGGATAATGTTAGATAAAACATATTCATATTGAATTAATTAAATAATGATATGTTTGTTTAAAAAAGCATTAATAAAACCTCTTATTTATAATTTTTATAATGTAAAGTTGTATAACTAACTTCAAATAACCATATAAATTTATAGGTTATGTTGGTATTGCTACTATTATAGAATATCTTTAATCATAGCGTTGTAGACTACAAAATGTGTAATTATGCATTATTAGTCTGCCATGTTATTTAGTTATTTATAGGGTAGGAATTATTTATGAAAAAAAAGTCACTTAATAGTGTAAATATAACTGAACCGAATAATTATGTAGTTAAAACAAATTTAGTTAAACTAGCAAAAATTGAAAAGAAGAATTCAAGATTTCTTACAAGAAAAAATGTTCTTCTTGGTTTAATGGCTAGTACAATGGTTGCAGTTCCTGTAGCTGTTGGAATTACACAAATTGAAAGAAGCATTGCTTCTTATAAGTTTGATGGAAAATCATTCAGCTCTGTTGATTCTGCTTTTGATTATGTTAAAAACAATTCAGAAGTACAAGAATATCAAAATGAGGGTATGAAGTCTAAATGATATGTTACTATGAATGGAGTTAAAAGATCATTTGATACTCCAGAGGCTTTAAGACAGTATTTATTTGCTAATCAAATACAATCAGAAAAATATAGTACGTCTTTAAACCTTGATAATTATGTTGATAAGTCAACTGGTATTTTAGGTCTGGATGATAGTTTATGATCAAGCATGAATTCTGGAACGAATGCTAATGCTAATAAAGAAACTATTTATGAAAAAAGTAATGGTGGATTTGCAACAAATTCTGATGATGCTATGAAAAGTTATTTTAGTGTACAAGATGCATATTATTTTAATAATATGTACTTTAACTCAAAAGAAACTTTAAGAAATTATCTTATTTCAGATTATTTACCAAATACTAGAGGAACATTTAATTCAATTACTATTGAAGGTCCAAATGGGGTAAAATCTAATCCAATTTCATTATCTGATACTAGTGAAAATGGGGCAATTAAAGAAATAAAGAAATTTATAGAAGCAAATGCTGAAAAAGTTGTAACATATACTAATTCAAAAACACAAAAAACAGTTAATATAAATAGAAAAAATATTGATGCTGTTATTGGTGAAGTTAATGTTGAAGATTTAGATTATCAACATGTTCAATCAAGTCAAGGTGAAAGTAGATATATTATTGATAATAGTATTGAAGATGAACACAATTTGATAGGTCCATATTTTTACAAAGGTAATATGGATGTAGGAAGTTTTTCAAATAAAAGCATGTGAAAAAAAGCTAATGGTGTCTCTAAACAAGTTTATGAATCTTCTGTAATTGATAACTTAATTGGAACTTTTTTCACAACAATAATTAATGATGACAATCAAGTTAATAAATTAGAAACTCAAACAAATGAATCTAAGCCACATATTTTTAGAACTTTATTGGTAACAGCAGATAATCAATCATTAGATGAATGATACTTAGAACAAGTTAAAGCATATAATGCTGATTTATATAATGAAATTGTTACTGCTTTAAATTCTTTAATGAATGGTAAAAAATTTAATACATTTTATAAAATCCCAGTGATGTATAGTTTCATTATGCAAAGATTAATCAATATGAATGCTACAAATGATATGATTGCATTAACAATTGGTTATTTCTCAAAAGTTGCTGATTTTATTCAAGATTCAATTGAACTTTCATTATTAGATAGTACATTATTGACTAGAAGTTCAGATGGTAAAAAATTTGATGTTAAAGAATTTTTTCAAATTGGAAACAATGAATTTGACCTTAATACATCAACAGAATATTTTTTAAATGAATTTAAAACATATGATTGTTTAATTGCGGGTATAAGTGCTTATGTTGGTGCTGCTAATAATATTAATACATTAGCTGGTACACTAGTATATAGTGGGTATAATCAAAAGTATTTATTTGATTTCAAAATTATTAATGAAGATAAGTTTTATCAAAACTATGCAAAATTTGAAAATATATTCACTACATTTTCAAAAACAAGTTATGATGCATTGTTAACTGAATATATAAAACGTACAACAAATTCAGATATTGTTAAACTTCAATCAATGATTAATAATGGTTCAACAATCGCATCAATTGATGCAGAACTTGCAAAAATAAAAACAATTCATGGAAATAGTGCTCAAGAACTTATTAAAGGTGTTGCAGCTAAAAATACTTATTTGTTTGCATTGGCTGAAGAAGCTCTTAAAGCTGAGATTGATGAATATATTAGCACTGGAAAATGAAATGCTAGTGGAATGTTGGTTCAACTTGGAGATGTTAGAGCAAAAGGGTTAGTTGATTTATATAAAAGCACAAAAGATGATCCAAATTTTAGTATTTATACATCATATATATATGCTTTAATTGATTTTAGAACAGGATCTGGTGTATTTAATACTCATGATTCTATATCTAATGAAAAATTATATAAGGCAAATGTTGCTAAAGTAGTAGTCTTTTCACTTGCATCTGTAGGTGGAGCAGCTTATGCAATTGAAAGTTTATATAGAAATTCTTTGAAACTTCAAGATTTTGTAGATAACTTTTATGGACCTGATGGTCTTCCTGCAAAAATACGTTCTGTTTACGATACAGTAAAAGATTCTATTAAAAATAAATGAACTACTCTTAAAAATAAAATTCCTTTTAGATTTAGAACATGACATCTTTATTATGATGGTGCTCCTACAATATTTAAAAAATGATCAACAGCTGGTATTTTCAAATCAATAGGAAAAGTTGGTGATGTATTTGCAAAAGCTGCACCTTTCATAGGGCTTGCAGCAGCTGGACTTGAAATATTCACATTAGTATATGATTTAATTAAGGTAACAAATATTCAAGACTTTTATGTTTATACAACAGCTGATGGAACTGAATTTATTTGAGATGGTGGATTAACTACTAGTAGATTCTTTGGCCTTGAAGTTAAACAACAAGTGGGAATAAGTGCAATGAAATTGGTTCCTCCAGTTCAAATTACTAAACCACAAATTACTGAATTCTATTATTATAATCAAGTTAAGTATTTTGATATTTCACAATTGAAAAGAGATCAACTGCTAACAATAATTTCTAATGATGAAGTTACTTTAGGTGAAAACTTCAAAAGAAGTTTTACATTCTCTCCAGATTTCCAAAATGCAAATGGAAGTTATGATACAAAAGAAAATTTAATAAATGGTGTTATTGCAGATATTGGAATAACTAAAGGAACTAATGGTGCATATAATTTTACTAGTGTAAATACAAATTCGAAATATGTATCAAATACATCATATGTGTTAGGAAATGGTATTTCATCTAGTACTGGTGGTCAAAATTCTGTAATTGCTGATAATATTGTAAAAAATATTAGACCAACAAAAGTTGCTCAATTGCCAAAAATTACAAATGGAAAAATTTCTGGTAAAAATGATCAAGAATTTGTATTGCCTGGAAAGGTATGATCATCAGAAGGTATAGTTGATAATTCAGGACAAGCAGCAAACTATATTACTGATAATTCTGCAAATGAATTAAAAAATGGTACTACATTACCAACTGATGGTAACATTAGTAGTGAGATATTTAAAACTCCAGATGCAGCAGCTGCTGCAAATGCTTCAAAAGACGCTTTATTTGAAGTATTTAAAACTAAAGCTGCACCAAATTCAAAAACTGTTTTAAAATCTGACATTTTACAAAATAATGAATACACAAAATTAAATTCAGAAATACAAGAAAAAGAAATCTTTAAAGCAACACTTCCAGATCAAGGAACTGTATACTTTACTGAAAGAGTAAATGCTGAAAATTGAATTTTAAAAAATGTAAATTTTGAAAAATATACAGATGTAATAACTGATGCATCTTATGTATATAATGGAATGTACTTTGCAAGTACATCTGAATTAAAAGATTGATTACAATCTGTAATCGTTATGGGGTAATTATTATGAAAAATAATATTAAGAAAATTTTAATAATCTCTACATCTACTTTTGCTACTATTGGTACTTCTGCTGCTATAGGTATTAGTACTATTGCAAATGCAAGTGGTTTAAATATTAATTCTGTAAATTCAAAAGCAGTAGTTAATGCTACTTTTGATCCTAATAAATCATTAGTATTTCAAGGCAAAACATATAAAAACATTTATCATGCAATTGAAACTTATGCTTCAAATGCTGAAAATGTAATTGAAAAAACTTTTGTAGGTGATGTAATGGATGCTACATCTATAACTAATAAATATGAAACTGTTAATCTTTCAAAACTTAGAGAATATGATTTAACAAAAATTTCTAAGGCATATAAAACTTTAACTGATAGTTATGTTAGTTCAATAGATGAAGCTAAACAAAGTTATTTAAAAGAACCTGTTATTGCTTGAACAGATAATAGTGGTTCAATATTTGATAGTGAAGGTGAAGCTGCTGAAAGTATACTAAATAATAAGTTCACTTCTCCTGTAAGTTACTATGAAGTAAAAGACTATGCAAACAAAGATTCTAATGGTAATCCAACAATTGTTAAAATTAACCCATTAAATAAAAAAGATGTTCAAGCTCTTAAAAGAATTGCTGGAGAAAACTTTTTAATTGAAGATTCAGGATTTACTTTATCAAGAATGTCAAGTAGTGATGCTGGTTATGTAAATGATGACTTTAAAGGTTGAACAAACCAACAAATTAATGAAACATTAAATAAATTAACACAAGGTGTTACAGATCTTGTTAAGAAAAATATGTGACTAAACACAAATGTTGTTGCAAAACCAGATAATAATAAAATTCAAGGTAAATTATATGGCTCATTTGGGTCTGTAACTCTAAAAAAATTTAGTATTAGTTATGGTACTTTTGCTGATGGTGGTGTAGATAATAGTTCTATTGGAACTACATATGATACTATAATCAATGATTCTGTTTACATAACAGATAAAGAAAAATTTTTACAAAAATTTAATATGTATAGTGATACATTTTCTAGCACAGACCCTTATAGAGATGCAACTATTAAAGGTGGACAAACAATTTTTGGTGGTCAAAAATATAGAATATCTTTAGATGCTACTCAAAAAAGTGCTATTATGTCTTGAGTTATGTTAGAAGGATGAACTGGTGAAGAAGTTTCATTCTTAGGTCGTGGTAAACAATCAAATATTTGATTCTATGTAAACCCTAACCAAGAAAAATATGCAGAATTGATGAAAAATAATGATTTTAAAACAAAGCAAACAGAAAATGCTAATAATGTTGTTACTCAAGTTGACAATTACATTAAAACAAATTTTAATTCATTTCTTTCAGATCAAGAAATTACAACTCTTATTGCAAATATAAAAGATCCTATAATTAATGTTTTAACAAATAAGATTATTGAAAAAGATCAAATTTGAATTAATGCTCCTAAGTCTACAGGTGAAATTAAAGTAGGTTTAGATAAACTTAATAGCATTATTCTAAATAAAATAGACCAATTGTATAAAGAAAAAACTGGAAAAACTTTTACAGATGTAATTCGTGAAAAAACTATTGCAAATAAACAATATGTTGAAAACAAAGATACTAATGACATTATTTATACATTTAACTATAATGGTGTTCCATTATTTAAATTGGAAAAAAGTTTATTTGGTAGTCTATATGCTGATACAAATGAAATGTTTAGAGTTCAACCATTGGAAGAAGTTAAAAAATCACTTAAGTTTGCATTAACTAACAATTTCCAAGCAGCAATAACTAATATTGTTAATGGATTAAGTAATATCTCTAATAGCTTTAATAAAAAAACTTCAACTAATAATGGTTTAGTTGCTGATACAGTATTAGCAAAATCAACTATTGATAATTATAAAGATAGTAGTAAAAAGCAAAATAATTTTGGATTTGTTTCAAAAACAGGCGAAGGATTTACAAATAATTTTGATGCTACATATTCTAGTAAATTTATTGACGAATTTCAATTTGCTAAATATGGTTTAACTGATCAATCTTTAATTAAAAGTTTAAATGCAACAAAACTTGATGATGAAAGTTTATTACAAAATCAAAATGGTATATTTTTAGCAATTAAAAATTACAACAATAATTTACAAAATTATTTAAGTAAAGCTTCACCTTCTGATATTCAAAAGAAGACTTTAAGCACAAATTATGTGAGTGATCCAAATGATGTTATCTTCTTATTCAATGCAGATAAAACACCACTTCAAGTTAAATATTCTGAATATTTTGATAATAGTTATAAATTTAATGAAAGTTTAAGTGATAATAGTGTTTCTTTAATTAAATCTATTGAAGAAAAAGAAGAATCAATTGAATCAAATAAATTGAACAAACCTACAAAAGTCGTTATAGTAAAAGACTCAAGTGGTAATATTGTGAATTTTGAAAGTGTTAATGGAAACACTATAACAAATGATGGTTATGCAACTTCTAAAGAACAAGCTTTAGAAAATGCTAAAAATCAAATTGATGTTAAAGAGTCATTAGATTATGTATTTTATAATAATGATGATAATTCTCAAGTTTTATTAAAAAATAAAGTTACTAAGTTAAATGTATTATCAATCAATAATAATGGAACTAAATCTACTTATGGTTTCTTAAAATATCAAGATTTATATAATTATTTATTTGATTATATTAAATTGAATAGTGAAGGTAATGGTTCATCATTACCAGATAGTCAACCTCCATTTTCAGCTGAATCAATTAATACAAAAGCAATTGCTGATGTATTAGCAACTGTACATTCATTAGATGATATTAATAAATCAACTTTAGATGAAAAATTTAATCAATTTGGAAGTGCATTTGGAATTTCTGATTTAAATACATGAAAAATGTATATTAAGAATTTATCTTTTGCACCAAAACAAGTGAATCAAAGAGCTGAACAACAAGTTACTATGTCAGTTCAATTAAATGAAGGATTTAAATATGCTGATGGTAAAGATACATTAAATCTTGATGTAAGTTATACTCCAGCAGGTGATTTAGAACCTTTACCTGGTGTTAATGGACAAAGCACTCAAGCAAAAACTGCTCTAATAGCAAGTGTTACTAGCTCACTATTATTGATCTTATTATTAGAAGTTGTGTTAATTTCAGTTATCTTAATTAATAAAAGAAAACAAGAAAATATTGATGAAAAGAAATTAATGAAACTTGTTAATAAAAATGGTAGTAAATAATTTATAAATAGAGGTTTATACCTCTATTTTTTTATTAATTATGTATAAAAATAGAATACAAATTTAATATTTTTCATATATTTTTACAATTTAAATAAAAAATTAGAAAAAAATTTATTTTTTTGTTTAAAAATCCATTTTTTGTGCTTTAATTATATTGCGCAATAATTATAAAATTGTTTGAAAATGTTTTTGCGCTTTTCGCTAAATTCATTTTAGGTTTGAAGATGAAAAAACGGGCTGTGTCTCGATCGCTGTCCAGGGTGTCGAGGATATAGGGAGTGAATGAGGTTAGAAAATAAAATATTCAATTGGTATACAGCTGATTGTTTGTCGAGAACTTTTGGTGTCGAAAATTTATTAAATATATATATGCTTCCTGGCCGGAAAAACAATATATATTAAAATAACAATTCGGTAAAGGCCGCTTGGTAGATTCAAAAGAATATTGAAGTTTCTTTATCTTATTCATTCAATGTAGAAAGACTCCCATTCATAACTGACCTTTAACATTTTAGTTAAATGTAAGTGAAAACAATCTTTTTTGTGATTGTTATTGTGCAAACTGCATGGTTTTATACCAATGTATGAATAGAGTAGATTTTGATTGACCCCTTAGGGATAATGGGGTCAATCTTTTTTTATTTACTATTCATTTTGTTATTATAATGGTGAAATAAATAGTGAATAAAATATTAATTTAACTTTATTTATCTTTTATATAATTATATATGGTAGAAGGAGTTTGAATTGAAAACCGTTGTTATTGGAATATCTGGAGGTGTAGACTCTTCAGTTGCAGCATTAATATTAAAGAAAATGGGATTTAATGTAATTGGTGTTTTTATGCAAAATTGAGATAATTTAGTTAACAATGAATTGAATTATAAATCAAAATATGATTCTTGTGATTCTTATGCTGATTTTGAATATGCATCTCATGTTTGTCAACAACTTGATATTCCATTGCATAAAGTAGATTTTATTTCTGAATATTGAAATAAAGTATTTTTAAAATTCATTGATGGATATAAATCCGGAAAAACTCCAAACCCAGATGTTTTATGCAATAAGTATATAAAATTTAATGAATTTGCAAAATATTGTTTTGATAAATTTAAATGTGATTACATAGCAACAGGACATTATGCTAGAGTAGATTATGATAAAGACTATTATAGTTTAAATATGGCATTAGATAAGCACAAAGATCAAACATATTTTTTATGTGAATTAAGTCAACAGCAACTAAGTAAAGTTATTTTTCCATTGATGTATTTAACAAAAAAACAAGTAAGACAAATTGCTAGAAAATATAATTTAGAATCATGAAATAAAAAAGATTCTATGGGTATATGTTTTATTGGCAAAAGAAATTTTAAAGATTTTTTAAGCAATTATATTCAAGAAAAACAAGGAAATATAATTGATATTTATACAAAACAAATTATAGGTACACATAATGGTGTTTTTTTCTACACTATAGGTCAAAGAAAAGGTTTAAATCTAGGTGGTAATAAAAATAAAAATTTTGTTTGTAAAAAGGATATTGAGAAAAACATATTGTATGTTGCTAATGTTGAACAAGAATATAAATTTTTATATTCAAATAAATGCTTAATTAAAAATTTTAATTGAATAGGTAAAATACCAGATAATAATAGTGTTAAGGTTAGATTTAGACATTGTCAGAAATTAATAAATTCTACATTTGAATTAATTAATGACAATGTATTATTAAATTATGAAGAAACTAAATCTGTAACTATTGGACAATATGCAGTATTGTATTATGAAAATAGATGTTTAGGAGGAGGAGAAATTAGTGAAGTCACTAATTTAGTTGATTATGAAAAAAATGACATTTAGTCAAGTTAGAGAGTCATGATTAAATTTTTTTAAAAGCAAAAATCATTTAATAATAGAGTCTCAATCACTTATACCAAAGAATGATAATTCTTTATTATGAATCAATTCAGGAGTTGCTACTTTAAAAAAATATTTTTCAGGAGTTGAAACACCACCTTCTTTTAGACTTACAAATAGTCAAAGATGTATTAGAACAAATGATATTTCAAATGTAGGTGTTACAAGTAGACATCATACTTTTTTTGAAATGCTTGGTAATTTTTCTATTGGAGATTATTTTAGAAAAGAAGCTATTGAAATGGCTTTTGAATACCTTACAAAGATTTTAGAGTTTGATATTAAGAAACTTTATTTTACAGTTTTTGAAGATGATAAAGAATCTTATGATTTGTGAATTAAACTTGGTGTAATAAAGTCTCATATTATTAAATGTAAAAAAGATAGAAACTTTTGAGAGATAGGTCAAGGTCCATGTGGCCCTTGTACTGAAATATATTATGATCGTGGTGAAAAATATGATTTTAATAAGGTTGGAGAAAGATTATTTTTTGAAGATATAGAAAATGATAGATATATAGAAATTTGAAATATTGTTTTTAGTGAATTTGAAAATGATGGAAAGAATAATTACACTCCACTTGCAAGAAAAAATATTGATACAGGAGCAGGACTTGAAAGATTAGCTTGTGTGATGCAAGATGTAAACACAAATTATGATACAGATGTTTTTGTATATGTTAGAAACATTATGGAAAAATATACAGAATATAAATATGATACTAATTTATATTTTGAAAAAAATAAAGATTCAATTAAGATTTTAATTAATAAAGCTTTTTCTGTTATTATTGATCATTTTAAATCTTGTATTTTTGCAATTAGTGATGGAGCTATACCATCTAATAAAGATAGAGGATATATCATAAGAAAACTTTTAAGAGTTAGTTTTATAAATATGGATATTTTAAGATTGAAAGATTCATCTATTAATTTTATTATTGATGCAATTATAGATACTATGAAAGATTTTTATCCATACTTATTAAAGGAAAAAACAAAATTATATGAAGTATTTAAAAATGAATATCAAGTTCACCATAATTCATTATCTAAATCAATTAAACAATTTATAGAGTTAACAAATAATGAAAAAATTGATGAAAAGCAATTATTTACATTAGTTGATACTTATGGTTTTCCATTAGAAATAATAAAAGAATTAGAAATTCATAAAGATATTAATGCAGTTAATTTTATTTTAGAAGCAATATTAAATAAATTTAACTATAAAATGAAACCAATAAAAAAACTAGAACTTGATTTTGATTTATTTAACCAGTTTTTTGAAGAACATAGAGAAATATCAAAATCTTCAAATAATAATGTTAGTGGATTAGATAAGCAAACAAAAAACTTAATAAATTTGAATGTTGTTTCAAAGTTTGATTACAATTCATTTGATATTAAACAATCAAAAGTTGTAAAGATATTTGATCAAGATTTTAATATTGTAGAAGAAATAAAAAATAGTCCAGGTTATATTGTATTAGACAATACATGTTTTTATGCTACATCAGGTGGTCAAGTTAATGATGTTGGAGTAATTAAAAATTCATTAATTGATAATGTGATAAAATCTCCAAATGGTCAACATATTCATCATTTTGAATGTGGAACATTTACTTTAGGTGAACTAGTTGATGGCAAAATTGATGTTAATAGAAGAAATATTTTATCAGCACATCATTCTACAGAACATTTATTGCATAGTGCTTTAAAAAGAAAAATTGATAATTCAATAAAGCAAGAAGGAGCTTTAAAATCTCCAGAAAAAGTCACATTTGATTTTCATTATCATAAGAAGTTGGATATAGATAGCATTAAATTATTAGAAAATGATATTAAAGAAATCATAAATAAAAATCAAAATAGTGAATTATTTGAAGTTACTCTTGAAGAAGCACAGAAACTTGGTGCACTTGCTTATTTTGAAGAAGTATATAAAAAGATAAAAGGAAAGCTTAGAGTAATTAAATTAGGAGATTATTCTATAGAGATATGTGGGGGAACACATGTTAAAAAAACTTCAGATATTGAAGATTTTAAAATTATTAAATTGGACTCAAAAGGCTCTGGTACATGAAGAATAGAAGCTATTGCAACAAAAAAATTAATTAATGATTTTGATAGAACAATAAAAAAACAAACTTTAGATGATATTAAAAAGTTTATTTCTGATTACCATTCTATTGGCTTGAAAGATGAAGAGTTTGAAAAATTAATAGATAAAAATTTTGATAACATGCATTTTATTGAATTAAAACAATATTATGATTTAATCAAAAATGCATTAAATGTTATTAAGTATAAATTTGAAAAAACAAATCAGGAAAATATAATTTTAAATTTAAAGAATAATCTTAAATCTTATAATGAACTTGTGAATTATGTTAAATTAGAAAACATTGATAGAAAAATTTTAATGCAGACTTTAACAAATTTAGTAAATGAAAATAGAAATAATATTTATTTAATAATAAATTTTATTGACAATAATTATCAATACTTTTTATGTGGAAATGATGAATTTATTAAATCAAAAAATTTAAATTTGCAGCAATTTGCTAATTTAGTAAATTCAAATTTAAATGGTAAAGGTGGTGGAAGATTTAATTTTGTTCAAGGTAATTTTAATGAATCTAGTATAGAAAAAATTGATTCTCTATTTAATAAAATAATGGGAGAATTGAAATAATGAATGTTAAAAAAAGAATATTAGCAATTGATTATGGAACAAAATATATTGGTTTAGCAATTACTGATGATGATAATACATTTTCAGTTCCTTATTCTGTTGAAGAAAATACTAATAATTTTTTTGATAAATTAATAGAAATTATATATGAAGAAAATATTGGAATTATAGTTATTGGTTATCCAACAACTTTTGATGGTTATGTTTCTGCAAGACATAAACTAATAAATGATTTTGTAGATAATATTAATAGTAAAGTTTCTAATTTAGAAATAGTTCTTCAAGATGAAGCATATACAACAAAATCTAGTGAATATATTCAAAGGGAGTTTGGATTAAGAAATTCTCAAATAAAAAAAACTAAAGATATGAGTAGTGCTGCTTTGATTCTTGATGCATATTTAAAAATGATATCTACAAAAAAATAAATATCTATAAAAGTGTTTTATATAACACTTTTTTATTTTTTATTTTTGTGTATGCTTGAGTCTACAAATAAAATATTATAAAATTTATATGATACTTTATGTTTGGAGTAATTATGAAAGATAACATGAGTGTAGAATCAAATAGTGTTAGCTCTGTTGATCGTCCATCATTTTATTGAAATAAAAAATATTTGGATAAGGTAAATGGGATTGTTGAACAAAATATAGATAATAATAATTCTGAAAAAATATCAATATATAAAAAGTTTCCAAAATTTTTTAAAATATCATTTTGACACTTTATTCCATTTTTTATAGGATATTTTCTTTCTATGAGTTCTCTTTTTGCATCATATGGAAGAATTAAATCAAGTTCTATTTTTAATAAGCAGTTATATAAGTATTTTTTTGGAAGATATATATCTTTAATTTTAATATATTTTGTTTTTGGTCCTGTATTACTAATTGTATTAATTTTGTTTTATCCAGTCTTGGGGGGTTTAAATTTTAATACTTTAGTTTCTGGATGGCAGCAATTATTTTCTGGTAACTTTGATGGTTTTGTAACAACAGTTATTGTTCCAACTTTTAATAGCAATGCCTGATGAATTGGATTATTGGTTATTGGTTTAATATCATCAATTAATATTTCTGTGATTATATCTTACTTTGTAATCAACAAGCAAAATGATTTAACTATTACATTGTTTACATTAGAAGATAATTTGAAAATGAAGATATCAAGATTTGTTAGTCCTAAGAAAAAGAAAATGATAAAAAAATTTATAACTGTTGAAGTTCAATCAGATCAACAAATTTCTGAAAATAATTCAACAACTACAGTAGAATACACTCCTACTAAAAATGAGGAACAACAGAGTGTTGCAGGATAAGGAGAAATAAGATGAATGATAATGTTTTAAATAATCAAGAAATAACAACAAGTGAATCACAATCATCTAATTCTATTAAATCCTTAGATGAAAATAAAAAATATACTTTGCCAAAAAATGCTAAGAAATTAGACCCTAGTGTGTTACAGTCTTTATCTCCGATTGAAAGAGTTGAATATGAAAAGGCTTTAAAAAGACCTAAAAAAGTTGGTTATGCAATTTGTAATAAGAAATACAATAGTTTTTATTCAATTAATGTTTTAGATTTTTTACCTCTATTTATTGGCACATTTCTTTCTTTTATAAGATTTTGTGTTGGGTTTGGAGATTTAAAAAAAGAAGTTGTATTTGATAAAAAAATGCTATGAGATTTTAAAAGTGCTTTCATATTAGGCTGTGTTTATACATTTTTTATTGTTCCACTTATCTTGTTATTAATTTTATTTTTATATCCATTTGTAATAGTTGGTGGTAGTGAAGTTACTAAAGGTTGAAACTATTTTATTAATCAAATAAATCAAGGTGGTGTTTCAGGACTTGGTACTGCTATTGGAGAATATTATAGATTTGCTGTTAAACCAATTTTTATGCCACCAAATCTTGTAATTACTCTTGTACTTTTTCTTGTTATTTCAATGTTGAACACTAAAACATTTTTATATAAATTTTTATTAAGACAAAAAAGAGATAATCTTTATGTGGCTCAAAAACAATCTATAAAAGATGAAATAGTTAAATTAAAACTTTCTAAAAAAAAGTAATAATTTAACTTTTTTTGTGATATGTTTTATAGGTAGTTTATTAGTACAAATCATAAATTAGTGAAGAAAGAAATAAACGCTATGAACAAGAATTTAATGACTAAAGCAGGTAGAGAAAAACTTGAAAAAGAATTAAGAGAATTAGTTGATGTTAAAAGACCTGAAATAATTAAGCAAATTCAAGAAGCAAGAGAACAAGGTGATTTATCTGAAAATGCTGACTATGATGCTGCAAAAAATATGCAAGCACAAATTGAAGGAAGAATTAAAGAATTAGAAGATTTATTAAATAATTCTAAAATTATTAGTAAGGTAAAATCTGATAAAACTAAAACTAATGTAGTTCAAATTGGATCTTTAGTTAAAATAAAAGATTATTCAGATAATAAAATTTCAACTTATACAATTGTAGGTTCTGTTGAAGCAGATCCAACTGAAAATAAAATTTCTAATGAATGTCAATTAGCAAAATCAATTATGGGTAAAAAAGTAAATGATGATGTTCATATTAAAGGAATAGATGAACCATATAAGATTAAAATTTTAGAAATAAATTAATGATTTTTTTCAAAATTATCTTATAATTATTTATGTTTGTAGTATTGCAAACATAATTTGGGTAGTTAGCGAAGTGGCCAAACGCAGCTGACTGTAAATCAGTTACCTTGTGTTTCGGCGGTTCGAATCCGTCACTGCCCACCATTATTGGGCTGTAGCCAAGTGGTAAGGCAATAGACTTTGACTCTATCATGCGTTGGTTCGACCCCAACCAGCCCAGCCATTTAAAAAATTATAAATAATGATTTATTGTTGATAAGTCATTTTCATGTCTCATTAGCTCAGCGGTAGAGCATTTCACTTTTAATGAAGGGGTCAAAGGTTCGATTCCTTTATGGGACACCAATTTAATATTACACATTTGGCAGCTGGAGTGGCGGAATGGTAGACGCACAGGACTTAAAATCCTGTGACAGCAATGTCGTAAGGGTTCAAGTCCCTTTTCCAGCACCATGTTATGCGGGTGTAGTTCAATGGTAGAACTATAGCCTTCCAAGCTATTAACGTGGGTTCGATTCCCATCACCCGCTCCAAATTAAAGTTATAATATAAACAGAATTCTTTTTATTGAATTCTGTTTTTTATTTTATATAATAATAATTGTATGGGTATGACTAGATTTTTTAAATTTCCAATATTGTTATCTTTTGTTGCACTTCCTTTTGCATGTATTTCATGTTCACAAGAAACATCAAGTACTGTTTATAGCGGAGACAAGAATATGTTTTTAAATAGTAGTTATAAACCTGAAACATATGATAAGATAAAAACACAATTGAAAGATAATCCATCTTACATTTTAACCAATCTTAAAGACATTATTAGTAGAGAAATGCTTAGGGATACAATATATTTATTTATTTGAAATGAGATTTTTAGTCATCAAATGAATGCTGACTCAAATGTTGTTGTTAATAATTTAGATTTTAGTTTTACAAATGTTGATGTAACAAGATCATTAAATGGATCTTTTACTTGTGATTTTTTTATATCAATAAAATACTCTATTACAAAAAATAATATACCTGTTTACTATAAATCAACATGAACATCACTATCAAGTGTCTATACAGATGGAAGTAGATTGGATTCGAAGCAAGAATTGATTGGTTATGCAGATCCTGAATTTACAATAGAACAAGAATTGAAAAATCCAATTGACTATAAAAATATAGGACCAAGTTGAAGTTTATGAAATACATTTCATGATTACTATATAACTAATAATACACCTGAATAATGCATAATTAGTTTGTTTATAAACAAACTTTTTTAATTTATAAATAAAAAATTTTAAAAAAATTAATATTATTTTCAATTAGTTTATAATTTTTTTTATTGCTTGCTATAATTAGACTATAAATAACTCAACTCATTTTACATTTTGATTTTATTTTTATGTTATTTTTTAAAATTTATTATTAATAATAAATGTTAATTTTATAGAGTGTGAATATTTATGAGTTAAATGTATTACTAACTAATTAAAAAAATAAAAAAGGGGCAAATCATGAGTACTATTAATTTTTTTTCTCTTGGAGGAATGGATGAGAATGAAAAAGCATGTTATGTGTTAGAAATTGATGGGAATTATTATATTTTTAATCTAGGTATAACTATACCTGTTTATACAAAGTTGGGTATTAAAAAAATAATACCTTATATTGATTGAATAGAAAAAAATTCAAAACTTATAAAAGGTATTTTTATTGGAGTAGCTTCTCATAGAAATATGGGTGCACTACAATATGTATATGATAAGATAAAAAATATTCCAATTTACACATCTAAAATTGGAGAACTTGTTTTAAGATCATATTTGAATAAAAAGAGTATGCAAAAAAAACCTAATTTTACTGATCTAAATATTAAACCATTAGAAGCATTGAAAACTATACATCTTGGACCATATCCAATTACACCATTTCATATTGTTAATGAATTACCAGATTCATATGGTTTTATCATTGGTACTCCAGATGGTAATATTATTTATATTGATGAATTTATTATAAGTAGTGATAAAAGCGCAGCTTTTATGAATGAAATAACAAGAATTAATAATATTACCCATGGTAAAAATTTACTATTAATTACAAATGTTGGAAATATTGCAAAAAATATAGGTTTTACTTCACCAAATCATAAATCTAAATCATTTTATGAAAGTGTAATTGATAAAAGTTTAACAAATAGAGTTATTGTAGGTTGCTTTGATACAGATTTACACACTTTCATTACTTTAGCTGAAATTTCTAAAGAAAAACAAATTCCATTTATAATATATAATCCAATTTTTATGAATGTATTTAATAAAATTATTCATGAAAAAATGTTTGATAGTAATAGGTTTCCATTAGCTCCTATTCATAAAATAAATGAATTAAAAAGAGGGATTATATTAGTTTCTTCTACACCAGATAGGTTGTTCAATAAATTGATTTCATTAACTAGAGATGAAGATGAAATTTTAAAACTTAAAAATACTGATAAAGTTATTTTGGGTTTTAAAACAATGTCAGGTTTTGAAAAAGCTGAGGCTGATATATTAGATAGATTTTCTAAATTAAATATTAATATTCAATCTCTACCTAGAACAATATTAAAAATGGAAGCATCAGCTGAAGATCATAAATTTTTAGTTAATGAATTAAAACCAAAATATATTATTCCAACACTTGGAATGTATTCTGAAGTTATTAAATATTCAAATAGATTAAAAGATATAGGTTATAAAAGTGATGATGTTATAGCTTTATATAATGGTGAATTATTAACAATTGTAAATGGGGAAAAAGTTAAACAAAAAAAATTTGTTCCTGTTAATGAGGTTTATGTTGGAAATCAAGGAAGTATTCTTGATGAAGGAGATAACATTTTAATGGAAAGACAAGTTATGAGCGAAAATGGAATAGTTTTCTTTTCATTATTATTAGATGACAATAAAAAAGAATTTGATTTACAAAATGTTGATTTAAAACATTTTGGGGTTGTTCCAAATGATAAGGAACATTTAGATTGATTTAATAATTTATCAAAAGAAGCATTTGAATTTTCAAGATCATCTTTAAAAGAAATGGGTAAATTTGATGCTAAAGAATTTAAACCACTTATTAAAAAATATATAAGTAAGCAAATTGAAAAATATTTTAATAAAACACCAATTGTAATAATATCTGTTATTAATTAAAATCCTATTAGAATTAAACTAATAGGATTTTTCTATACTATTTTATTTAATGAATATATTTTGAAAATGATATTTAGCATAATTATTCATACTAGGAAAATCATTCAACATTTTTGTATAACATTTTTCATATTGTCTAAAATATAAATTATCATCTGATTTGTTTATAAATTTATTTGTAATAATTAAATTTCAATTTTCATCAAAACTAAAATAACCTTTATCAAATAATTTATGGTGATTTGAACATAATGTGATTCCATTATTTGGATCATATTTTTCATAGTCATCACTATTTGAATATGGTTTTATATGACAAGCTTCTAAAATAGAATTATTATCTAAACAACATATAATACATTTTTTATCTCTATCTAAGACAGATTTTCTAAAAATATGTTGATATCTTCTTCTATAACTTTCTATTTCTAATGGAATTGAATGTGTTAATTTGTCCATATCATAATAATAATCTAAATTTATTATTTGAGAATTTGTTTTTTCTTTGTATCAAGGTATTGCTTCTTTAATTGCTTTAAAACATAAACTCTCAAATATTATAAAATTCTCATCTGAAGGTTTAATGTCAAAATTAAATTTTAATTTTTTAGTTTTGTTATCATAAATAAATCATTTGCTTTCTAATTTTTTTATTGGACCTTGTAACATAATAGAAAAAACACTTGATTTTGTATTCTCATTAAAACCAATTTCTCAACTCTGCTTTCCTGAATGATTTTTTAAAATTAAAAATAATAAATTATCTTTTGTTATTAAATCATAAAAGGCTTTAATAATTGTTTCATGATGTAAATCTATTTCAGATTTAAATAAATCTTTTTTGTTATTTTTAAAAGCATTAATTATTGATAATAGCAAAAAAGGTTTGTAAGGATATTTTATAGAGTTGCATTTAATATTTTCTAGATTATATATTTCATTACTGATTTTTTCATCAATTACTAGTGGAGCCATATGTTTTAATACTTTTGTGTTAAAAAACATTATTATGTCATTATTTTTTGAGTTCATTACTATTCTCCTACATTGCACTTAGTACTTGTAATGCTTTTAAATAAATGTATTTTGTAGTTATTTTAAATTCTTTTTGTTAATTTTATGAAATTTCTTATGCTTAAAAACGTATATTTATATAAATAAAAAAATAAATATTAGCAAAAAACTATTGAGAGTGCTAATTTTTATGCTATACTATAGACATTCGATTTTATAAATGTATGTTTAAGGAGAAAAATTATGGCAAGTAATATTATTATTGGTATTGATTTAGGTACCACAAATTCTTGTGTTTCTGTAATGGAAAACGGAAAACCAAAAATCCTTGAAACACCTGAGGGTAAAAGAACAATTCCATCAGTTGTTTCATTTAAGGGTGGAGAAATTATTGTTGGTGAAGCAGCAAAAAGACAAATGGTTACAAACAAAAACACAATTCATTCTATTAAGCGTTTGATAGGAACTAAAAAAACTGTTGATATTGAAGGCAAAAAATATACTCCAGAAGAAATTTCTGCTCAAATTCTTTCTTACATTAAAAAATGTGCTGAAGAAAAATTAGGAGTTTCAGTTAATAAAGCAGTTATTACAGTTCCAGCTTATTTTAATGACTCACAAAGACAAGCAACAAAAAATGCAGGTAAAATTGCAGGTTTAGAAGTAGAAAGAATTATTAATGAACCTACAGCTGCATCATTGGCTTATGGTATTGATAAACTAAATAAAGAACAAAAAATTCTTGTTTATGATTTAGGTGGTGGAACATTTGATGTATCTGTTCTTGATATTGCAGATGGAACATTTGAAGTTTTAGCTACATCTGGTGATAACAACCTTGGTGGTGATGATTGAGATCAAAAAATTATTGATTGAATTGTTGCTGAAGTTAAAAAACAACATAGTGTTGATTTATCTTCTGATAAAATGGCAATGCAAAGACTAAAAGATGCTGCTGAAAAAGCTAAAATTGAATTATCAGGTTTAAAAGAAGTTGAAATCAATTTACCTTTTATTTCAATGACAAGCAGTGGTCCATTAAATGTGGAACTAAAACTAAGTAGAGCAAAATTTGAAGAATTATCAAAAGATTTATTAGAAAGAACTATAAAACCAGTAGATGATGCATTAAAAGAGGCAAAATTAACTCCTAATGATATTCATAAAGTTTTATTAGTTGGTGGTTCTACTAGAATGCCTGCAGTTGAAGAATTAGTAACAAAAAAACTTGGAAAATCTCCAGATAAAAATATTAACCCTGATGAAGTTGTTGCACAAGGTGCTGCTATTCAAGGTGGAGTATTAATGGGTGATGTAAAAGATATTTTATTATTAGATGTTACTCCATTAACATTAAGTATTGAAACATTGGGTGGAGTTGCAACTCCTATTATCAAAAGAAATTCAACTATTCCTATTTCTAAATCACAAATCTTTTCTACAGCAGCTGATAATCAACCTGCAGTAGATGTTCATGTTGTTCAAGGTGAAAGACCAATGGTTGCTGATAACAAATCATTAGGTAGATTTATTCTAGATGGAATTGAACCAGCTCCACGTGGTGTGCCACAAATTGAAATTACTTTTAACATTGATGTTAACGGTATCTTAAATGTTAAAGCAGTAGATAAAAAAACTAATAAAGAAGCAAACATTACTATTAAAGACTCAAGCGGATTAAGTCAAGAAGAAATTGATAGAATGGTTAAAGAAGCTGAAGAAAACAAAGAAAAAGATGAAAAAGTAAAACAAGAAAAAGAAACAAAATATAGAGCAGAATCTTTAATTAATACTTTAAAACAAGGTATGGAATCAGAAGAAGGCAGAAAAGCTGATCCTAAACAAAAAGAAGAAGCTCAAAAACAAATTGATGAATTAGAAAAACTTCTAAAAGAAGAAAAATATGATGAATTAAAAACTAAAATTGATCAATTTGAAGCTATGGCATCTCAATTTGCAGAAGCTATGAAAAAACAACAAGAAGCTAAAAAACCTGAAGAACCAAAAGAAGAAAAGAAAAATTAATTTATTAAATAGAATGTTTACCATTCTATTTTTTTATTTCTATCTATTCTATTGTTATATAATAAATTATGAATGAAAAATTTAAAGTAATATTAGATTATGATTCATCTAAAATGACACAAACTGATTTAATAATAATAGATTATATTAATAGTGAATTTGTTTCAATTATTAAAAACAATGAAACTATTGAGTCATTTTGTCATGGAAAACCTTTTTCGATTGCTTCTGTTCATAGAGTAGCCAAAAAATTAGGTTTTAATTCTTTTACTAATATGAAATTTGATTTAATTAATAGATATATTCAAAGAGCAGAAAATGCTTTTTCTAACTCTAATGATATAGATAGTAATATTAGTAAATTATTTTTACCTGAATTTGATATAAATGAATATTTATCATTTTTAAAGTTTTCTCTTGCTAATATAGATTGACAAATAATAAAGCAAATGCAAAAAGACATAATGTCAAAATCTACAATATATGTTTTTCAAGAAGATAAAATATTTGAAGTTAGAGCATTTGATATTTATTGTTCTCTTAAAAAAATACATTTAGTTAGATTAACAAGTTTGCAATATTTTGAATTTTTTAAAAAAATTCAAGATTTTGAAAAAGATAGTATTTTTTTATTTACAAAATTTAATGTTATTAGTGATACTGAAAATTATTTTTTAGACTTTTTGAGTTCTAAAAAGATAAAAACATATTTTTTTACATCTATTCTACAACCTTATAGAGAAAATGTGTTTCAAATTGTAATAGGAAATTTTAAACGGATTGATAATGACAAAAAACTATTTATACGTTTTAAAATGATTTATGATCAATTAATAAATATTATTATCTATAGTTTATTTAATAAGACACATTTTTAAATATTTAGTTTATTAATAAAATAATAAGTATTTGATAAATGTTAAACATAATGTTAATTTATTAATAAATTAATTAAAGAAATTGAAATAAAAAATTCAAAATATGGTTATATAGAATTTTTTATTTTTTAAATTATTTTTTTGTTTACCTATAATTTTGTTATTAATAAAATTTAATTAATGAGGTTAATTTATGAAAATTATAAGTAAATTTAGAATAATTCTTCCACTTATTATTGCTGTGCCATCGGTAATAATACCTACGTTAATGAATTATATTGTTAACAAAGAAAATTATAAAATTAACTATGATGATGTGAAAAAAATTTCTCATTTATTGAAGAAAAATTACATCATAGTTTTTCTGCTAATGAAGTTAATGATAATGACATTAATGATAATGAAATTAATGATTTTGGTGGAATTAGTAAAAAAGAATTTATAGATAAGGCTTTATATTTTACTGATTTGTTTGAAAAACAAAAATTTACACTAGATGATATTAATGATTACTTGAATGAAATGAAATTAAAATATAGTGATTATAATTTGAGCTCAAATGATAGTTTTAGTACTATAAACAATGTTAATTTAAATAGACTAATAATGCCAAGTGAACTTGAAACTAGTAATAGCATTAGTAATACTGGAGTTGAAAAGTCAACATATAATTTATTAAAAAATTTAAGAATTGCAAATGCAGCTATTGCATCTATTTCAGCTGCACTTGCTATTGCATCAGCTTCAATGTATGCTTTTGTTGTTCCTTCTTTTGGTGGAACATTGTCCATTGCTATAGGTTTATCTGCGGCCTCTATTGCTGTTGGTACTGCTAGTGGTATGTTAATATTAGCGATTGACATAATTGATAAAGAGAGAGATGACTGAGAAAGAGCAATTAGTGCAGGGGCTGCCACTTATAAAGTAGGGCATGTAGCAGCAAATATTGCAAAAGCATTATATCCTATAGTTAATTTAGGTAAGTTTTTAAGATATGTTCCACTTTTAGGTGCTTTCATTGAGACATGTGCGCTATTTTAGCTATCGTAGATGCAATTAAATATTAAATTAGGAGTCATAATATGGATGAGATTACAATTTGATTTTGTTATATTCTTGCATTATTATTGATTTTATTACACTTTGGATATGTATTTTTTACTAACAATAGAATGAAGTGCTTTAAAACAATTATTTTTAAAGATAATAACAATAAATTTAACAATTTTTGCATAAAAAATTGATTAAGAATTATTAAGAGAGATAAATTTTATTATTTTTTCTTTAATTACTTAATGTTATCGTTTTATATTGTTTTATTCTCGATAGTCATATATTTTATTATTCAAGTTTTATTTACAATAAATAATTGATATGCAACACAGAAATGACTAAAAATTTTAATAATAACTATAACAGTTGTTTATTACTTTATAGTTTTAGTTGTGTTTTCCATATTTTTATTTAAATTTTGATCATGATATAAAAATATTGAAAATTGTAAATCTAATACAAAAGAAAAAGAATTAGAAGACCACTTAAATAATTTATTAGATATTAAGAATTTACCTAATTTATTGGATATAAAGACTAATAATACAATGATTGATAGATTCATATTATTAATGAATAAAAAAAATAATAAGTTTTTTAATAAAAAAAAGAAAAATATATATTTTTATCTAAATTATTTAATGTGAAGATATTCGTTTATGTATGCATATATGTTTCATGAAAGAGATTTATCAGGAATGTATATATTCCTTGGTGTCATCATATTTTATAATAGTAACAAAGTTTCTATTTTAGATAAAGATAAAGGAAATAGTATCATTGTAAACAAAGATGAATTTATGACAATAATAGAAGATAACATTATTAATACATATTATAAATGAGAAAAAAATAATAATTAGTTTTGAGAAATAGAATGTTTTAATGAAATTAATTAAAATTACCAAAGCAAAATATGAAGTGCAACATCATAATTCCACAACTTATAACTCATAACCAATAAAATGGTTATGAGTTTTTATTGCTTTTTTATATAATATTTATTTCACAACTTGATTTAAAATCAAAGATTTTTCTTAACATGTAAATAATTGAAATAATTCAAAACAAAAACTAAAATCATAATAAATATTTTTATTAGTTGTTTTAATTTTTTAAATTATTTTTCATGTCTTTTTTGTTTTTTAAAATTATAAATATAAAAAATGTATTTATTCATTTTTTAATTTTCATAAAATTGTTTGAATATTCATAATAGATATTTTGTTGCAGTTTATATGAAAAACATTAATATTTTTTATTTAAAACTAATAATTTTTTGTGTTTGTTTATTAAAGATTATTTTTATCTTTAGGTTTTATAATAGATTTTAATTAATCTTTATATTTTTTTTATTATCACATGTGTTTTTTTAATAATTTAAAATTCTATTGTGATTTATTTGATTGTTATTATAAAATCAAATTGATACTAATTTGTATTTGAGAGCCTCAATTTAGAACTTTGGTTTAATTTTTGACTAAATTGAGATGTATACAGAGAATATGGAGTTTATGTGAAAAAATGAAAAAATATTGCATTAGGATTAATGATGTCTAGTGTAGCTATAGTCCCTAGCTTATATGTTGCTAGCAGTCATAGTATGGTTATTAAAAGTAATTTTAATAAAAAAATAGAGCAAAAAGATATGTTTAAAGATGTAAAAACTGATGAATTAAAAAACCTTATATATGGATCAGATTTTAAAAAAGTATTTAATACTTCAGTTGTTAATGATAAATTAAAATATGATATAGATATTGATATGGATAAAATTTATGAATACACAACAAAAATAATTAATGGTGATTTATTGATTGAAGATATTCAAAACAATATGGATAAATTAAAAAAGACAAATGAAAATCTTTATAATGAAGTTAAAAATAAAATAGATAGTGACATAGATTTAGCTATGTCAAATGAAGTTGATGATAAAGAAATAGCTATTTATAGTAGTGAAGAAAAAATAAATAATAAATCATATAGTAATTTTTTAATAAAAAATAATTATAATTTTACTACCAATAATAATCAAAATGATAGTCGTAATATTTATGTTACAAATGATGATTATGAAGAAATAATGGCTTTAGAAAAGAAAAAAAATATATTAAATGATTATTTAAATGCATTAAATGGTCTAAAAGTATCTTCTGCAACTTTAACTGGAATTGCTTGAGGTGTGGCAGCATTTTATTGAACTGCTTGATGGATGTGGGGAGCTAATGTAGCTTTTGCTGTTGCTGCAACAACACAAGCAGGAATAATGACATGATTTACAAATGAATCATGAAATACATATAAATATTATGATAAAATAAAAAAACAAATGGAAACTGTTTTAAAGAGTGATGAATACAAAATTTGATATGATATTTTAAAAGAAAATATAAATTCTTTTAATAAAGATGAATTAAGAAAAAAAGGAGAAATAAGTTTTTCCATTTCAATTGCACTATTATTGTTAGATGTGCCAGGAAGAACTAAAGAAGTATTGAATATACTAATATCAAAAGGTTTAAATAGTTTTGCTAAAACAACTCTTTTTAAAATTGTTGCTAAAAATCTTGGTAAAAAAGCATTTGCTTTTGCTAATAATGCTATTTTAAAAAAAGTAATAGTTAAAGCTACAGCATGGGCAAATCCAATTTCTGTTGCTATATCAGCTGTTGATACTGTTTTGTCAATTACAAGCTCTGCAATTGATATTGTTTTTTCAACAAAATTATAATTTATGTCAATATTTAAACTTTATTTTATTTTTGCTTTTAATAAAAAACCTCTTGACAAAGATTTTCATGATAGAGAAAAATTTTATAAATTTTCTTCAATTTTGAAAAAACATAAAGAAGACTTAGATTATGATAAACAATTATTTTTGACTGAAAAATTATTTCCTAAATTAATTTACATTCCAATATTAAATTTTATTTATTTGATAATTTTTAAAAGAAATATATATACTTCATTTAAATCTGCATATTCAAAATTTTGATTTTGAAGAAATTGAAGTGGTTTAGTTTTTGTAAATTGCTTAATTGTTGGTTCTATAATATGCTCAATTGTGTTCTTATGAATGGGAATTACTAACTTTAATGATTCTAAGGCTTTATGGTTTGCATTAATTCCTATACTATTATTATTTGCATGTTTTTTCTCTTTTATTTTCCCTTGAGTGTTAAGAATTAAATATAATAATACTAGTGTATTTGATAATTTTATCATTAATTGTATTTATTTTCCGCTAATATATATATTGATAAAACCTGAAAATAAATATCTAAAAAATATAAATAAAGATCTATGCACTATTGTAATAGCTAATAAAGAGTTTAATGATATTTTAAATTTAATTGACTGAATTTTTGAATTGAGTCAAGATGAATTTATTAGTATTTTTAACAATAAAGAATTTGAATGGAGAACAAATGCTAAAAAAATATAAACTTGAAAATAAATTATTAAATTCTGATTCAGATGATTATAATAATTGTTGTGTATTAGAAATAGCTAAACAAATAGTGAACAATAAATACAATAGAAAAATATTTATTGCCAATTTAATATTAATATTATTTTTATTATTATTTTTAGTAGCATTTCTAATATATTCTTCTTTAATCATTGCTTTTGGTATAAAAATTAATTCAAATAATTGAGTTATTCATTTAATAATTTTAATAGTATTTTGAGTTTTATCTTCTTGCATTTGCTCATATAACTTTTACACTGGTTCATATATTGATAAAAGAATTCCTAAGATATATTTAAAGCATAAAATGTATTTATATAGTTTGTATTCTTTAAATGTAGAAGATAATATATTTTATATTGACAAAATAAAAGAATTGTTATCGCATGTAAAATTGTTTAATTTTGTTAGTGAAGATATATTATTAGATTTTAATAAAAAAGTAAATACTACAAAACTAAAGAGAAGATTTTCAATATATTTTCCTTATTCAATGATGCCTTTGAGTGTTGTATCATCTGTTTTATGTCACCTTTCTATTTTCTCATTTTTAAAAGTAATATAATTTCTTGAAAATATTGGTTGTATAACCAATATTTTTATTTGATTTTGATTTTATATTTATTAAAATTTCACAGTTTTTAAAAGCAATAATATATCAATTTTATTTAGTAAATTAAATATAAGTCAAGCAATGCTATTAAATTGAAAATTATTAAGAAACTAATGTATTTTTTATGAGAAAAATACATATATATACTTAAATTATTTAATGTAAAGATATTTATATATTTAATGATTTATTATAATAATATACATGATTTATAATTAGTGTATATGATAAAAGTAAACAATTTATTTTCTTAAAAATAATTTTGAAATATAACTAAAGATGGGTTTAGATCAATAGCTAAAATAGCATTATTAACATAATATATGACAAATGAAAATAAATAAAAGTTCAAACAAAATTTAGAAGTTTGGACTTTTTTTGTTTTAAAAATACATAAGAATAAATTAAAAATATGTATTGATATTTTTTAATTCAGGTTTATCATATGAAATTAAAATATTTATAAATATTAATATATTAATATATTATTTAATTATGTATTAATTTTAGGATAATGTATGATTGTAAAGAATAGATTAATTAATATAATTGAAACCATCGAAAACCAAATTTTTGAAAAAGAAGATATTGTAAAGCTTACATTATTAGGATTGATTTCAAAAGAAAATATATTTTTGTTAGGTCAACCTGGTGTTGCTAAGTCTTTAATGGCTAGACAAGTTTGTAAACTTATTAAAAATGGCAAATATTTTGAATATCTTATGAATAGTTTTTCTACTCCAGAAGAATTATTTGGACCTATATCATTAAAAAAATTAGATGATGATATTTATGAAAGAAAAGTAGAAAATTATCTTCCAGAAAGTAATGTTGTTTTTCTTGATGAAATTTGAAAAGCTTCTCCAGCAATTCAAAATACTTTACTTAATATTATTAATGAAAAAATTTATATTAATGGAAGTAATAAAATTAATGTTCCATTAAATTTATTAATATCAGCAAGTAATGAATTACCAGTTGAAAATGAAGGTTTAGAAGCTTTATATGATAGATTTTTGATACGTATAATTGTAAACCCAATTAAAGATGATAAAAATTTCTTTTCATTATTAAGATCTGACAAAAATATTTCAATTAGTTTTTTACCTAATTTAACTTTTACAGTAGATGAAATTAATAGTTTTGAATCACATATAAATAATGTTTATTTATCTGATGAAATTTTACATTTTATTTTATCTTTGAAAAATGAGTTACAAAGAAATTTGGGAGAAAATGGGTTTTATGTATCAGATAGAAGATGAAAAAAAGTCGCTTGAATACTAAAATCATTAGCTTTTGCAAATGACAGAGAAGAAGTAAATGCAACTGATTTATTAATAATAAAGCATTTACTATGATCAAAACCTCAAGAAATTGAATCTATAAATGAAATATTTGATAATGTATTTAATAAATATAATTTGGATTTATTGGGATTAAATTTTAATGAGATGTTTGATATTGTTGACAAATTGCAACAGGACATTCAAGTTAACTCTAAAATTGTAAAGAAAACAAAGTTAATTAATAAATTGATTACAGGTAGTACATTGACAAGTTTTATTGAATTTCATACAACTGAATTAAATGTAATTAAAAAATTTTTGTTACCTGTTGGATTAATGACAGATAATTGAGGGAAAAGATACATTCCTTATGGATACAACATTCAAAATAAAACAATTGCAGTGGATTTTAGTGGGAACCCACTTAGTTATTACTACTATGAAAAAAATAATGAAGAATGAGTTCAAAAAATTTATACTAGTCAACATTTTAAAATGTTAAATAACAATGATGGCTATGAATTTAATGGTATGAAAGTAATGCCTGTTGAATCTAATATTATTGTGATTGAGGATATTAATTTATTGAGAAATTTAAAAGAAAAAATTGTTGAGCTTAAAACAAAAATAAATGAAATTGAAAATTATAAAGATCAAGTTATGAATTATTTGAAAGATGAAATAAATATTTTAGTTCCAAATTATGATTATTATCAATCTAAACTATTAAATTCAATTACAAGTAGTTTTACTAAAGTGAAAGTATCAATGGATGCAATTGAAAATCAGATAAAAGAAATTGAAAATAATAGTGGTAATCATTAGATGAGAGAAAATATAATTAATAAAATAAAAAACAACTTAAAGGTTTTAATAGAAAAAAAATCGAAAACTCATGCAGAAAATAACCATAAGTTTAATGACTTGATATATGAAGATAATATAAAATCTGCATATCAAGCATTATATGAATTTGATGAAAATATTTTTAATGAATCTATTGTAGAAGCACTTAAAACTATTGATATAAGTGATTATTTTAAAAGACACTATGATGAGAATCAAGGTTTAACTTCACATAGAAAAATTGGTTTAAAGAATTTAGAAGATCAAAATTGATTGAATTTAGATTTTAAAGAATATATAGAAAAATTATTGAATGACAATAATATAGAAGGTGTGAATAGTTTGCATGACATAATTTATAATTCTATAGAATTTAATACAATAGACATTTATTTTAGAAAAATATTAGAAAAAAATGATATTAATTATCAACATCTTGATAATGATATTAGTCAAGCTAGTGCTTCTATTGATAAATTAAAAAGTGCTAGTAATTTTTTACTAGACAAAATGGGAACATTGCCTTTAAAAGATATTTTACAAATAGATAGTGAATTAATTGATGTTATTGTAGAAACTTTTACAAAACAAACTTTTCTAAATGATTTAACTAAAATGCTTGGAAAAGTAAGTGATAGTTCTAAAAGAAAAACATTCTTAGAAAATGTCAAAGAAGTAAATAAAGTTAATAAAAAAGATAATAAATATAATCCTACAAAAATTAATGGTATAAAAACAGGCAATATTATTTCATCTATTGTCCCATATCAACTTGCTTATAGACAAGATGAATTAACAAAGAAGATTTTCAATTCAAATTTGTTAGAAAATAAACTTTTAATTTTTGATCAAAAAGATAGATCAAAAAAAATTATTCATGATGATAAATCACCATTAAAAAAAGCTGATGATAGTTTTGGAGGAGCTTTTATTATCTGTATTGATACTTCATATTCAATGCAACATTTTGGCGATAAATACGCTAAAGCATTTGTTCTATTAATGTTGATAGAGGCAAAAAGATTGAATAGAAAAGTTTATATTATTAATTTCTCAGATATTTTAGACATTTATGAAATAGAGGATTATGAAACTCAATTTGATTTAGTAGTTAAATTTATTAAAAAATCATTTTATGCTGGCACAAATCTTGATCTTGCATTACAAAAATCATTAGAAATAATTCAAACAAATTCATATAAGAAATCAGATGTTATTGTAATTTCAGATTTTGATGTTAAATCAATTAACAAACAACTATATAATAACTTAAATTTATTAAAGAAAAAATATGGAACATTATTGTATGCTTTTGTTATATCAAGAATGCCAAGAACAGCTTTTGTAGAAGATTATTATGATGAAAAGTTTTTATTTAATGGAACAGATAAATCTATAGAAAATATTCATTATAGAATAAAAGAATTATTAACAAAATATGATGTTAAATAGGAGTAGTTATGATTAATAAAATGTTGAGCAGAACTTCAATAAGATCATTTGAGGATAAAAAAATTGATGATGAAACAATTAAACAATTATCTCAAGTTGTAAATAGTGCACCAACATCAATGAATGGTCAGATTTTTAGTTGTGTTTTTGTTACAGATAAAAATAAATTAAAATTTATTAAAGAATTAATGGATAAAAATATGCCATCAAATAGTGTTGATAGATCATTTGTGTATCATGCTTCATTATTAGCAATTTTTTGCATTGATTTAAATAGATTAGAATATGCATGTGCAAAAAACAATTTAAAACCAGTATTAGGTGGTTTAGATTTATTAGCAACTGCATCAGGAGATGCTTATATTGGTGCAACTATGTTAATGGATGCAAGTATTTCATTAGGGCTTGGAACTTGTTTTTTAGGATCAATAAAGGGTATAACTAATGATCTAAAACAACTTCTGAAACTTGATGGCAATATTTTCCCTATAGTTGGTTTATTAATTGGTTATCCAAATGAAATAAATGATATTAAACCAAAAATGAATAAAGTGTATTTTGAAGAATATTCTTTAACTGACATAAAGAATGAAGTAGATAAATATGATACTATTTTTAGTAATTATTTACTAAAAAGAAATAGTTTAAATAAAAATGATAATTGATCAAAACCATATTCATTAATTATGTCAAATAATAATGTTTATAAAGTTCTTGAAAATAATTTTAAAAATTGGGTTAAATTTAATTAATAACAAATATATAGGTTTATTATGAAATTTACTTTTACATCTGTTGGTATAGCATTGGGAATTACAACATTATTGGTAATGATAATGATTGTTTTGTTTCATTTTCTTTTTACTAGAAAAAGTAAATTTTTATATATATTTTTTCATTCATATTATTATTGATTAATAATAGGAGCTGTTAGTTTTTTGTACTTTTTTTTAGCAAGGTATAATCAAAATATCATAGATTTTTTTAACAAAAAAGATTTATTAGATAGTGGTGATATTTATTATAAATCCACTACTTATAGTAAAGCATTTTTATTAGATTTATGTCCTGCTGTAGCTTTTTTATTACCACTATCATTAATGATTGATCCAACACGTTCAATTGCAAAAATTATGTCTCCATATGCAATAATTGGAAGTATTATTACAATATATTCAACAACACTATCGACTACACCTAATGGTAATGTTTGAAATTATATTTTTCTTGGAGAAGCTCCTAATGAAATGTTTTTTATGATGCATTTTAATTCATTGGTAATTGCAATAGGTGTTATGTTAACATCAAAAAATTATACAAGATATAGTTTTTTATTTAATTTTGTTTTTATTTGTCTTTATATAGGGTATGTAAAGGCTTTTGTAGATTTAAAAGGTGTTTTATATAACACAACAGGTGTTTCAAAATTTGATTGATATGATGATGTTTATCACAATTTCAGTGAATATGGTATAGTGTATCAATTATTTCCAATAGGATTTCCACTAATTCAAATAATAGCTTATATTATTGCAGTATTAATTTCTTTTTCTTTAATGGGTATAAAAAATTGAACTAATAAAGATCCAGAAAAAGAAATGTATTTAGATAAATTTTGATACCAAAAAATTAAATATATAAGAAAACCATTTTATATTTATGATCTAAAACTAGATATTTTATTTTTAAGAATTAATATATGAATATTAGACACTTTTTTTAAAAAAAACACTATTAATTTAAGAGGTAAGATATTTAAAAACAAAGAGATAATAAAAAGATTGAAATAAATAATACTATAAATCTTTATAGTGTTATTTATTTTTTGCTACAATGTAATAGAAAAATGTTTTTTTACATTTTTTTAACTATTAAAATTTCAATTATTAAATATTTGCAAAGGATAAATATAATATGAAGTTTTTTTTGAAATGAAAAACACATTTGTTTTTTATCAAGTTTATTAACTTATATTTCTTTAAATCATGAGTAGGACCATTAATTTGTTTTTTGTTTATACCAATAATGTCTATTGGTTTTGCATATATAAATAGAAATTATGTTTCTACTATTATTCCTAGCGTATTAAGCAATGTAATAATAGGCATACCATTTTGACTTATTAGTTCATCAATGATAGATATTAAAAAAAATTCTATTGTTGAAAAATATTTTTTATTTTCTAAAAAACCAATTTATGTAAATAGTATCCCTTTACTATATTTTTACATTATCATTTTAGTATCATTTTTAATTAATTTTTTTATTGTATATTTAATATCATTTGATAAAAATAATTTTCCAATTAATTTTTTTCAGAATATTAATGTAGGAAGTTTAATTTTCACTTTAATATTTTCTATATTTTTATCTTTATCAATTGCAAGTATAATGTACACATTTGTTAGGTCAATTATTTGAAATCAAATCATTTGTTATGTTTTATCTATGTTTTTCTTATTATTCTCTGGAAATATAATTCCATGAGTAACAATTATTACAAATGAACCATTAAATATTATTTCTTACTTTTCACCATTTAGATATATAAATGCTTTATTTATAGAAAGCATAAATGGATTATCTGATGGAATGAATAACTTACAAAACACTAATGTTTTCAATTTTTCTACACCTTATGTAATCAAATATGTTGAAATTCAAGAAAATGGTATTCAGTATAAACAAATGGAATTATTTAAACAATATGATCAAATATTAAATTTTCTTATTGTACTAATCATTTCAATAGTTATAAATGGAATTGTTTTGAATATAAAACAAGGTAAAAGGAAATAAATTATGAATATAAATGATAATCTAGTTTGTCAAATTAAAAATTTATATAAAAAATATGGTTCAAAAATTTTGTTTTCAGATTTTTCTTTAGACATTTTTAAAGGAGATAGAGTTGGAATTATTGGCAAAAATGGAACTGGAAAAACAACACTGTTAAATATGATAATTGGAAAAACATCACAAGATAAAGGAACAATTATTTTTAATAATGAATTTATTAATGATAAATTATTGGACATTGGTTATATTTCTCAAGAATTTAGATTTCCAACATTTTTTAAAGTTAAAGATATATATAAATTAATTTTAGATGATTTAAAGTTAAATAATCGTTATATTAAATATTTTTTTGATGAAATTGCTTCTGTTTTAGATATAGAAGCTTTATTCAATCAAAAATATTCAAAACTATCAGCTGGTGAAAAACAAAAAGTTAATTTATTTTCTATATTATCATATAATTCAAAACTATTACTATTGGATGAATTTACATCAAATATTGATATTGAAACTAACCAAAAAATAAGAAAATTTCTTAATAATAACTCAATTACAATGCTTGTAGTTTCTCATAATGTTAGAGATATAGTTGAAATATGCAATAAAGTTTTATTTATTGCAGATGGAAAAATACAAAAAATATTATTGGATCATGAAATAAATGAAAGTTCTATAAAAACTATTTTTAATGAAAGATGATAAGGGATATTCTAGCAGTAGTAATGTAATAATTTGCACAGTTGGTTTATAACTTGGAATAATAAGTACTGTAAAATGATTTTGTTGATGATAAATCAATTTTTATATAAATTTTTATAATATATTGTAATATCATAATCAAATAAAAAATGAAGTGATATATAAATATCTACTTCATTTTTTATTTGATTAAAGTTATTTTTATTATATATATTTTTCAGCAAGTTTTTGTATGCTTCCATATTTTTTTATCACATCTTTTTTTCTTAAATCTACTTTTAATTGTCCCTTTTGCATAATCATAATTCTATCTGTTATTAATTCTACTTCATCCATATTATGTGAAATTAGTAATATTTGTATATTGAAGAATTTACAATAATGAATAATAAAATCAATTATTTTTGTTCTTACACTAATATCAAGTCCTGTAGATAATTCATCAAGAATTACTATTTTTGGTTTATGGATTAATGCTAAAAGAATATTAAGTCTTTGTTGTTGTCCCCCAGATAATGATTTAGCTTTTCTATTATAAAATTCTTTTAGTCCAAATGCTGTAATCATTTGTTCTATTTCAGCATCATTAATATCAACTTTATATACATCTACTATAAATTTTATAATGTGTTTTACTTTTAATCCATTAGGATAAGCACTATCTTGAAATTGAATTCCTATTTTCTCTTGAAAATTAATTGTGTAGTCAAATAAATAGTTTATTTCACCCTTTGATTGATTAGTTATTCCAGCTAACATTTCTACAGTTGTAGTTTTACCTGCTCCATTTGCTCCAATTAAAGCCACATTTTCATTATCATATAATGTGAAAGAAAGATTATTTACTGCACAAATTTTATTGTTTGCTCCAAAATATTTGTATACATTTTTAAATTCTAAAATTGGATCACCATTATGTTTTTGTTTGGTGTCAATAATAGTTTTTTGATTTAGTTTATCTTCTGTTTGTTCTAGAAAAATATTAAATCTATTTTCTTCTCTAATTTCTTGTTTTTTCTTTTCTTTTTTAAAAAAAATTTTATCTCATATTTTTTTCATAATATTAACAATAACCTATCTAATACTTCATTTAAAAAATTTAATCATTGCACCAATTGAAATTGCAACAAAAATAATTGGAATAACAAAGGAAATAATTACTTCTATTTCATTTATTCCTATATTTTCTAAAATTAGTTTTGTGTGTGCATCATATGGGTTGAATATATCTCCATTTAATCAAGAAATAGTTACTAATGAATTTGAATATCTATAAGGAGTTAAATATGAAAACACATTTAGTACCTTATTGTTTGTAATAACTGACAATGGGAACAACATGCCTGATAATAACATACTTGCAAAATATAACATTGTACCTTTAATATTCAATGAAGCACTTGTTTTAGAAGTGCTAAGATTAAATAATCCAATAAAAATGGATATTATATTCATATATGTAATAGATATTATTAAACCAACTCATTCTGAACTATAACTTTTACCAGTGGAAAAAAATAAATCATATCCCATAATTGTTTGTGTATTATTTTCTGATAATATTAGTTGGAATTTTTGAAATCCAAAAAGTAAAAGTGTTCAAAAAAATGATCATAATGTAATAAGACTATTCATAATGAAATAATAAATGAATGTTGTTAATATAAACATTCATGGTCTTATTGGTGTAGAACCTATTCTTTTCATTAATATTGATACTTTTATTTCCATAATGGATGATGGCATTGAAAAAGAGCCAATGCTGATAACATTTAAAGTTATTAACCCTATTAGAATATCTTTAAATTTCATTGCATTAAGCACATTATTATTTCCATCTAATATAACTGCTTGATTTATAAAACCAAATAAAGCCATAAAAATTATTGAAAAAATGAAATCATAAAATCATTCACCTGGATTATTTCAATATTGTGTATTAAGTAATTTAAATAAAGATCAACAACATTGAAATTGTATTTTGCCAATATTTTTTATTTCTTTTTTATTTTCTTTAGTAATGATTGTAATATTATTCATTTTTTCTCCTATTTAAAATAATTTTTTGCTACATTTAAATCATTATTAATGTTTTTAATTAACTCTTGAATATTATCAAATTTTTGATTATCTCTAATGAATTTTAATATTTCAACTTTTATGAATTTACCATATATATCTTTATTGAAATCAAATATGTATGTTTCTACAAAATTATGTAAAGCTTCAAGGGATCTTGGTATTCCAATAAAACTTATACTTTTATATTCTTTACCATCTATAAAAGTTCTAGATACATAACTTCCATGTCTAATAATTATGTTTTTATTTTCTATAATGTTAGCTGTTGGAAAAAAGTTTTTTGTTGCTATACCTTTTCCCTTTACTACAATACCTGAATAATAAAAATTTTGTGTCATTAAACTATTTGCTTGTTCAATATCTCCAGTTTCTATTAAATTCAAAATTTTAGATGTTGAAATTGAATTATCATTTTCAACTATTGTCACATTAAAATGTTGTTTTAGTGTATTAACATCACCAGATTTATTTTTTCCAAATTTGTAATCACTACCAACATATATTTTTTGTATTACTAGATATTTTAGCAAGTATTTATTAATAAAAGTTTGTGCATCACAATTATCATTAAAAATGTTATAAACAAAAATATATTTTGGAGAAAATTGTTTTAAATTTTCTATTCTTTCATCAATATTATAAATGTTAAATTTTTTAGAGGGATTATCTTGAAAAATTAAAAATGAAAAATTAGATAAGTCTTGAAATAATTTAATATGCCCATTATGAACAATGTTAAAGTGACCTATTACTAAATTTTCTACCATTATTTTTTCTTTTAAATTGTTTAAATTTATAACTTTCATATATTATCCATAAATGATACTTTATTTTACATTGTTTATATTTTATTAAAAAAGAAAAAATATTTTAATTATTTTATATTTGACTATAATAAATTTGCTTTAAAATTATAATCATAAATAATAATCATTTTATTGAATATAAATTAATATTTATTTTATTAAAACTTTAATGAGGATTTTATGAATGAGAATGTTTCTTTATCAAACAAAAAAGATAATTTAATAGAGGATAGTGTTAATAAAAGTTCATCTATCAAATCAGAAATAAAAAAAATTTATAACTTTAGTCATGCATCAACATTCTTATTAATTGTAGAAATTTTTGTTTTAGCATTTTTACTAATCTATATAATAACTGCTAAGATTAACAATTTAACTACTAATTATGAAAAAACAATTAAAATTGTTTTGCAAATTATTGCAGGTATTGAGAGTGTAAGAATTTTATTTTTGATAATTTTACTAATTTTAATTTTTATTTGTAAAAATAAATCAATAAAAAATAATTTAATTGTTCTTGCCATTTTATCTTTAATACCAGCAATATCTTTTATTACTTTTATTATTCTTAAAATTAGAATAAAGAAAATGTATTTAAAATCATTAGATCTATAATTTACAACATATATTTTTAATTTTGAATTATTACCAAATTCTTTGTTACAAAATGTATGTTTTTTCATAAATAAATAATAAAATAAAGTATTATGGAAAACAAAGCAATAAAATTTTTTATAGAGCATACAAAATATAAAGAAGAAGATATTTTACATTTGAAACAAATACATCATGGCTTTACAAATTTATCATATCTTTTAGTAACAACTGATAATAAAAAATATCAAGTTAGATTTGGTGGATCAAATGATGTTGTTAGTAGAAAAAATGAGTATGCAATTTTAAAAGCAATTAAAGAAGAGAATTATTTGTATATTGATGAAGAAGGAAATGCAATTAAAAAATGAATAGAGGGAAAACCTCCTGTTTTTTTCTGAAATAAAAAGAAAAAATTAAAATTGTTGGTTGAGCAAATAATTAAAATGCATAGTGTTAAATTTAATGATTCTAATTTGATTAAACATGATTATTTATTTTTTTTTAATAAAGCTATTTTTCAAAATAACATTGATAAAGAACTTTATTTAAAATTAATAGATAAATATAAGAATTTAGAGTTGATATTGTCACACAATGATTTAAATCCTAAAAATATGATTTATGATTCAAAAAAGTCTAAGATGTATTTAATAGATTTTGAATGAGGAAGAATAAATAATAGATATTGAGATATAGCCAATTTTTACAGAGAAACTAATTTAAGTACAAAATGATTAAAATATATGGTTGATTTATATAAGGGATTAGATTTTCAAACAATGTGTGAATTTGTTTACATAACAACAAATTTTGCTTATCAATGAACCTTTGGAATGAAAGAAACCAAAAAAATTCTTAATTATAGAAAATATGTTAGTTATAAAATGAATAAATATAGAAAATTTGTAGAATAATTTTTTATAATAATATGCATTATGGAATTTTGAAAAAATTTATACAATGAATTATTGAAGATAGAAAAAAATAATCATCCACTTGATTTGAAATCTTGTGTTTATATTTGTGAATTAATTAATAAATATAAAATAAAAAAAGTTTTAGAAATTGGAACAGGATTAGGATTTAGTAGTTATTTTTTTGCCAAGAATTCTTTTGTAGAAGAAATTGATACAATTGAAAAAAATAAAGAATATTTTTCATATGCACAAAAATTAGATGACACACATAAAATTAATTATATTAATTTAGATTTATTCGAATATAGAACAGATAAAAAATATGATCTTATTTTTATAGATGGTCCAAAGCGAAATCAAGATAAAATTTTAGAACATGTGAGTGAGTTCTTATCTAATAGTGGTTTAATAGTAATTGATAATATTTTTTTAAATAGAGTTAAAGAAAAGAATAATGAACAATCAAAAAAAATTTTATTGCATCATGATAAATTTTTGGAATATTTAAATAATAATAATGTGTTTGATGTTAAATACATAGATATAGATGATGGATTAGCAATATTAAAAAGGAAAAATATGAAAATAGCAGTAACATGTTGTAATTTAGAATTAGGAATAAATTTAGCTATAAAAAAAATTGATAACATAATAGTTGGTTTAAAAGATTTTTCTTGTAGATTTAATAATTATTTTGACTTTGACGAAATAGAACAACTTATTCAAAGCAAGCAAGAATCAAAAATAACAGTTTGTATTAATGATATTTTTTTTGAAGAAAGTATTCCAAAACTAGAAAAGGCAATTAAAAAACTTGTTGCATTAAAAGTAGATTGTATAATGTTTCATGATTTTGCAGTAGCACAAATTGTCAAAGAAAATAATTTTGATATTGAATTGCATTATAATCCTGAGACATTAGTTACAAGTTATGGTCAATTTGAATTTTATTTAAAAAATAATATCAAAAATGTTTCTATAGCAAGTGAATTAACAATGAGCGAATTAAAAAAAATACATGAAAACAAACAAAACATGACAACTTACATTAAAGCATATGGTCTTGGTTTTGTGATGCATTCAAGATGACCTATGGTTTCAAACTTTAGAGAGCACATTTCATCTGAAACTAATATATATAGTAAAAAGTTTAATAGCATTGAATATCTGTTAATTAAAGAAGACTTAAGAGTTATGCCAAATATTTTATATGAAGATAAATATGGCACACATATGTTAACAGGATACTATATTTGTGGAATAAAAAAGATTAATGAGTTTAAAACAATGAATGTAGATTATTTATTAATTGATGCATTTTTCATTCATGACGTTGAACTATACACAATAATTGATAAATTTGTTGATGCTAATAAAAATAATTTGTCTAATGAAGAATTGGAAAATTATTTTAATGAGATTGAAAAAAATGCTGAACATAAAATTTCTGAAGGTTTTTTTGGAAGTATACAAGATAGATTGCATATGTTAAAAGAGGAAAAAAATGAGCACTAAATTTGAATTATTAATGCCAGCTGGCAATATTGAAAAGGGAATATATGCTTTTGAATATGGAGCTGATGCTATTTATATTGGACCAAAAGCATATTCATTGCGTGCACGAAGTTCAAATTTTGATATTGATGAAATTAAACAAATTGTTGAATATGCACATAGTATCAATAAAAAGGTTTATGTTGTATTGAATATTATCTGTCATAATGCTCATTTAAGTGGATTTGAATATTTTTTCAAACAAATAAATGAAATTGGTGTAGATGCTGCAATAGTTGCAGATCCTTTTATTTTTAATAAGATTAAAGAAATAAATCCTAATTTTGATTTGCATATATCAACTCAGCAATCTATTTGCAATTCAAAAGCTGCTATGTTTTGAAAAAATAATGGTGCAACTAGAATTGTTTTAGGAAGAGAAACTTCTTGTGTTGAATTAAAAATGTTATTAGAATCAATTAAAAATGAAATTGAAATTGAATATTTTATTCATGGTGCTGTTTGTATTTCATACTCTGGTAGATGCATGATGTCCAATAATTTTTCATCAAGAGATGCTAATGTTGGAGGGTGTGCTCAATCATGTAGATGAAATTATAATATTTTAGATTTTGATACAGACAATAAATATTTTACAATGTCAGCAAAAGACATGTCTTTATTTGATGATATGAAAGAACTTATGAAATTAAATGTAGCATCTTTTAAAGTTGAAGGAAGGATGAAATCACTTCATTATGTTTCCACTATTGCAGCTTGCTATAAACAATTAATTGATAATATTTCAAATAATAAATTTTATGACCATATATATTTAAAAGAGCAACTTTTAAAAGCTGAAAATCGTTTAACAGATAATGCGTGATTTGATAAAAATCCAAATGAAAATAAGATGTTATATCATGAAGAAGAAAGAGATTTGAATCAAATTTTTGCTTTTACCTTTATTGAAAAAATTGATGACTATCATTACAAAATTTTATCTAAAAATTATATTACTATAAATGATCAATTTGAATTATTAATGCCAAATATGAAAAATGTAATTTTTAGTTTAAATCAAATTAAAAATAAAAATAATGAATTAGTTAATATTATAAACACCCCAATGGAACATTTTGTTATAAAAACAAATATATTGTTACCTGAATGAAAAAATAAAATTGTAAGAAAAATATAGATATCATAAACAAAAAAGAGTGCATAAATTGCACTCTTTTGTTTTTAATAATTTTAAATGGTGGTTTCAGACAGAATTGAACTGTCGACACACGGATTTTCAGTCCGTTGCTCTACCGACTGAGCTATGAAACCATATAATGGCGGTCCTGACGGGAGTCAAACCCGCGATCTCCTCTGTGACAGAGAGGCATGTTAATCACTACACCACAGAACCATTGGTTGCGGGAGTGGGACTCGAACCCACGACCTCCAGATTATGAGCCTGACGAGCTACCAACTGCTCTATCCCGCGACAATTTAATTTTAATATGGCGGATGATGAGGGATTCGAACCCCCGCGCACCTTTCAGCACCTTTCGGTTTTCAAGACCGATCCCTTCAACCAGGCTTGGGTAATCATCCATAAGGAATATTGTAACATATATTATAGTTACAATACACATAATTATAATTTGATTTAAAATTGGTGGAGCTAACAGGACTTGAACCTGTAACCTACCGATTATGAGTCGGGGGCTCTAACCAGTTGAGCTATAGCTCCATATTAATGGTGGCAAGAGTGGGACTCGAACCCACGACACCCCGGGTATGAGCCGAGTTCTCTAACCAACTGAGATATCTTGCCATAATATGGTCGGGAAGACAGGATTTGAACCTGCGACCCCTTGGTCCCAAACCAAGTGCTCTACCAAGCTAAGCTACTTCCCGAAATGTATTATTATAAAAAAAGAATGCACTCACTTATTTTATAATAATTTTGAATTTTTTTAAATCTTTTAAAATTGGCGCACCCTATAGGAGTTGAACCCATAACCTTCTGGTCCGTAGCCAGACGCTCTATCCAATTGAGCTAAGGGTGCATATGGAGGTGCCTGTCAGATTCGAACTGACGATAAGGAGGTTGCAGCTCCTGGCCTTAACCAGCTTGGCGAAGGCACCAATATTCTTTTTTAACTATATAATTATATAACAAAGTTAAAGTATTTATAATCTTTATAAAAGAGATAGATTAAAATTATTATCTTTTAGGAGTAAATTTATGAGTTTATTTGCCACAAAAATGTTATTTCTATGAAAGAAAAATGAGTTATATGGCTTTATTGATAGAAATAGAAATGAAGTTATTCCATGCATTCATGAATCTGTTAGCAAAATGATAAACAATTGTGTTTGACTTCTTAAAAAAGGTTTTTGAGTATTTAGTGATGATGAAAATAATATTATTATTGATAAAAAAATTAATGAATTAATAGACTATGATGGAAATTTATCTATTGTTAAAATAAAAAAAGATTATTTTATTATTGATCATGAATTAAGTAATAAATTTACTAAACTTAAAGAAAAAATTAACCCTATTTCAATTTGTGAAAATAATTTTATACTATCTAAAAAAAATAATAAATTTGGTTACATAAATAATAATGGAGATATATTAATAGATTTTTTATTTGATCAAGCTAATCAATTTGTTAGTGAATATGCCAGTGTTAAAATAAAAAATAAATGAGGAGTAATAAATATAAAAGGAAATTTTGTTGTTGCTCCAAAATATGATTATATTAGTTATGATTGTACTGGTTATATAAAAGTAATTTTAGATAATAAAAAATATTTTATTGATAAAAATGAAAATATTTATTTAGAAAATTTATTTAATAAATATTGTTTTCACAATTTTAGTGAACTTTTGGTTGGTTTTGAGTATAAGAATAAAAAAGGTTTTATGAATCAATTTTTTGAAATTGAAATATTAAAAAAATTTGATGAAATCTCAGAATTTAAAAATGATTATTGCATTATTAAATATAAAGGGAAATATGGTGTTATTAATAAAAAATTTAAATGGGTTTTGAAACCAATTTATAAAAAAGTAATAGAGTTTGATGGGTTTAGTTTTTTTGTTATTAATAATAAAGATGAATATGATCATATTGGAGTAAATGGAAGTTCTATACTAAATTAAAAAAAACAATAAATAACAATCTATTTATTGTTTATTTCTATTTGAAAAAAATCTATAGAATTTTTTAATAATATTTTTCTAACCTCTTCCTCATCAATTGATTTTATTTTTGCAATTTCTTTTACAACATATTGAACATAATGAGGTTTATTAATTTGACCTCTAAAAGGAACAGGTGTCAGAAATGGACAATCTGTTTCAGCAACCATATTTTCTAATGGTATTTCTTTAACAGCTTCATGTAGATTTTTAGCATTTTTGAATGTTACAATACCTGGTATTGATAAAATGTAATTTCTTTCCAAAAATTTTTTTGCAGATTCTAAGTTAGAACTAAAACAATGAATCATAACTTTTTGCAATTTATAATCCTTTAATATTTTTAATAAATCTTCATCTGCATCTCTATTATGAATATTAATTGGAAGATTATATTTCACTGCTAAATCAAGTTGCTTTCTAAATAGTTCTTGTTGAAAATCTTTATCTATTTCACTCCCTTTGTAAATTGTGTAATAGTCTAAACCAATTTCTCCTAAACAAACAATTATATCTTTATTTTTAATTATTAAATCTTCAAGTTCTTTAATTGTTTCATTCACTTTTCCTTTGTATTTTCATCCATCTGTTGGATGAATTCCAACACAAGCATAAATGATATTTTTATATTTTTGTGATAATTCAATTGACGACTTTGAAGTTTCAATATCAACTGCAATACAATTGATAATTACTTTTTCTTTTTTTAATTCTTCAATAATTGACTCAACATCAATATTGAATTCTTCAATATTTAAATGCGCATGAGTGTCATAATATTTTATATTTTTCATATTTTATTTTCCCAAACAAAAATTTTTAAATAGGTCATCTAATATATCAAAATCTGAAGATTCTCCTAGGAATATTGCAAAATTTTTATATGCTTTTGTTATATCATGCAAAAGTACATCTAGTGGAATTTTATCTTTTGCAAATGATATGGATGTTGATAGAATTTCTTTTATATTTTTAATTTGATTAAGTTCATTATTTGACGAAATATATTGATTTTTATTTAAAACTGATGAATCTATTCTAAATGTTTGCTTCAAGTATTTTAATAAGTTTTCAATATTATTTTTCTTAGCAGATATTTCTATGGCATTAGTAAGTTCTTTATTTTTATCATTTTTTAAATCAATTTTATTTTTAACAATAACATATTTTTTATTTTTTAGTTTTTTAATAATATCTTGTTCTTGAGCACTAATTTTTTTTGTAGAATCAATTAAAAAAATTATAAAATCAGCATCCTTAATAGTATTTAAAGATTTTTGAACTCCAATTTTTTCAATTTTATTTTTTGATTCTCTTATACCTGCTGTATCTATGAAGTTATAAAGAATGTCATCAATAATTATTGAATCATTTACAATATCTCTTGTTGTTCCAGCAATATTTGATACAATGGCTTTATCTTTTTTTAAAAGAGAATTTAGCAATGATGATTTTCCAACATTTGGTTTTCCTATAATTGCCACATTTATCCCATTATAGATGTGTTTTACAGATTCATAATTATTGATTATTTGATTTAACATAACTACTATATCTTCAAGATATTTTATATATGAATTATGATTAATAACCTCTACATCATCATATTCAGGATAATCAATATTTACCTCTATTTTACCTATCACATTGAATAATTTATTTTTAATTTCAAATAATTTATTAGAAGTTGAACTAGTTAAATTATTTATAGCTAATTTTGTTAATGATTCAGTTTTTGCATTGATTAAATTATTAATAGAATTTGCTTGCATCAAGCTTAATTTATTATTTAAAAATGCTCTTTTAGTAAATTCTCCAGATTCTGCAAGTCTTGCCCCATTCTTTAATAAAAGATTAATAATTTTATCAATTACAATTGGTCCTCCATGACAATTAATTTCAACGATGTCATCACCTGTAAAAGATCTTGGTGAAACAAACTTTACAAAAATTGCTTCATCAATAATGTTTTTTTTGTCATAAATAAATAATTTTTGTACTGAATATCCTTTTTTAATAAGTTTATTATCAACAATTTTATTAACTATTTCATATGCCTTATCCCCATTTATTCTAATAATTGCAATTGCACTAGATAAATATGGAGTTGCAAGAGCTACAAAAGTATTGCTCATATTTGCTCCTTTATGGTTTAAAAATTATGTTTAATAATTCATTGAAAATAAGAGTTTTATTAATGTTAAATTTACATGTAGAAATTAAAGTAAATATTTTTTCTTTAATGCTATTTTCTCTCTTATAAGATATTAGATTAATTAAATTGATTATATTGTTATAATCTAATTTTTTAAATTCTGTTAATATTTCTTTTTGCAGAGGATAATTGTTCATTGAATTGCTTATTTTTTTTGATATTTCTAATAAATTTAAATATTCTCCATTTTTAAAATTATCAATCATTTCATTATAATTAAAATAAACATTTATTAAATCATTGTGATATATTTCATCAATTTTTTCTTCATTTAATTTTTTTATTACAAAATCTATATTTGGCAATATTTTAAAAACTTCACATCTGCTTGTTATAGTTTGAATAACTTGTTGATTGTTCCTTGCAACAAAAATATAGTATGTATTTTTTGATGGATTTTCGATTGATTTTAGCAATGAATTTACTACAAATTTATTTGCTTGTTCAATTCCATATATTATTAAAAATTTATTTCCCTTTGATTCTAATGATGTTGTTGATAATGTATTTATAATTTCAACAATCTCTTCTTTAATTATCCCTGAATTATGTTTATTAACAATATGCATATCATAATAAGAATTTGAATTAATTTTTTTACAATCTATACAATTATTGCAAAAACCTTCTTTATCAAAAGAACAATTTAAAGATTTGATAAATCCATAAATTATTTCATCAACATCGCTATATCTATTTTCAACTAATAAGATTGGAGATGGTTTATTGTTAATCAATATTTCTAAAATTTTATTATTCATATTTTGCCTATAGTATTTCTTTAGTTAAATGATTTATAATTTCTTCAAGAATTTTATTTGGTTCTTTATTACCATCAATAATAATAATTTTTGATTCTTTTATTGCTTTTAATGCTTTTTTATAAGAGTTGTTAATTTTTGTTATTTCATCAATAGTAGTTAAATCTAATCTATCAATTTTATCTTTTCTTTTTGATAATCGTTCAAGTGAGACATTGACTGGAACATCAATAAAGAAAACTATATCTGGATAACACTTGTTAATTCCAAAATTATTTATAAATAAAACATCTTTTATTCCTAACTCTTTATATATACCTTGAAAAGCCAAAGATGAGTGCAAAAAACGATCAGAAATAACAATATTATCATTTTGTATTGCTGGTAATATTATTTTATTTACATGCTCTGATCTTGAAGCAGCAAATAGTAATGCTTCAGTTCTTATGTCCATATCATCATTTGCTAGCATTAACCTTATTTTTTCACCGATGTCTGTTCCACCAGGTTCTCGTGTGAATATAAATTTATTTTTTAAAAAATCTGTTGATTCTTCTAAATGTTTTTTTAGTAAATTTAAAATTGTTGTTTTTCCAGATCCATCTGCACCTTCAAAAGAAATAAATCTAATCTTTCTTTTCATCATTATTCCCTTAAGTTAGTTAATGTTAATAATTATAAATAATTTTTCAGAATTATAATATATTAATAATATTCTTCTAATATGAATATTGGAGTATTAATATATGAAAAAATTTACACTATTAAATAATTTTTTAACAACTGATACAAGAGATGGTGCAATTAGAATAAACAATTCATTAAAAATTACAAGACCAATTTTTAATTTAACAACATGTTCTAGTTATAATGAATTTATTCATTTCAATAATTCAGAGCCATTATATTTAAAACAAGATAAAAGTATTTCTGATGAATTAAGTAAGGAAATTAATAGTTCATCAAATATTTCTGCTGAATTAAGCTCTATTTTAGAAAAATATGAAATATTCTTTAGCAAGACTAAAATTGAAACTTTACTTAAAACAAATGATACTAAAAAAATTATTGATACTGTTTTAAAAGAATATAACAATAGTTTTAAACAAATCAAAGTTTTATCAGTAGAAGCAAAAAAACGAAAAATGGAAGAAGGAATTTGGTCATTATATTTATGTCATTTTTTTGTTAAAGGTAAATTAAATGATGGTAACTATATTAAAGCTCCATTAGTTTTATTTCCAGTTGATGTAAAACTTAATGAAGGTAAAATTTCTTTGTATAAATTAGATGAACCTATTTATAATGAAAAACTTAATTTAGCATTAGAAGAAAATTATGCTATTAAATTGAATGAAACATTTGAAGAAAATTTGTATACAAATGGTTCATTACCAATTAATAAAATACTTTCAATTTATAAAGAAAGTCTTTCTTCAATAAATGTTGATTTTGATGTAGATCATGATTTAGAAAAATTTGTATATGATGCAAGTGAAATGAATGATGTAAAAGGATTGCAAATTGATTATTCTTCATGTATTTCTTTACTAGATCCAACAGGTGGAAAATTAAAAAAGGATTTATTAGAAATTCTTGAAAAAAAAGAAAATCCTTTTCAAACTTATTCAATAATGAAAACAAATGATGAAATTATTAATAATGTTGTTGAAAATGATTTTATTTTAGAAATGAATGGAACTTTAAACCTATATCAAAAATATGCAGTAGCATCATCTTTGCAGGATAATTGTATTATTTATGGTCCGCCTGGAACTGGTAAATCTGAAGTTATTTCAAATATAGTTTTAAACATATTATACAATAACAAATCAGCTTTAATTGTTTCAGAAAAAAAAGCAGCTCTTGATGTTTTACATAAAAGATTAAAAGCATTGTCTCAAATTTGTCTTTGTGCTTATGATATGTATGATTCAACCACTTTTTATAAAAAAATAGTAAATTTTCAAAATTTGTTAACAAAAACATTTCAGGAATTTAAAATTGAAAATTGAGAAAAAAAATATCAAGAATTAAAAGATAATTTTTATTATTTAAATAAGATAGGTGAAATGAAAATACATAATAAAGATTATTCTATGATTGCTATAATCTTACAGTCTAGTCCTTTAATTTATGACTCTAAAACTAAAGATATTATTGATGCATATGATGACATAATAACTAATAAAAAAATAACTATTGAAGATGGATATAATTTATTTTTAAAACTTAAAGAATTTGCTACTAGTAATAGAGAGATATTAAGTTTATTTTTAGAAAATCATTTTGAAGATTTTTATCTTGATGATTTAAATAAAATTGTTGAAAAATTTGGAAAAAGTAAAGATAAAGAATATTTAATGTGAAATTATGTAGTGAAACAAAAAGTTGGAGATAAAACAATTTTTTCACTAAATAAAAATCATGAAAAATTAAGAGTTTCTCCTGATAGAATATATGATTTTATTTTGGGTCTTAAATCATTTAATATTCATAAATTAAATGCTTTTGCTTTTGGAAAATCTAGTGCATTTGATATTTCTGAAGATAATTTTGTTGCAAGTATTGTTCAAAAACAAATTGCATCAAAATTAGAAAAAAATAAATTCATTTCTCTTCAAGAAGATTTTTTAAAATATATTGATTATAAAATATCTATTTCAAATTCTAATGATGAAAAAGTTCTAAATATTTATATTAAAAAATTTAAGGAAATATATAACCAGTTGTCACAACCAGAAAAAGAAGAAATTGATAATCTTTTTGCTGAGGCAAAAATGAATAGAAAACCAAATATAAATCTGTATGCTTCTAAATATTTTTCTAAATTAAAATTAATTTTCCCTATTTGATTAATTAATCCTACAAGAAGTGCAATAATTATTCCTAATAAAAAAGGTGTATTTGATTATGGTATATTTGATGAAGCTAGTCAAATATTTTTAGAAAGAGGTTTTCCAATTGTATATAGATCAAAATTTAATATAATTGCAGGTGATGACAAGCAATTAAAACCTACTGACTTTTTTAAAGCAAGATATGAAAATGATGAAAATAGTTCTTTAGATGATGCAGAGTCACTATTAGAAAGAGCTAAGTTATGTAACTGACCTACTTATTATCTTAAAAATCATTATCGTTGTGAATCATCTCAACTTATTGAATTTTCTTCTACTAATTTTTATGATAACAATTTGGAATTTATTACAAAAAATGGAAGTTTTGCAAAATCACTTGTAACAGTTGATGTTGATGGAAAATGAGAGAATGAAACAAATATTACTGAAGTAAATAAAGTAATAGAATTACTAAAGGAAAATGTTAATAATTTTAAAACAATAATGGTTATAACTTTAAATAAAAAACAACTTGAGTTACTTGAAAAAACTTTTATCAAGGAATTTGCATCTAATCAAGAAATGATAAAGAGATATGACAATTATCAAATTTCATTTAAAAATATTGAAAATGTTCAAGGGCATGAATCAGATCTTGTTATTTTATCAATTGGGTATGGTTTTAATAGTGATAATAAATTATTAAACTCTTTTGGGCCAATAACACAAAAAGATGGTAGTAATAGACTTAATGTTGCAATAACAAGAGCAAAAGAAAAATTAATTGTTATAAAAAGTTTCAAAGCAAGTGATATGAAAATAAATACAGAAAATAAAGATGCTTATATATTTTATAAATATATTGTTTATGTTGAAAAAATGCAAGATAAAAAAATATTTGAATCAAATGATAGAGAAGATAGAATGAAATTATTTGAAAAAGAAGCATTAGATTATATACTTGCAAATATTAAAGGACAATATAAAATTTCAAAAAACTTAAATTTTGGTAGTTGTAAAATAGATTGTGCTATTTTTGATAATGATTTAAATAAGATGTTATTAGGTATTAATTTTAATAGAACATACAAAGTCAATGATTGAAAAACAACATTAGAAAATTTATATAGAAATAAATTCATTTCAGATAGAGGATATAACCTTATTGAGATTGATGAAATAGAATGATATTTCAAAAAAAACATTATAATTAATTTAATTAATGATAAGATAAGTGAATTAAAAGGTTAATTATGTTTAAAAGAGATAAACTTAAATATTTTGACAAATTCTTAGAAAATAAAAAAATATCAAATTTAAATAAAACAATTAAATTATGTGGATATAAAAAATGCAAAATGAAATCACTTTATTCTGTTAACAATGCATTTGGTGTAAAAACACAAGCTGACTTAACAAAGATAAAAGAAATTGTTTTAAGTTCTACTAAAAAAATAGATAAATTAGTTTATGATTCAGAAAAGTTTAATGATGCTGTAAATACATACATAGTTTATTGTGACTCACAAATAGTATTAAACAATGATAAATTCTCTTCTTACATTAAGTATATTCAAGAAAATTTAGTTAATTTTAAAAATTGTAATATTGCAATATTTATATACAATAATTCTATTTATGCAATAAATGAAAAAGTTTTTAATGGTGTAAGTACATTTGTTGAATCATTTAAATGATCAAGAAAAATGTAAAAACATTTATAGTAAAATTGAGGTAATCTATATTTTTTATTATGAATATATTTTTAATTGTTTAATTATATTTTCAATAATATAGAAGGTACTAAAATGGAAAAAAAGAAAACAAATGTAATGATTAATCATGATGGAAAAAATTTAAATTTTTCAATTCATGATAATGACTCAAACATTGAATTATCAATTAATGACAAAACACTTGAAGCTCTTGAAGCATTAGATAAAAAATTTGATAAATAATACATAGAAAAATATAAGATTATTAGAAATGCTATTATTCTAAATTAAAAAATGAAGTGTAACACATATAGTAAAATCTATATACACTTCATTTTTTTTATAAAATATATTTTTACATTCATTCTGAAAAAGGATTTTGACCTTTTTTAATGACTTTTCCAACTTCTTCCATTCTTGCTTTAGATTTTTCTCATTCATTTAGCAATTTATTTAAGTCGTCCATTTTTTTTCCAGAACCTTTTGTTATTCTAATTTTTCTATTATTATTTTTTTTAATAATAGCTGGATTTCTTCTTTCCTTTACTGTCATTGAAGATAATAACACTTTTCAAGTTTTCATTTTTTCTTCAATCTCATTAAGTTTATTTTCCGTTATCTTTGGAGCGCCAGGAAGCATTTGCATAATACTTCCAATTGAACCCATTTTAGTTAATTGTTCCATTTGATTCATTAAATCTTCAAGGTCCATATTTCCTGATAACATTTTTTGAAAAGATCTTTTTACAACTTTTTCATCTAGATTTTCTGCTGCTTGTTCAGCAAGTGTCATCATATCACCATAACCTAATATTTTATCTGCAACTCTATCAGGGTGAAAAATATCTAATGATCCAATTTTTTCACCAACTCCTGTAAATTTAATTGGAACATTTAATATACTTCTTAGAGATAATGCTGCTCCTGCACGTGCATCAGAATCTAATTTTGTAATGATAAATCCTGTTAGTTTTAATTTATCATTAAATTCTTGAGCAACATTAATAATATCTTGACCTGCCATTGCATCAACAACTAATAAAATTTCATCTGGAGAAAAATTCTTTTTAATATTTACTAATTCATCCATTAATTCTTTATTTGTTTGTAAACGTCCAGCTGTATCAACAATTATTGTATCATTCCCATTTTTTCTTGCTATCTCTATTGATTCTTTTGATGTCTTAACAGGATTTTGTTTTTGCTTATCATAAAAGTCTACATTAATTTCATTTGATAGTGTTTTTAATTGATCAATTGCTGCAGGTCTATAAATATCAGCAGCAACTAAAAGAGGTTTTTTAGAATGTTTTGTTTTTAAAAAATGTGCTATTTTAGCTGCAGTTGTTGTTTTCCCTGATCCTTGTAATCCAACCATCATAATTTTTAATGGGTTTTTTTTGTAATCAATACTTGCAGTTTTTTCTCCAAGTATTTTTAATAATTCTTCCTTAACAATTACAAGCAGAACTTGGTCTGCATCTTTACCTGGATCAACAATTGTGCCTACTGCACTTTCTTTTATATTTTTTAATAATGTTTTTGTCACAGTTAAATTAACATCTGCATCTAATAATGAAATTCTTATTTGTTTTAGTACATCAATAAGATTCTCTTCTTTAATTGTTGAATTTTCAAGTTTCTTTTTCATTGATTTTGAAACTATAGATGCTATCATTGATTGAAACATAATTCCTCCTTATTATTTTCAAATTATTAAAAAATAATTTTTTTTGCCTTTACGAATTAAAGAAAATTCATTATTATAACTCTCTTTTTTTGTGGCAGTAAATTCATAACTAGTTATTAATTTATTATTTACATAAATTGATTTACCATCTATTAATTCTCTTGCGATTCTTTTAGAATCTACTATTTTTGATTCTACCAATAATTCCACAATATTTTTTTCTGTACAATTTGTATGATAATTTGGCACAGAATTAAAAGCTTCTTTTAATTCTTCATTAGTTAATTCTTCAATTTTATTATTAAATATACATTGAGAAATTTTTAAAACTTTTTTTAATTCTTCATTTCCATGAATTGTTGAAATTAACTCATTTGCAAGTTCTTTTTGAGCTATTTTTTTAAATGGTTCTTTTCTATGGTTATCATTAATTTCTTGAATTTCATTAAGTGTTTTAAATGAAAGAAATTTAAATAATTTTTCTATTTCTTCATCTGTTTGATTAATTAAAAATTGATACATTTCATATGGAGATGTCAAATTTTTATCAAGATAAATAGCTCCTTTTTCTGATTTACCAAATTTTGTACCATCTGATTTTGTTAGCAAATTTAATGTTATACCACATGCTGTATTATTATCGCCTTCTTGTCTTCTAATGTAATCAATACCTGCAGTTATATTGCCTCATTGATCTGAACCACCAAGTTGTAAACTAACATTTTTATTCTTGTACAAATAATAAAAGTCATATCCTTGAAGAATAGAATATGTAAATTCTGTAAATGAAATACCTGTTTCTAATCTTTTTTTCACTATTTCTCTTTCTAAGATATGATTCACATTAATTGTTTTTCCTATATCTCTTAAAAAATCTAGTACATTCATATTTTTGTATATTTCAAAGTTGTTAAATACTTCAGCGCCTGAAAACTGTTTTAGTTGTTTTTCTATTGAAGTTATGTTTTTTTTGATAATGTCAGTATTTAATAGAACTCTTTCACTTGTTTTTCCACTTGGGTCACCAATCATTCCTGTTGCTCCACCTACAATAGCAAATGTTTTAAAACCATTATCTTTAAATCTTTTTAAAATTGATATTGCTACATAATTACCAAGATGCAATGAGTTTGCTGTAGGGTCAAATCCAATATAAAGACTTTTGTCTTTTTTTTTAAAAAAGTCTTCAATTTTTTTATCATTAGTTATATTATTTATAATTCCACGTTCTTTTAATTCATTTAAAAAGTTCATAGTAACTCCAAAATAGTTAACATTATTATATTTTATCCTTTAATTAATTAATAATATTAACTATTATTTTAAAATAATTAACTTTTTATTATATCTTTTCATTGTCTTGGATATAGAGTAGGTGTTTTATTGGTTTTTGTAAAAAAGAATGTATTAAATTCTTTGTTATTATAAACAAACTTTTTAATTTTATAATTTTGCGCAAAAACATTTTTAATTATTGTTTGAGCATCATTTAGTTCATCTAAATAATTTATTGATTTTGGAAAAATAAGTGTAGCACCAATTTTGGATAAAGGGAAACATATTTCTATTAATATTTTTAAACTTGCCACTGCTCTGCAAGTTATTAAATCAAAACTTTCAGTAAAAATTTTTGAGCAATTTTCAACTCTATCATAAATTATTTTTACATTTTCTAAATTTAATTCATTTGTCAAAATTTGTAAAAATTCACATTTTTTTCTATTAGATTCAATGATAGTTAAATTTATATCATTAAAAATTATTTTTAAGACAATTCCAGGTATTCCAGATCCTGAACCTATATCTAATAATTCTTTTATTTTACTAAAGTCAAAACCTATATATGGAATTATGCTTTCATAAAAATATTGTGAAAAGATTATGTCATCTTTATTCAATCTAGTTAGATTAAATTTTTTATTATATTCATTTAAAAGAACAATGTATTTATCAATTTTTTCCATTATGTATTTTTCGTTTTTAATGTTGAATTCTTCTTTTATTTTTTTTATAAATTCATTTCTATTCATAATTATTTTCTATTTTCTAAATATAGTTTTATATTTATTAAATCAGGTAAATTAATGCCACTTATTCTTGATGCTTGATCTAAACTTAAAGGTTTTACTTTATTTAATTTATCTATAGCTTCTAAAGATATGTTTGGAATAACATTATAATCCTTGATTAAATTTAGTTTAATATTTGACATGTTTTCCATTTGTTTAATATCTTTTTTTTGATTAATAATATATCCTTCATATTTAATTTTAATATCAATTTTTTGTCTTCAAAATTCATCCAAATTATATTTTTTATCAAAGAATGGCAAAATATCATTAATACTATATTCTGGTCTTTTTAAAATATCATATAAAAATATATTTGTTTTTTTAGATTTAAATTTTAAACCCTTACAATCAGATAGTGTCATTTTTTTTAATTTCTCCATTATCTCATTAACTTGATTTAAATTATGTAAAAAATTTTGATACTCTTTATCTGAAATTAACCCCAATTCATAACTATATTTGTATAATCTTTCATCTGCATTATCATTTCTTAATTCAAGTCTATATTCAGCTCTACTTGTTAATAATCTGTAAGGATCTGTAATTTCTTTTGTTACTATATCATCAATCAAAACACCTATATATGCTTCATGCCTTTTTAGAACAAAGGGGGGTCTATTTTCAAGTTTACATATTACATTTATTCCTGCCATTAAACCTTGACATGCAGCCTCTTCATATCCGCTTGTTCCATTGATTTGTCCTGCAAAAAATAATCCTTGTATTAGTTTTGTTTCTAGAGTTGGAAATAATTGAATTGGATTAATTGCATCATATTCAATAGCATATGCATACTTTTTAATAATAGCTTTTTCAAAACCATCTAAACTATGAATGATTTGTTCTTGCACATCCTCTGGCATAGAAGTGGATAGCCCAGCTAAATACATAGTATCTAATTTTAATGATTCTGGTTCAACAAAAATTTGATGCCTTTCTTTATCACTAAATCTAACAATTTTATCCTCTATTGATGGGCAATATCTTGGTCCTGTACCTGTAATATAACCACTATACATTGCAGATCTTTTTAAGTTATCGTTAATAATTTTATGTGTATGTTTATTTGTGTGAACTAGATAACATGGTAATTGTTTTTCATAAGGTAAAAATATAGGATTAAAATGAGTAAATGAATGTTTTTCTTTGCTTCCTGGTTCCAATTGCATTTTGCTAAAATCAATTGAGGATTTCAAAATTCTAGCTGGTGTACCAGTTTTTAATCTAATAGTTTTAAATCCTACTTTTTTTATTGAATTTAAAAGGTTAACAGAATTCTGAAATCCATCAGGTCCTTTTTTAATTTGTTTTTCTCCTATATGGATAGTAGAATCTAAAAATGTTCCTGTTGTGATTATTAAATATTTTGTTAAATATTTATTTGATTTTGTGACTATACCTTCTATTTTGCTATTAGAAATTATTAAATCAATAACTTCTTCTTCAATTAGTATAATGTTTTTGTTTTCTTTAATTAAATTTAAAAAATACTCATTGTATGCAATTTTATCAATTTGAGCTCTTAATGCTCATGTTCCAGCTCCTTTAGAACTATTTAATAATTTCATTTGCAATTGTGTAGCATCAGCTGCTTTACCTTGAATGCCACCAAGTGCATCGATCTCTCTTGTGACTACCCCTTTTGCAGGGCCTCCGATTGATGGATTGCAAGGCATATTTGCCACTAAATTTTTATCTAAAACAAATAATCCAACTTTATATCCTTTTTTACTAAGTATGAAAGCAGATTCTAAACCAGCGTGTCCTGCTCCAATTACAATGCAATCAAATTTCATAGTTACCTCATTCTTAACTAATCAATTTTAAAACAAATATACTATAATAATTTAATTTTTATTCATTCTTAAAAATTTATAATGTATTAAATTTTAATTAAATAAAGTTTGCATGACTGATATTTTATCATCATTTCTTAAATATAATTTTGTTGTATTTATATTGTCATGTCCCATCATTAATGATAATTCATATATTCCAATATTATTACTTATACAGTGTGTTGCAAAACCTCTCCTAAACATATGAGGGGTAAGCTTTTTATTTAAAACTTTGTTTCCTAATAATTTTATTTTTTTATAAAGTGATTTATAACCAAAATGAAATATTTTTGTTGATCCATTTGTTTTGCTAATTATATTATTAAGAATTTTTGTTAGTGATGGAGAAAGATAAACTAGTCTTTCTTTGTTATTTTTCCCTTTTATTATTATTTTATTATCCTTAATATTTAATGAACTTATTGATAGCAACTCACTGCTTCTAATTCCAGTTTCAAATAAAAGTCTAATCATTAATATTTTTAATCAATTCACTCTTTTTTTGTTTAATACATAATTTAATATTTTTTGATATTCATCAATTGATAAATAGTCACAAACAATTTTATTTTTTTTTGGCAAAACAATTTCTGTATATCTTTTGTCTTGTTTGTAGTAGTAAAATTTTTTAATAGCACTTAAAATTACTCTTTTTGTATTATTAGAGATATTTGGAAATTTTGATAAAGCAATGTTGTAATCCATATTTGATTCATTCAATAACTTTGCATATTTATAATAGACATTACAAGTTAAAATACTATATCCCTTAACATTATGTAATCATATTAAATATTTATCCATTTGCTCTCCTAGATTTTTTTATTATTTATAGTTAAGTTTTTTGTGTTGTTCTAGTAATTTTTTATCTCCTATATATAAAGACGTAAAAAAAATAATGAAATTGCAATTTTTTTAAAAAAAATAATAATATTTTTTCATAATAACTTAAATGTTTATAATTAATAAATAAAATGTAATAATAACTTTATTGTTCTAATTAACACAATATTACAAAATTAATTTTTATGTTTTAATATGATAAAAATAGAATAGAGGAAAAAGTATGAATAATAAAAAAATATTATTAGGAAGTCATGTTGGATTTAAAAATCCATCATATATGTTAGGAAGTGTTCATGAAACATTATCATACAATGCTAACTGCTTTATGGTTTTTACAGGACCACCTCAAAATTTTAATAGAAAAGAAATTGATAAAAAAAATGTGAGTGATTCACTTTTATTGATGAAGCAAAATAATATTGATAGTGAAAATATTATTGTTCATGCACCATATTTGATAAATCTTTGTTCAGACAAAGAATCTACAAGATTATTAGGAATTGACAAACTTTGTATTGAAGTTGAAAGAACTGCTCAAATTAAATCTAATAAAATTGTGTTACACCCAGGTAGTAGTCTTTCATTAAAAAGAGATATAGCTATTAAATTTATTGCAGAAGGAATAAATAAAGTTTTTGAAAGAGTTAACAATGATGTCATTATTTGTATTGAAACAATGGCAGGAAAAGGAACAGAAGTTGGTGTTACTTTTGAAGAATTAAAGCAAATAATTGATTTAGTTCAAGATAAATCAAGAATTGGAGTGTGTCTTGATACATGTCATATTCATGAAGCAGGATATGACATTAGTAATGTTGATTCTATTTTAGATGAGTTTGATAAAATAATTGGTTTAGATAAGCTTTTAGTTATTCATCTAAATGATTCAAAAAATGAAAAAGGTGCTCATAAAGATAGGCATGAAAATATAGGTTTAGGAAAAATTGGTTTTGATACATTAGTCAAATGAGTTCATAACGAAAGAATAAATAGTATTCCAAAAATTTTAGAAACACCTTATTATAATGAAAAACCTATTTATAAATATGAAATAATAAATTTAATGTCTGGGGAATTTAAAAAATATGAGTAATAATAAAGAATTGAATCAAAGAAAAACTAAACAAGAAAAAATTATTAATAAATTAGGTAAAGGTAATAGAGTTACAAATACTAGACTTGACATAATAGAATGCTTATCAGATGGACATCATCAACACACAGCAAATGATATAGTTATGCACTTGAGAAAAAAACATAATAATCTAAATGTAGGAACTGTTTATAATAATTTAAAAGCTCTATTAGCACAAGGGATTATTGATGTTTATCCAAATTATCAATCTCAAAATCAAAGATATGAATTAGTTGATAGAAATAATTTTCATATTCATGTAAGAGATTATCAAGCAGATACTGAAGAATATGAAACTATACCAAATAATTTGGTAAATGAAATTACTAATTTATTTGTTGAAAAAGGTTATGAAATTCATAATTTAAAAATTGAAGTACTTGTTAAGAAAAAATAATTTTTATAATAGATTTTAAAAAAGTCAGTGATTATATTCACCGACTTTTTTAATTGGATAGTCTTTGACAAATAATTTTGTTTATGTCATTAATACTTATTAAATAATCATTACTCAATTTTTTATAAGAATAACAACTAATAGATTCTAGTTTACATATTTGAATTATTGATTCAAAACTATACTTATCATTATCATCTAAAAATATCATAATTTTAGATAATCCAAAAATGATTCTATTATGCATTTGATCTATAAAAATATTATTAGAATTATTTGATGGAATTTCTGTAATAATTAAATTATTATTATTAATTATTTTTGAATATATTTTAGAATTTTTCATTTTATTGTCTATTCCATTTTTATATATGCAAATAAAATTAATATTATTCTTCATTAATAAATTTATCAATTTTGAATTATTATAATCAACAACATATACTGCCTTTTTCAATTTTAGAATATTATCTATGATATTTTTATCATTGCTGTATCCATAAACACCAATCATTTTTTTAGATAGTAAATCAAAATTTCCATATCAAAATAATGAAAATGGAGGCTTATAGATTGTTTTTAATTCATCTGGGTAGTTTTTATCAATTACAGATATGTAATTAGGTAATAATTTTGTATTTTCATAATATTTCTTAGGGACAACTTCTTTGTCGCTAAGAGCATAATAGATTTTTTCTCATTCTCCAAAATATTTATTTGTAAAGTATAATAAAATTCTTTTCATTTTTATCCCTCCATATTATAAAGACGAAAAAAATCCTAACTTTTATAAAAAATATTTTTTACTAAAAATAACATTATTTGTTGAAACAATTAACATACAATGATATGTTTTAAAAGATAAGCTATTTTATTGAGATGGAATATAATTTATATTATGAAACTTAAACAGATTTTTAAAAATATTTGATTTTATTTTGTCTTAGCTAATGCAATTGCATTTATTTCATTGATAATTGTTGGCTCATTAACTAATGATTGAACTTACATATATGGTTTTATATTGTACTTACCATTTGGTTGTTTAAGTAGTTATTTGATGTATTCAGCAGCAAAGAAAAAGATTAATAAAACAAATTTATTAATTGTATGAGTAGTTAGATACTTTTTAAAATGTGTGCCTATAATACTTTGTACAATATTATATTCTGTAGATATTTCTGAAATTAATATTATTGGAATCTTAATTGGAGTTATAATATCCTTACTTGAAAGTATAGTTTTTGGCTATTTGAAATACATGAGAGTTGATGATAGCAAAACTTGCTAGATTAAATAGTAGGAAGAAGGTGATATATTTGGTTTTTTTTAATGATGCTAATGTAGGTGTAGAAAATCAAGACCCTTTTGCTAAATATAATCCATTTAGTGGAACACCAATAATATTATCAATAATCATTGTTACTATTCTTATTACTATTGCTATATGTTACTATTATTTTTCAATTAAAAAATTAAAAGCTGATCAGCCTCCTAAAGGTTTTGCTTTATTACTTTTTATTTTAATAAATTATACAAAACAATTAGTTTTTGAAGTTTTAGGTCCAAGGTTTATAAAATTGACACCATATTTTTTAACTTTATTTATCTATATATTAGTATCTAATATGATAGGTATTATAGGGTTTGAAAATCCTACAGCAAGTGTTACAGTAACTATATCAATGGGATTAGTTACATTTATTGGAACATTTGTGATTGGATTTAAATATCAAAGACTTTCATATCTTAAAAAATTTGTTATTGGAATAAATATTAAAAGTAAAAAAACAAATAATAAACACTATGTACCAATAATTATTAATCCACTTGAAATTGTTGGTAGTATCACACCTTTAATATCTATATCAATGCGTTTGTGAGGAAATATATTTGGTGGATCAATTATTTTAGCACTTTTTTATTCCATTCCAATGGCGCTTTCTTGAAATAATCCATTACTTCCTCAGCCTCCAAATGCATATGCTTGGCAAATAATTATGGGATTATTTGCTGCTCCATTAAATGCTTATCTTGATGTTCTAACAGGTACAATACAAGCACTTGTGTTTGTTTTATTAACAATGGTTTATTGAAAAATGGCTTTACCTGAAGATGATAATGAAGCTGAGAATTTTAGATTTGTTGATTTTAGTAGTGAATGTTGTGTGGAATTAAAAAGTATATCAAGAGTATAATATATTTGTTTTAAAAAATAGAAATAGGAATAATAGAGAAGGAGTTTTATATGACAAATTTATTGAATGTAATTATAAATCAAATTTCAGATAAAGGTTTAGCTTATCTTGGTGCAGGAATAGCTATGATTGCTGGAATTGGTGTAGGTGGAGGACAAGCATATATTGGTGGTAAAGCAGCAGAAGCAATTGCTAAGAATCCAGAATCAGAATCAAAAGTAAAAATTATGTTAATTATTTCAGCAGCAATTTCTGAAACAAGTGCAATTTATAGTTTGATTATAGCAATCTTATTAATCTTTGTTGCTAAATAAGATTAATAATATTGTTTTTTATTTTTTGTAAAGGAGAGAAAAGATGACAAGCATTTTAATTAATTTTGTTGATTCATCAAAATTGAAAATTACATCTTTTTTAAATTTATGTAATTCAACTATATTCAATTCTGAAACTACAGCAAATAATTCTCGTCCTGCAATACCTGGTTCTGATGAAATTATTTCTCAAATATTACCAAATGTTTGAGTTCTAGTTGCTCATGCTATTGCAACAATTATTTTGCTTTCACTAATTGTTTGATTAGTGTGAAAACCTACAAAAAAATACTTGGAAAAAAGAAAAAACCAAATATTAAAGGATATAAATGAAGCAAAAGAAAAAAATGACATAGCAGATAAAAATTTTGAAATATCTAAAAAGGAATTACTAGAATCAAAGCAGGCTGCATCTGCTATCATTCAAAATGCAACAATTGAAGGTGAAAATATTAAAAATAAGATGGAACAAGTTGCACTAAAAAGAGTGAGTTATCTTGAGAGTGAAGCAGATCATAATATTAAAAAGCAAGAAGAAATTGCTTCATTAAAAATGAATCAAAAAGCAAGTTTATTAGCAATTGATATTGCTGAAACGTTTTTAAATAAAAAAATTGATAGTGATGAAAATAAAAAAATGATAGATTCTATTTTAAAAGATTTATCAGATGAATCAAAAAAATAATATTTTAATCTATTTTTAAATTATTATGTCAAATGTAGAAAATCAAATTCATCACTATGCATTTGCTTTGTATTCCATTTATGAGGAAAAAGATAAAAAATTTTTAGATGAACTTAATAGTGTTTTTAATTCTTTTTATCATCAAAAAGATATCATTGAAATTTTAAGCTCTAATAATTTAAGTAAACAAGAAAGAAAAAAAATCATTAAAAACATCTTTGAAAACAACATTGATAAATATTTAATTAATTTTCTATATGTATTAATTGATAATAATTTTATGCACAATGTTTTGTTTATTATTCAAGATTTTTTCACTTACTATAATAGAGAAAAAAACATTGCTTTTCTGAAGATTATCACTCCTTTTCCATTAGAAGATAATATTATAAAAAAAATTATTGATAAACATGAAAACAAATTTAATAAAGAAATAGTTTATACAGTTGAAATAGATAAATCATTAATTGCAGGTTTTAAAATAATTTACAATGACAATAATATTTTAGATTATTCAATAAAAGGCAAAATTGATAATTTAAGACATCAAATAAAAACAACAAAAGGAGAATAGTATGTCAATATCATTAGATAAATTTTCAAGTTTAATTAAAAACCAGATTAAGCATTATAAAGATAAAGCTCTTTATAATGAAATTGGTAATGTTATTAATGTTGGAGATGGAATAGCCCAAGTTAGTGGTTTAACAGATGTAATGTTAAATGAGCTTGTTGAATTTGAAAATGGTGTTTTAGGAATGGCTTTTAATTTAGAAGTTAGTTCAGTTGGTGTTGTAATATTGGGTGATTATGAAGACATTAAGGAAAATAGTGTTGTTAAAAGAACCAATAGAGTAGTAAGTATTCCAGTTGGCGATCAACTGCTAGGAAGAGTTATTAATTCATTGGGAGTACCAATTGATGGAAAGGGTAAAATTAATATAACAAATTTTATGCCTGTTGAAAAAATTGCACCTGGTGTCATGAGTCGTCAATCAGTTGATCAACCATTAGAAACAGGAATTTTATCAATTGACTCTATGTTTCCAATAGGGAAGGGTCAAAGAGAATTAATAATTGGAGATAAACAGACAGGGAAAACAACAATAGCAATTGATGCAATTATTAACCAAAAAGGAAAAAATGTTAAGTGTGTATATGTTGCAATTGGACAAAAAAATTCTACTATAGTTCAAATTAAAAAAACTTTAGAAGATTATGATGCTTTAAAATATACAACAATTATAAGTTCTAATGCTTCAGATTTACCTGCATTAAAGTATATTGCTCCTTTTGCTGGTATTACAATAGCAGAAGAATGAATGAGTAAAGGACAAGATGTGTTAATTGTATATGACGATTTATCAAAACATGCTGAAGCATACAGAACTCTATCATTATTATTAAGAAGGCCACCTGGTCGTGAAGCTTATCCTGGAGATGTTTTTTATTTACATTCAAGATTACTAGAGCGTAGTGGAAAAGTAAATAAAAAATTTGGAGGTGGTAGTATTACTGCTTTACCAATAATTGAAACACAAGCAGGAGATATATCAGCATATATTCCAACAAATGTAATTTCAATTACTGATGGTCAATTATTTATGATGTCCAATTTATTTAATACAGGACAACGTCCAGCTATTGATGCTGGACTGTCTGTATCTAGAGTTGGTAGTGCTGCACAAATTAAATCTATAAAAAAAGTTTCTGGTAGTTTGAAACTTGAGCTTGCTCAATTTAGGGAATTAGATGCATTTAGTCAATTTGGTAGTGATCTTGATAAGGAAACAAAAGATGTTTTATCACATGGTAAAAAAGTAATGTTAATGATAAAACAGGGTCAACATAAATTATTATCACAAGAAATAGAGACATTGTTATTATTTTCTATAAAAGAAAAATTTATTAAATGAATTCCTGAAAATTCAATTGAAAATTTCAAAGATGAAATAATTAAATATTTTGATGAAAAGCATCCAATTATTAAAGAATTAAAAGACAAAAAAGATATTACAGAATCATTGCAAAAACAAATAATTAATGAATTTGATGTTTTTATTAGAAAATTTATTACCACTATAAATGATTATCCATATGAATTTACTGGATTAAAATAATATTTATGTCTTCTTTAAATGAAATAAAAAAGAAAATAAAAGTGGTTGAGTCAACTTCAAAAATAACTAATGCAATGAAATTGATAGCTACATCAAAATTAAAAAAACAAAAAGATTTATTTTTTGCAACACATCAGTATTATTCTTCAATGTATAAAATTTTTGGGGAAATAATAAAGGATATTGATGATTCAGAATTTAGAGTAAAACTTAACAATGATATTACAGTTTGAATTGTTTTTACATCATCTATGGGTTTATGTGGAAGTTATAATATCAATGTAATTAAACTTTTAAAAGAAAATATTAAAAAAAATGATTTAATCATTATTTTTGGAAGAAAAGGGTCAAGTATATTAAAAAGTAAAAATATTGAAAATGAAATTATTATGAATCTTGAATTAGATGATAAGAATTTGAATTTTGATCTTTTTGATTTGTTAGCATTAGAATTAGTTCTTTTATATAAAAATAAAAAATTTAGTAATGCAAAAATAATATATACAAAATATGTTAATTCTCTTGTTTTTGAACCAACAGTATATAATTTAATTCCATTTGATAAAAATCATTTTCATGGTTTATCTAAACCAATTTCTGGTGGTTATTATGTATCTGAACCTAATGCTCAAAATTTATTCAAATTTTTATTTGAAAAATATATTTCTTCTATTTTGTTAGGTACAATTACAGAATCAAAAATATCTGAAAATGCATCTAGAAGGAATGCAATGGAAGGTGCTACAAAAAATGCAAATGAACTAATTAATAATTACAAACTTAATTATAATAGGGTTAGACAAAGTGACATTACACAAGAAATTACAGAAATCATTTCAGGAAGTAAGGTAGGTGAATAATTATGGTTACATCAAAAAAAGTCATAGCAAAAAAAACTAGTATAGATATTAAAACTATTCCAAATGTTAAAATATCTTCTAAAGTTAAATCTGACATTGGATATATTTACCAAATTTTTGGTCCTGTTATTGATGTTAAATTTTCTAGTGGAAATATCCCAAGAATTAATGATGCACTAATTGTTAAAAAAGATGGGAAAAATATTGTGTTAGAGGTTTCACAAATAGTTGGTGATGATGTTGTTAGATGTATTTCAATGTCAGCAACTGAAGGATTAAGTAGAGGTTTAGAAGTTCTTAATACTCATAAAACTATTCAGGCTCCTGTAGGTAAAGGGGTTTTAGGAAGAATGTTTAATGTAATTGGTGAACCAATTGATGACAAACCAATGCCTAAAAATATTGAGTTTGAATCAATTCATAATAAATCACCATCTTTTCAAGAACAATCAACAAAAACTGAAATTTTTGAAACAGGAATAAAAGTTATAGATTTATTAGTTCCATATATTAAAGGTGGTAAAATTGGTCTATTTGGTGGTGCTGGTGTAGGTAAAACAGTATTGGTGCAAGAACTAATACATAACATTGCTACTGGACATGGTGGACTATCTATTTTTGCAGGTGTTGGAGAGAGAACTCGTGAAGGTAATGATTTGTATCATGAAATGATTCAAGGTGGAGTTATTGATAAAACAGCTCTTGTGTTTGGTCAAATGAATGAACCGCCTGGAGCAAGAATGAGAGTTGCATTGACTGCTTTAACAATGGCTGAACATTTTAGAGAAAAAAATAAACAAGATGTTTTATTATTTATAGATAATATTTTTAGATTTACCCAAGCTGGTAGTGAAGTTTCTGCATTGCTAGGAAGAATACCTTCTGCTGTTGGTTATCAACCTACTTTAGCTTATGAAATGGGACAACTTCAAGAAAGAATTACATCTACTAAAAATGGATCAATCACATCTGTGCAAGCAGTTTATGTTCCAGCAGATGATTTAACAGACCCTGCTCCAAGTACAACATTTGCACATTTAGATGCAAAGACAGTTCTTGATAGAAAAATAGCTTCTTTAGGTATTTACCCAGCTATTAATCCATTAGAATCAAATTCAAGAATGTTAGATCCAGAAATTGTAGGTATTGAACATTATAAAGTTGCTAGAGAAGTACAAGCTATTTTACAAAAATTTGAAGAGTTACAAGATATTATAGCTATTCTTGGAATAGATGAATTAAATGATGAAGATAAGTTAATAGTTAATAGAGCTAGAAAAATTCGTAATTTTTTGTCACAACCATTTTTTGTTGCTGAAAAGTTCTCAGGTAAAGATGGAAAATATGTTTCAACTAAGGAAACAATTAGGGGTTTTGGAATGATTATTAATGGAGAATGTGATGATATTTCTGAACAACATTTTTTGTATGTTGGAAGCATTGATGATGTTTTAAAAAAACATCAAGATTCAAAAGTTGATAAAGTAATAGAAAAACATTTTGGTAATTAATTGTGGAAAATACTTTAAAATTAAAAATAATTACTCCTAATAAAATAGAATTTGATGATTATATTTCTTTAGTTTCCTTTAATACAATTGATGGTATTATTGTTTTACAAAAAAATTATGCTCCTACTATTGGAAGTGTATGTGTTGGTAAAATCCATATAACTACAAAAGATAAAAAAATAGTAAAAATAATTGGGAAAGGAGCTTATATTATATCTGATAATAATTTAGAGATTATTACAGGTTTTCTTTTTGATGACAATGATCATAATATACATCTTGTTGAGATGCAAAAAATTAATGCTGCAAAGCAATTAACTGAAAAAACAAACCATCTTGTAGATTTAAGTCAAAGTTTGAACATTACTAAAATTATTCAACAATTAAAAGGAAAATAAGATATTATCTTATATTATGGTTAAATTTGAATCTGTTGTTAAAAATATTGATGATTCCATTACCACTAATGGAATCTTTTTTGTTTTGGACAAAAATAAAATCAATTATATTTATAGTGACAATAAAAAGCAATTAGCAGATATATTTAGTATTATTACAGGTTTTTATAAACCTAATATTGGTGGATTAATTTATGATGATTATGATTTAAATCAATTCAATTTGAGTGATAAGTTTTTCTTTATAAGAAAAAATATATCAATAATATGTCCTTTTAATTCAGATGATAAAAATATGACTGTTATAGATTATTTGTTATTTCATAGTATTTGTATATTTGAAAAAAAACAAGATAGAATTTCAATAATTAATCAATTACTTAAGGAATTTGATTTAGATTATTTTAAAAATACAAAAATTAAAATGTTATCAAATAAATTAATAATTAAATTAATGTTAGCTAGTGCAAAATTATCCAATCCAAAATATTTATTTTTTTATGGGATTGAGCAATATATTTCTACAATAGATTCTTATTTCTTTTTTGTGGATTTAATTTCACAAAATTTTAAACTAGAAGATATTACCTTAACAATTTTTGTTAACCAAATCCCAAACAAAAAAACTGGAGAAAAAATTGATATAAAAATAATTAATCTTGATGATTTGGCAACAACAAATGATGAATTATTAATAAGAGATAATAAACTTTTGGAACATAAAGATTTTTCAGGAAATTTTTTTAAATTATTTTTTTGACTTTTTAAAAAAAACTTCTTTTTTAATTTTTTAAATGTTGTTTTATTTGTTTTCCTTGGTTTAATTTTTTCTTTGTCATTAGTTTTTTTATTTGAGGGAAATTCAAATAGAATATTTGTTATATTAAGTGTTGTATTTTTGAGTTGTATTAATTTTATATTTTCAGTATATTCTTCTATAGCAATATATAAAAATATTAAAAATAATTTATTTTTAATAACTAGGTGAGGAATTAGTATTATTGAATGTCTTTGGTTGTTAATATTGCACATATTTTTTCTATCATTAATGTATTCTACATTATGATTATTACCCTTAATTATTGGACAATTTGTTTTTCAGATTAGTATTAATTGAGTTTTGTCATTAGCTTTATTATTATTTATTTTATTAATAAGTTCTTTAACATTAATTTTATTTTTCATTATTAACAATAGAAAAATGGTAAAGAAGTATGATGAAAATTGATAAAACAATACACAAATTATAAAAATTGTAAAAATATTTTATGCATTAAATTTTTAATGATATAAAATAAAAAGTGATATTTTTTATGTGTATTGATATAAATTATATTAATAGATTGTATTTTATATAGAGGAATTGATATGAAAAGTTTTAAAGCTAAAATTATTGATGCAATTGGAATTCATGCAAGACCAGCTGCTGCAATTGTTAAAGTATCAGGTAAATTTGAATCAACTATATCTATAAAATTATTAGAAAATGACAAAATTGCCAATGGTAAGTCAGTAATTAATTTAATGTCTCTTGGTGCAAAAAAAGATAATAAACTTGAAGTAATAATTACAGGTTCTGATGAGGACAAAGCACTAGAAGAAGTTAAACAAGTTATGCTTGATAATAAGTTGATTGAGTTAATATAAAGCCAAATTAAATTTGGTTTTTTTTATAGGTATTTTATGACTTTTTCTCAAAATGTAAAAGAAGAAATAACAAGAAATTATTATTCTAGTAATCAATTAAAATGCATACTATCAGCATTTCTAAAAAACAATATTACAATAAATATTTCTAATAATAAATTATTATATGAAACAAAAGTAAGAAATAATTGTATTATCAGATTTATTACAAAATCATTAAGTTCTTTATATAGAATAAATAAAACACTTTATTTTTCAAAAGATTCAAAATTAAATAATTTGACTACATATAAATTAGAATTTGAAGGTGACTTTAATAAGATAGAAAATGAATTGTTTATTTTTAAAGATCCAACTTTTTTGTTACAAACTATAGAAGATAAACAAGCATTTTTAATTGGAGCTTTTTTAAGTGGTGGTAGTGTTAATAATCCTTCAAGTAGTAATTATCACTTTGAAATTAGAAGTCATAATTTTGACTTAATTGATTATGTTAAAAAAATAATAAGTGAATTAGGTGTTGATGCCAAAATTATGAAAAGAAAAAATAATTATGTTTTGTATGTTAAGAAATCTGAATACATTTCAGATTTATTAAAATACATGAATGCATCAGAATCAATGTATATTTATGAGGATAAAAGAATTTATAGAGATTATACAAATCAAATGCAAAGACTTAATAATCTAGATATTTCAAATCTTAAAAAAACTGTTGATGCATCTGTTGATCAAGTTAAATGAATCAATGAATTAATTGCACATAAGGAAATATATAATTCATTAAGTGAAAAAGAAAAAATTTTTTGTACTTTAAGACTTAAATATCAACAAGCTACTTTAAATAATTTAGTTTATTATTACAAAAATGAATTTAATTTAGTTGTTACAAGAACAGGATTAAATCATTATGTAAGAAAAATCAGAAATATTTATAATAAAATAAAGAAATAAATTAGTTATTTTAATAGAATAATTTAGTTAATAAATGTAATCTACTTATTTTATAATTATAGTTATCACTAGGAAAAATATGTCAGTAAATAATATTAATTTGTATAGAAAATATCGCCCACAGTCATTTAGTGAAATACAAGGTCAAGAATTTGTAGTGAGAACTTTAAAAAATTCTATTATTAATAATAAATTGTCTCATGCATACATTTTATCTGGATCACGTGGTGTTGGAAAAACATCTATTGCTAAAATTTTTGCAAAAGCTCTTAATTGTTTAAATTCTATAGATGGTGATTGTTGCAATAAATGCAATAATTGTTTATCTATTAACAATGCTATTTCTTTGGATGTTGTTGAAATAGATGCAGCTAGTAATAATGGTGTAGCTGATGTTAGAAATCTCATTGATAATATTAATTATCTGCCTATTTCATTAAAGTATAAAGTTTATATAATTGATGAAGCACATATGCTTACTAATGGAGCATGAAATGCACTGTTAAAAACTATAGAAGACCCTCCAAAACATTTGCTATTTGTATTTGCAACTACTGAACCACATAAAATACCATTAACTATTATTTCTAGATGTCAAAAGTTTTCTTTATATAATCTGTCATTATTTGAACTTGAAAATATGATAAAAAGAATTTGCGAAATTGAAAACATTAAAATAAAAAATGATGCAATAAAAAAAATTTCTTATATAGCAGATGGATCTGCTCGTGATTGTTTAACTCTTTTGGGTCAAATTGATACATATACAAATTCTGACATTACAATTGAAGCTATTAATCAAGTTTTTGGATTATTGGATTTAGATAAGAAGATTGAGTTTATCAATAATATTATTGGATGTAAATTTGAAAAAATAATTGAAAGTATTAAAGAGTTTGAATTTAAGGGAATTGATTTTTATCAATTAGCAATTGAAATTATAGAAATATTATTTGATAAGTTAATTTATGAAAAAACAACTAATGATACTTTATTAAAAGTTTTATCAAAATTAAATTTAGGTTTAATTGTTATTGATTCAAAGCAACTTGTTAAGTTAATAGAAGTGTGGCAAGATGGTCTGTTTAAAATAAAAACTAATTCTAATCCAAAATTTTATTTTGAATTAACATGTTTAACTGCAACAAAAGTATTTGATTTTGATTTATCAATAAATACCTCATCAATAGATTACAATAAGCAAACACAAATTAATGATGAATCTTTAAAAATTAGTTCAAATAATATTGCTCCTGAAATTAAGGTTAGTTTAGATAGCCAACCAATTAAAAAAGTTAGTGAAGGTGAGTTTTCACAGGTTTTATTTGATAATGTGGTTACTAAAAAAATTTATGGAAATTCTAATGAAATTAACAATATTAATTACATAAAATTATCAAATAATAAAACAGAAAATAATTCTCTTGAAAAATTAAGCAATATTTCTGAATCTATTGTAGAGAAAGAAAAATGTATTGAAAAAAATGTTGATCATATTTCAACACCTACTGTTTTAGATGTATCTAATATAATTAAAAAATCAATTTCTACAACTCCCTTTTTTGAACCTTCAAATGTAAATGATGTTATTAATAAAACTTTAGAAAAAAATTCTTCTAAAAAAAAGAAAGCAGAGGAATTTCAAGAAGTTAATTTATTTAATATGCAGTTTGATGATTTGGAACAACAACCTAGTGATTTAAATGTTAAAGAGGAAATTGAACAGGTAACAAATGTTGAAGAAAACAAAATAAAAGATGAACAAACTGAGTTGGTTAAAGAAGATAAATTTGATGAAAGACAAAAAATAATTGATGATTTTAAAAATAATTTAAAAACTATTACTAAAAATACATCTATCACAAAAGTTAGTAAGCAAAATCAATTAGAAAAAGATGTTGTAAAAAATAATGTTGTAAATATTATTGAATATGGAAATGATCAAAAGTTTAATATTTTTTGTAAAATAGCAGATAACAAAAATAATGATGTTAAAGAAAAAATTAATACAATATTTTTAACAATCAAAGATAAGATGGCTAAAACATTAGAAGAAGGTTATTTTGTAAATGCTAGTAAAATCTTGCTTGCATCAAATAATGGAGTAATTATTTTATTTGATGAGCAAATTGCTTGTAAAAATTTAAATTCAAATTCAAACAATGTAAATTTTTTAAGGTATTTAAAAGAAAAATTTAAAGGTGTATATTTGTTTTTAGCACTTACAAAAAACGAAGCTCAAGATTTTGCAAATAAATACAAAGAACATTTAAAAGAAAATAATAAATTAGATGATGTTAATATTGATGATTTATTAGATAAAATAAATAAGAAAGAAACAATAAAAGATTTAGCTGTTAACATGCTAGGTGATTTAATTGAGGAGGAAAAATAATTTATGAATATGCAAAAAATTTTAGCTGAAGCTAAAAAAATGCAAGCAAGTCTTGATAAAAAAATTGCTGAATTTGATTCTAAAGAATTTGAATATAATTATAAAAATTATATTTCAATAAAAATTAAGGGTAATTTAGAAATAATTAGTATTTCTATAGATAATCAGTTAGTTGATCCTGAAGATAAAAATATTTTGGAAGAGATGGTTGCTGAAGCAGTAAATGAAGCTGTTAGTAAAACAAGTGCTGAAAAAAATAAAGTTACACAAATTGCAATGCCAAAAATGCCATTTTAATTTAATATGAAACCAAAAGAATTTGAATATCTTGTTGATGCATTAAAATCATTACCAAGTATTTCTTCAAAGTCTGCTAATAAGATAGCTTACTATTTATTGAAATCTGATGAAAAATACTATAATGATTTCATCTCAAGAATTATAGATGCAAAAACAAATATTAAACAATGCATGTTTTGTAATAACTTAGTTTCTAATTCATATTCTTGTGATATTTGTAGAAATATAGATCGTAGAAATAGACAGATGTGCATTGTAACAACAGTTGATGATTTATATAAAATTGAATCATCTGAGTCATTTTATGGAATTTATTATGTTTTAGAAAATGAGTTGGATTACAAAAATAAAGAATCTTTAAATAATATTAATTTTGAAAAACTAATGAATACAATTAATAAATTCAATATAAATGAAATATTATTAGCAACTAATTTAACTCCAAATGGTGAACTTACAGCAAGTTATATTAGAAAATATTTAGTGGAACAAAATTTAAATATTGAATTTTATAGATTAGCTACAGGAATACCATTAAATTCATCGATTGATTACATTGATTGAGAATCTTTAAAATTTTCTATAAAAAATAAAATAAAAATATAGTAATATATTGAAAAGAAATATGGAGGTTTTCAAAAAAATGAGTGCTTTAGATATCTTTATGCAAATTATTGGATATTTAGGAGCTGTTGGTATTGCAATTTTCAGTATGCCACAACTTATAAATCTAATTAAAACAAAAGATACCACACATGTTAATGCTTGATTATTTGGACTTTTAGCAGTAAGTTCATTATGTTTTATGGTTTCAGGTTTTTATAGTTTTGCTGGAATGTTACAAGAAAAAGGAATAAATGGTGCAGCCTTTCAATTAGCTGTTTCTATTGCAAACTTCTTTTCATGTTCAATTGCAACTATTGTTTTAATTTTTAAATTGGTTATCAAAATTAAAGCTAAAAAATTAAATATGACAGAAGCAGAATATTGCAGTCAAAAAACAAACAAGTAAAAATTTAAACAATATTTTTAAGAGATTGAAAAATCTCTTTTTTAATGTAAATTATGGGAATAACTTATATATATAAGTTTATTTATTATAAAGTTATTCGTCCATATAAATGTGTATATGTTAAGCTGTAATAAAATTTATAATGTAAATTCAAACTCAATCACAATATGTTGAGATTATTATTAAGAGTAGGAACCAAAATTATGATAGGTAATAAAGTTAAAAAGATATTATCTATAACTGGTGCTACAATAGCAGTTTCTGGTGTTGGATTAGGTGTAGTTATAGATCATCTTAAAAATAATAAAGATTTAAATAATATTCAGTTAAATACTATCTCTCAAAATATTTTAAAGTCTGGAGATAATATTTATAATTTGTCTGCTGCACTAATTACAAAAGAAATTACTGACACTCACTATAAATTTAGATTAGCAATTGCTGGAACAAATGGTCTTGTTGTTTCTAACAGAAATTTTTATGAAATTTATAATAATAAAACATATGTAAATAAACCAAAATGAGAATCTGAAACTGGTTCATATGTGTACACAGTAGAAAGAACTGATGTTGAAAAAATTGTTTCATTTTCATATGATATTCAATTACCAAATACTGATAAAGTTACAATTGTTGCAAATGATTTTGTTGTAAGACCAATTTTTAAAAATAATAAAATTGTATTAACTCCTAATTTAAAATATATTACTAATGCAATAGAAATTATTGATGTTGATTTTAGTGACTCAAATTACAAATATTATGATTCTTTAAAATTAATTTGAGAAAGAAAATATAATATTCCTGGAACAATATTCAATCAAATAGAAACATCACTTTTTGATAGTGAAAAAGTTTTTAATAAAGAATTTTGTGGAAAGTATATTAAGGTTACAGCAATAGAAAATATTTTAGCTCCAATTGGTTTATATAAAAGTGGAGAATATCAATTTGCAAATTTTGAAGTTGGTAAAATAACAAGTAATATTGTAAATATAAAACCTGGAATGTTAAGTCAATATAAACTAAATTATGAATTTGTTGATTTTCATACAATAAGTTTAAAAGCATCTTTTATTTCAAATAGTAGTCAAAAAGAAAATGATTATGAAATTTGTTATTGAGAATTTAGAGAAAATTATGGAGATTGAAAGCAACTAAATACAAGTCAAAAAGATCTTTTAGAAAAATATGATTTGAATAATACTGTTGAATATAGATTTGTTTATAGATTAAAGAATGGAAATGATTTTGATATTTCATATTCTAATGTTGTTTCTTTTGATGGAATAAATGATTTAAAAATTAAAAAGAAAAATAATGTTCTTTTTGTTGATTTACCAGAATTTATTAATAAATATGATGTTGATTATAAATGATATGTATCATCTGATAATCTAAACTATTCAGAACTTGATAATTCTTCATATGAATTATTAATTAATGAAAAAGACAATCTTTATTATAAATTAGTTTTAAATTCATCAAATGTCTTTAACAATTTTGAGTTACCATCATTTCACATTCAAAATGAAGTAATTAATGAAAAAACAGAAGTAGAATTTTACAATTCTTTTGTGGATGCAATAAGTGTAAGAGCAAAATTAAATATGACAACTGATAAAAATATTCATTATGTATGAGGAAGTGAATCAGTAATATTAAAAGATAAAACAGGTGATTCTATTACTTTGCCTAGAGATGCAAAATCTAAAACATATTGAGTATTTGCTGTATGTGGAGATAAAATTACTGAGAAAACATTTTTTGATGTTACAGAAGCTTTTAAACCATATCTTTCTTTAGAAAATGCTGGAACACATATTGTTGCAGAGATTGGAAATAGAAATTTAAAAGATGATTCATTAAGTTACATTTGATATAAGTCATTAGATAATAAAAAATTTAACATAGTTGAAAACAGTGCAAGCAAAATTTTGAATCTAGAAAAACACCCTGATGCAAAATTTGTAAAACTAAAATTAACATACATTGAAGATAATGATATATTGATGTCAAGTTCAATTTCTGTATAAACTAATTTTAAATCTATAGTTATAGACTATAGATTTTTTTATTATCTAATTAATATTATTTTCACCAAAACATTTGGATTTCTTATAAATATTGTATAAATTTGTTATTTATTTTTTAATAGTATCTATAAACATGTTAAATTGGTTATTTATTTTAATAAATTTTTATAATATAATTAATATAGTTGTATTAAATTTTTTGTGAAAGGTTTTGTATGGCAGAACAAAAAATAAATGAAAAAAAAGAAAATCTTAAAGAAGAAGACAAGCAAAGAGAAACTTTAGATTACGAATATGATGCTGAAGAGTTTAGAAAAAACCTCCTTTTATACACTAGAATTATTGATAAGTCTGATGAAATAGTTGAAGTAATTTATAAGTTTATGAATAAAACTTTAGATTCCCCAACTAAAGCTGAAATTGATTTATATAGAAAATCAATAATCATGGCTTTAAGAAAAGGAAACCACAAAAAATATGGTTACCTTTATAAGATTATTGCAAAGAATGTCTATGATTATAAAGAATTTGTTAGAGATGAACAACAAAAAGCTCAAAATCAAGTAATTATTAATCCTAATATTTTTGCTATTTCTTGAGATGATTTACAAGCAAATATCAAAGATAAATTAAGAAATTCTGACTCTGATATGATATCGCCTGCAAGTCTTGAAAGGGCATATAAAGATGAACTTGATAAAGTAAAAAAATTATATGCGAAGTTGAAGGACATGAGAGATAATGGTGTTGATGTTTCTGAAGAAACTATTGATACTACTAGATCTACAATGTTAAAACTTACAGATCTTGTAAACATCTTTATGCTTGAGAATTTTAATGAACTTGAACCAATGATGCAAGAAATTCAAGTTTTTGAAAAATATCATACATTTAGTACTAATAAAGAAAATTCAATTTTTATAGATGCGAATTTTAAAAACATCACAAATTTAGCACCACCAAGAAAAGATAATGATGCTGTGACAAAAAAATATGTTGATGAACAAATTGAGAGAATATTATTACAATTGAAATAAAGTCAAATAGTGGAGATTTATTATGGAAAGAAAAAATATGAATGTAAATAGTGAATTATATGAAAAAATTAAAAGGGAAGCAGAATATACTAGAACTGCTGCTACAAATGTTGTAAATAAAATTGCTGTTGACTTAGTTGAAAGAGAAGAAATTTTAAAATTATCATTTCTTTGTGCAATGGCTGGGGAGTCAATTTTCATGTTAGGTCCTCCAGGGATTGCTAAATCATTGGTTTCAAGAAAAGTTGAAAGTATTTTTAAAAATGCAAAATCTTTTGAAGTTTTAATGAACAGATATTCAACACCAGATGAAATTTTTGGTCCTATTGATATTACAGAACTTAAAAAAGGAAAATATTTAAGAAAAACTGAAGGTTATTTACCAGATGTTAACATTGGGTTTTTAGATGAAATTTGAAAAGCAAGTTCATCTATTCAAAATGCATTGTTGATGATTATTAATGAAAAGTTGTTTGTTAATGATGGAAAACCAGTAAAGTGTGATCTTGCTTTAATTATTGCAGCATCAAATGAGTTACCAGAACGTAATAAAGGATTGGAAGCCTTGTGAGACCGTTTCATTATTAGAGTTGATATGAAACCAATTCAAAATGAAGAAAAATTCTTACAATTATTCACAAATACTGCCAACTTATTGGAAAAACAAAATATTACAGAAGATGAAAGATTTGATTTGTCAATTTTAAAGAAAGTTGCAAAAAATGCTGAATATGTAGAAATTCCTAAAAATGTTCAAGCTTTCACTTCTTTATTAAGAGAAAAAATTGTTGCTTTTAATAAGACTGAATTAGAAAGAAATCCTGAAGCAAATGATTTTGATTTGATTTATGTATCTGACCGTAAATGAAAGAAAATTGGTGGTTTATTAAGAACATCTGCATTTATTAATGGTAGAATGTATGTTGATATCACAGATTGTTTTATTTTAGAAAATGTATTGTGAAACAATCCTACTCAAATTCCTGCTATTAAACAAATGATTAATGATTGTGCAGCTTCTATTGAATATGGTATTGAAGGTAGATATTCATATGCTGTAGATTCATTTAACAAAATTAGAGATACTATAATTGATAATATTGCAATTCATGAAGCAAAAACTGATGTAATTATTAAAGCTTACAGAAATAAAGAAGATGTTTATTACTATTTTATGGATGCAGATAAAAATAAATATTTCTTTAAGAAAGAAGATATTGATAACATTCCAAAAAATGAAAACTTTGAAGTTATGGATTGAATGTTAAGTTATTGTACAGCTGAAGAATTTAAAACTTCTTCATCATCTGTAAATAAAGCATTAGTTAAATATGATGGTACTAATTTCTTTATTTATAAAGATAATGATGAAAATGGTGAAAAAATTAAAATTTATACAAACTTTGAAGAAAAAGAAGTTGATCATTATAGACTTGTTAGACCAACTGTTGAATTCATTAAAGATGTTAAAAACACAGCAACTGCTTTAATTAATAAAATAAATTCTGATGTTGAGTCATTAAAGAGTTTAAAAAACAGAAATTTTGAAAATATGACTGCATCTAACTTATTTGTTGAAAACAAAAATCTTGGTTTCTTAAAAGATGCAATTTCAAACTCAATAGTTACTCTTGAAGACATCATAGATAAAATTAAAGATATGTTTGTTTATGTGAAACTTATTAACTATGGATTTACTACAAAAGACAAACAAAAAATTCTTCCTACAATTGATGCTAGCAAATAATATTAATTTTATAAGTGTAATATAAATGGAATTAAATATTAAAGATTTGATTGTTAATCTACTTAGTGGTAGTGACACAACTGTAAATAAATTGTATCAATTTGTTAATGGCAAAGAAGTTAACCCTACAAAAGCTGAGTTTGAAAAATTTAAGAAAAATTTAATTGCTTCTGTTAAAGCAAGAAAAGAAAATGCATTAGAACTTTTTCCTATTATCAAGTATTTTGAATCTAAAAGATTAACTGAAGAAGATTATGCTGATGATGAAGTTTTGTTCACTATGCCAAGTGGTGAAAGAATTGCTGTTGCTTCTCCAATTGAGGTTTTAGAAGAAATACCTGAAAAAAGTTCATACAACATGAAATTTGAATGAGATTTAACTCATATTGATGAACGTGAATCTCTTGTAAATAAAGCTGTATGAAACTATTATGAAATTATAAAAGATCTTGAATCAATAAAAAATGCTGTGAAATCTTGAGGTAGATTTGTTGAAGAAAGTATTTATATTTCTAAAATTGAAAAAGAAATGTTTGCTGAAAATGTTCCTCAAGAAGTGTTTGCATTGCACCAAAGTGATAACTTGAATGCATTATTGCCAACTGAAATTGCTCAGCTAGACGATCCAGAACTTGAATTTATTTTTTATAAAAACTTTATTGAAAAAAAATTATTAAGTTATCAATTATGAGGAATTGAAAGAGAGATTATAGAAGATATTACTATTACTAAAAAAGATTTAGATGATAAAGGTCCATTATTTCTTTGTATTGATACAAGTGGATCAATGCGTGGTATTACAGAAGTTGTTTCAAAAGCTTTAGTTTTAGCCACTGTAAATATTCTTTCTGAATATGGTATTAATGTAGTGTTAATTCCTTTCTCAACTCAATCAAAACCTCTTGATTTATCTGAATCTAAAAACAAAGTTAAAGCAGCTCGTGATTGATTAAAAAAATCATATTATGGTGGTAGTGATTTTGGACAATTATTAGATGTTTTAAGTTCTTTTATGGGTAATAGACAATATGCCAAAGCTAATATAGTTATTTTTAGTGATTTCATTTTTAAAAATATTGACCCTTCAATTGCTAAAAAAATGAAAGCTATTCAAGATAGAACTCATTCATTCCATTCATTAAAAATAAGTAAAAAGAATAATAAAAATTCTATTGAAAAAATGTTTAGTTCAAACTGACAATATATTTTTAATTGAAAAGGTAATGATGAAGGTTTTGAAGAAGATGATTTAATTAAACAAATTTCTGATGCTAATATTAATGCAAGAAATTCTCTTGATGAAATTATCTCATTTGGTTTTATTAAAAGAATCAAAGATTATGAATATGCAAGAAAAAATGCTTCTAAAGAAAAAGAGCAAGAAAATAACCAAGAGAATGAAAATGAATCAGAAGATGAAATTATTTAAAAATAATTTTAATTACTACTTTTTGTAATAAAGTGAAAAAAATATGACACTCATATGAGTGTCTTTTTTATTGTTTGTAAAATATATTAAAATAAATATAACATAAATGAAAACAATGCAATAGTCTTATAAAAGAGGTTTTTTAATGCAATTTAATAATAAGTATAATATATTACAAATTTTTTATTCATATGGTACTTTTTTAACAAATTTTATTAAAGAAAAATCAGTTAATAGTATAACTAATAATATTGCAAGAGTAATAAAAGAAGAAATAAAACACAGTTTTCAAAAGAAGACCAAATCCAAAAATTATGTTTCTTTCTTTAGTAAAAATGTAATATATGATGGTTTAAACATTACAAAACATGTTGAAGGAATTGATAGATCATATTTAGGAATAATAATGGAAGGCATTTTCATTTTATTTTTTAAAAAATTAGAAATTAATGAACTTAATTTAATAGAAGAATTGAAGTCATCTGTAGCTTATGAATTTGCTATGCAAAGAAAGGGTGGAGAAATTGCTTTTAAAAATAATATTAAAAAAATTATTAATAATCAAAATTTAATTAATATAATAAACAAAAAAGTTGAATGATTAAAAGTTAATCTACCTTGTTTTCCAGATACTCCAAAATTTGTTTTTTCCAATAATAAAGATGATGAATGTATTCTTAATCACATTCTTAACTTAAAAGAAGTTGCATTAATAAAATTAAAACATAATGATATAGAAGGATTTTCTAGAGTTAATACAATCATTTTAGAAATTATTTCTAATGGAAATATTTCACTTGATAATCGAAGCATGATAAATTATTTTTATAAAAATATTTTTGGATGTAATACTATTTGCAATAATAAAAAGTATTATTTTAATAATATAGATAAGAAAACAGTTTTTAATCATAAATTTCACACTAAATTTATAAATCAATTTGAAGTTGATTTTTATCATAATAATTTTGTTTTAGAGTTAAAAACCTCTCAATACATTTTTCAAACACAATGATTTTATCAATTATTATTTTATTATTTTGCTTTAAAAATTAATGGACTTAAAGATATGAAATATATTTGTATTTATAATCCATTACTAGGAAATTTTATTAAAATTGAATTATCACATATTATAGATATAAATTATATTGAAAAAATTATTATAGAAAATGATATTTTATAAAAAAAGAATTTATATAAAAATTATTTTAATAATATAATTCATTTGTATGAAAAAGAAAATAGTAAATAATTTTTATAAGTCACATAATAATTTAAATTTTAATGTTAATACTGATGAAAACATAAAAACAGCTTATTTAAACTCTAATTTATGAAAATTAAGTATAAGAATAATTTTGCCATCTCTTTTATTAACATTGTTACTTGGAATTTATATTTTCATTGATCAAATGTTAATTATTAATCTAGTTCCAAAAGATGGTAATAATTATTTAAGAGATTATTTTGATTCAGTTGGAAAATTATATTTATATGAAAAAATTGTTAATTTCGTCAATGAAACTAAGCAAGAGATAGTTTCTATTAATAATAAAGATTTTATTGTTTATGCATCTAATCAAGTTGGAGTATTTAGTTTGATTGTACTATCTTTTGGTTATCTAATAAGCGCAGGTGGTGCAGTTTTATTTAGCAAATATTCAGCAACACAAGAATTTGATTTAAGAAGAAAAGTAATTATATCAACAATTTATAGTTCTTTTATTTTCAGTATAATATCAACTGTTATTATGATAGTTATTCAAAATTATATTTTATCTGCAATGATGCCAAGTTCACAAACTATTAAAGATGATGTATTACAAGGAATATCTACATCGATAACAGTTGATGAATTAAGAAACTATTTTGATACATATTATGATGGCATTGTTTATCAGGCAAGTAGATATGTTTATTTTGTAAATGGAAGTATTATTTTTTCGTGTTTTACAAACTTAATAGTATTTTATTTAAGAGGAGAAAATAATAGTTTAATACCTACAATTATAGGTATTATTTGTAATTTTTTAAATATTATATTGGATGTTATTTTTATTATTGTTGCAAAAATTGGAATTATGGGTGGTGGATTAGCTACTTTTTTAGGTCAGTTTATTAATTTTATTATTTTAATTGGATATTTATATAATTTAAATATTAAAAATAAAACAACTATTTTATTTAGTTATTTAAAAGATTATAAAATTGATTTTAAAATTGTGTTTAATTCTATAATGTTAGGATCTAGTACATTTTTGCGTGAATTAAGTCTGGCAATTGCAAACATAGTTTATGTTCCAATATTTATGAACACAGTTGGTAATATTGATAATAATGCTCTACTTTCATTTGCTCGTCTTGCTGCAAGTCCCATTTATAATTTATTTTTCTTTGCAATTTTTGGTATCATAGATGGATTAAGACCAATTATTAGTTATAACTATTCAATTAAGAGATATGATAGAGTTAAGAAAACCTTTTGAATTGGAACTATTTATTCATTAATATATTCAATAATTGTAATCGCCTTTGTATTTGCTTTAGTTCCTAATGTAAATAGCATTTTAGTTGCTTTAAATGTTAAAGATAGTTATGACAAACACAACTTATTAATTTTATTGGCTTCAATGTTTTTACAATTTCCATTTATTTCTTTATCAATATCAGGACTTGCAATTTTTCAATCAGCAAATAAAAAGTTGATGAATACTATCTTATCTATTATGCAAGGTGCTATTACTTTTTATCCTGTTTTATTTACTATGAGTTCTATTGCTACATCAACATCATCTATATTTGTTATGGTATTTACAGGATTTACAAATATTTTACTTTCTTCTATTATTATTTTTATTTGTACAATTTTATTTCTTTACAAATATAGTAATAAACAAAGTTTTATTTCAAAGAAAATATAGTTAGAAATTTAAATTATATTATTTTTACTTGCATCAAATTTATTAATGAATTTCATATATAGAATATGATTAATAGTTTGTAATTATAAATTATTTACAATTTATTTTATAAGTAAATTTAAAACATTATTATATTCAAATGATCTTAATAAATAATTTAATGCATAATAATGTTGTATTATAGAAATAGTTTATTAGGAGTATTAATTTTATGGAATTACTTGAAATAAAAGATTATAAATATCATTATCAAAAATCTAAAAATAAATCAAAAGGTACAATAGTATTTATACATGGTTTTGCTACTATGTCAAAATATCATAATGGATTTGCAAACTTACTAAAAGATTATGATTATTATGCTCTTGAATTACCTGGGCATGGAATAACAGAAGCTAAAGATTTATCTGTGTTGTCTCCATATAATCTTGCACTTTCTGTTGTAGAGTGAATTAAATTAATGGATTTTAAAGATTTTTATTTAATTGGTCATTCAATGGGTGGAGGGATTGTTGGTATGGTTAGTACTATGATTCCAGAATTAATTAAAAAATTAGTGATGGTTACACCTATGAATTCTAGTTATAGTTTAAAATTGCTTAATGTAGTTAAGTTTAATCCTAAAAATAATAAAGAGACATTTGAAATGCAAAAAGTTTTATATAAGAACCATTTAGAATTTTTTGATAATGAAAACCATCCAGATATTCTTGAAGAAACAAAATATCAATTAGAACACAGAAATAAATTTGTTAAGTTATTAGCAAATATGTCATCATTATCTAATATGATTACATTAAAAAAATTAGAAAAATTAATTAGTGTTCCAACATTATTAATTTTAGGACAACATGATGGTATTATTGACTATAAAACAGCAACTAAATTGTTTGAGAAAAAACAAAATTTTAAAATTGAACTTTTTGAAAATTCAGGTCATTTACCTTTTATTGAAGAATTAAATAAATATTATAATATTGTTATATCTTTTATTGAGTCAAATTAAAATATTTTATTAATTTTAATCCTTTCTGGATAGTAATTAGGAATGTAAAAATAAAATAATTTATTAGTCATTGATGTTTGTTTTAAATATGAAATGCAATACATATTAATTGTATTTGTATTTCATATTTTTATATAGAAATTTTTAAATTAAGAATTATAAATGTTAATTCATTTAGTTTGTTTTTTTGAATACACCAAAATATATTATTCTATGAATTTCCCAATTTTAATTTGTTAAAAAATTATAATATAATGTAATTATAAATATAAAAGTATCTTATTATAAATTATTTTTAGGAGTAAAATTATGAAAAATAAAATTTTAAAAAGGAAATTTCCTTCTTTTATAGCTGCTTTGTCTATTGTAATTACTAGTTCAATAATTACTACTTCTTGTTCTGCTCTTTCAAACAATAATTCAACTAACAATGATGTTACAACACCTTCTACCCCTGATACAAAACCAACTGAGCCTTCAAACCCAACTGAACCACCAAAACCTACTGATCCTTCAAAACCAACTAAGCCAATAAATCCTACACCAACTCCTAATCCTGAACCTAATCCAAACCCTAATCCAAATCCAATACAACCAGAACCTGAACAACCAGAACCTGGTGTTCCTATTAACCCTAGTGATTCATTAATTGATAAATCATTTGCATCAAATGATTTATTAACTTCAATTGGAATTTTAAAAATTGATGATATTGCAACTAAAAAAAGAAATGTGCAAACTGAATATTACAATAGTGAAGTTTGAAATAAATATCATAATTCACATGGTTTTGTTTACCCTTCTCAAAAAAGAAATTACAAATTGAAAGATGTAAATTCTGAAGGTAATAATTTTTTTGGAAAGGGTTCAAATAAAATAGATGGTTTTGATCTTGTCTTTAATGAAAGAGTAACAAATAATGATGGTAGTTATGTTGAAATTTCAGGTAAGAAAATAAAATATAATGATGAAAAATGAATTAAACAAGAAATAGAAAATGGAACTTTAAAAAAACATAGAGCTACTGATGACATGTATAAAAATGATATTAGTAATATTGATTCAATAACAAAAAAATATACTATATCTAATTACGGAATGCCAGGAATTATTCCTTTAGGTTTATATGCTCCTGCTGGTGAAGTAATTGAAATTTCTTTTGATAATCAATCATGAGAATTTGTAAAAAATAATATTTCTAATTTTGAGTTTATAATTAATGATAACCTTTGAGATAATTATCCATCAAACAATACTGGAAAAATGTCTAACCGTTATCCATTTGTAAGAACATACTTTGGTTTAAATGAAAGTAATAAAACATTAAAGATTGGCTCTCCATTTGGTGGGGGTATATCTTTTAATTTAAAAAAATCAACTGATAATTCTAATTTAACTAGTCCATTTAGAAATCAAAATATAGTATTTACAGTTAGAAATGCAGTTCCATGTCTTTTTTATCAAGATGGTATTACTACTCAAAAAGAATGAGATGATCAAATAGAATTACTTAAATCTCAAAAATTAGCACCAATTTTTCAAGGAATAAGCAATTATTTTGCATTCACAATTCCTTTTACTGATTTAAATGAAATTGGTCATTTATCACTTGATAATGTTATTTATCCTAAAGATTCTTTTAAAAGATGAAATCAATACTTGTATCTAAGTAATTATTTTGCAGGTAATGACACCATTGACATTCAACACGGTAAAAGAATACACATGTTATTTGGTGATGATATGTGAAATAGTAATTTAGCCTATGGGGGAGATAATAAATTATATTGTAAAACTGAATGAGGTTCTAGAGCATTCATTTCAAAAGACTGATATGATAGTTTTAATGCAAATACTTCTTGAGGATTTTTTCATGAAATAAACCATAATTTTGAGCAAAATCAGGCATTTTTTAGCAAGAGATCACATGGTGCTACAAATGTTGTAACAGCATTTAATTTATCAGTGTTATCTGATGTTACTAGATTCAGAAATGAAGTAAATTGAACTGGCGAAAATGTCAATGCAAACACAAATATTAGTTGACCATATTTAGATACACCATATTCAATAATTAAGAATCTTTTAACAAAAGCTGAAAATAGTGTTAATGAATATCCAATTTATTCCTTATTATTATTTTTAATGGGTTCAAAAAACTTTGTTGAATATGTTAGAGATGATATTATAAATCATAAAAATACTGAGTATGGTTGAACAGCATTAAAAGAAATTGAAAGAATTAGTGAAACACTTCAATTAAATCTTTGACCTGCTTTTGAAATTTATAGAAAATGATGACATGATAATTGACCAGTAAATTATGATTCTGCAACTACTGAAGAAAAAGCAATTATTGATAAACTTAAAAAATACAAAGCAGTAGATTTTATAGCAAATCAATATGCATCAGGATCATATCTATACAATCAAAAAACAAATAGTTATGATTACACTGGTGATACACTTCCAGCTTTTGAAATTCCAGGACTAGAACAATATACTTTTGATTTTGATAAAATGATAACATCAACTAATACAAATTTTAATTGAACTCTAAAGACTCCAGAAAGTTCAACAAAATTAGGAGGTAGCTTAGAAGTTGATCCTAATAATCCCAAAAAAGTTATTTATATACCAAATAATCAAAAGGTTAGTGAAATTGATGAATTTGATGTTTCAATTATTCCTGGTAATTGAACTAATAAACCTGATAATTATGTTCCAGAATATAGATTTAAAATTAAAGTTAGACAAGTAATTAATAGACCTACTTTAGAGCTTTTTGATTTTTCTAGTTCAAGTCAAACTAATGATGTATTATTAACAGAATTAAAAAGTAATCAATCTCCATTTGTAAAAATGCCAATAAGTAATTTTGACAATATAGGTTATAAAGGGGTAATAAACTCAGAATTTAAATCTAAAAAAATAGGAGCAAGAATTAAATATAAATTTGTAGCTCCAAAAGATGGAAATTATACATTCAAGAGTAAATATTCAGACAATTATGCATTCTATGCTAATAATGTTAAAGCAAACATTACTAGTAATGATAGTTTTGGTTTTTTAAGAATTTATAATAAAAGTATGAAAAAAGGAGAAGTATTAGAAATTGAAAATTTACTAGTTAAAAAAATTTTAACTAATGATGAGATATATTTTGGACAAGAAATTTATTTAGATGATCAAAAAATTGATTTATTTAATAATTCTCTAATTTCTAATTTAACAAATCAAATTAATCAAACTTTTCCAGAAATTATTGCTGATCCAAAATATTTATATAAACCACGTGAAGTTGATAACACAATGTTTAATAAATCATTATCTTCTTTATTTAATTTTAGTGATTATGACTTTAATACTTCATCATTTTTGTCACCAGAAATTGATTACAATTTAACATCAACTACAACTAATAGAATTGATGCATTAAATGATTATGATTCAGAAGTAGAATTTTTCATTGACAATTATGACTATAATGATAAATTTAAAAATCCAATTTTAGATTTTGATATTAATTTTACTAAAAGTACTAATGTAAAATCACTGATTTTTGGTAACTATTCTAGCAATTCAAAAGTAAATAAACCATCAAAAATAAAAATAATAGGTTATTCTGATAATAATTCGAATGAACAAATTTTATATGATGGTATTTATGATTCAGTTAACAGAGATAATCAAACAACAGCTATTAATTTAACTAAATCAGGTAATTTTAAAAAAATAAAAGTTCAAATGTTTAATACTATGAATGGAATGAAATTAAGTTGAATAAGACCTTCTGTACAAGAATATTTGTATTTAGGTCCAACTTTTGGAATAAATAATTCTCACATCATTGCAGATGAAAAATGAAAATATCATAAGAATGATGCATCAAATTTATCTGCAATTAATAACATTTATTTGAAAACAACACAAAAAAATAGTGTTATTGAATTCACTTTAAATAATGCTGAAGGTTTTTCTTTGGTAGGTCAGTCAGGTAATAATTTATCAAATTTTGATTTATATATAAATGATCAACTTGTAGAAACTGTTACTCCTAATTCAAATAACACTATTTATAATGCAAGTTTATTTAATTATCATTCTAACAATAATTCAATTTTGAAAGTAAAAATTGTTACTAAAGAAGACAAACCATTCTATTTAAATTACATTATGACTTTTGGTCAAAATGCTTATTTATCTTAGATGCTTTTAAATTTTTAAGATTTTAAAAATTTTTAATTAAATTCAAATTAAAGATTGAATAAAATTAAATTGTATCCATAATCAATATATGATTATGGATATTTTTAATTAATTAAAATTTTAAATCAGATATCTTTTTAAAAAACTTTTATTTTGATATTACATAAATAAGATTTTTAGATCAATAAAATTTATAGAACTATATTCATTTTTTAATTAATTTATAAATGATTGAAATCATAATAATTTATACTCTAATAACCACGTTCTAGTTTAGTATTTTAAAAATTTTTGTAAAAATTAAAAATAAATTAGATTTTTTACATTTTTATTTCGTTTATATATATGGAGGATATTTAAATATTTTAAACTATGAAATTACATGTAATTAATCAAGATAATGAAAATGAATGTGGTATATGTGTACTAACTGCACTTCAAAATTTTTTCTATCAAGAAGAAAAACTATCTAAATTAGATCTGTACAATATATTAAATTATGATGGAGATAAAATATCTATTTATGATTTAGAAATATTGGCAAGTAAAATTGGATTAGAATTAGAGAGTTATAAACTAGAATTTGATACTTTTAAAAAAATTGAAAATAATACTTTATTTGTAACATGTCTTTTAAATGAAGATGGGTATCATTATGTGATTTGTAATAAAACCAATAACACAATAACTATATATGATAGCTGTAGTGAAATAAAAAAGTATACATATGAAGAATTTAAAAATATTTTTACAGGAATTTATATTTCTATAAAAAAGAAAGTAATTAATGACAATCAATGTCTACACTCTACAAATAAAAATCAATTTAATTTACCAAATATGTACTTTTTTATTTTTATGTTTATTTTTGTTGATCTTATTTCTACTATTTTATGTGTTATTGGAAATTCATTCATAAAAATAATAATTGATAAAGTTGTTCCATTGGAATTAATAAGTGAACTATTTTATTTTTCAATATTTTTTATTTCAACTTACATTTTTAATTTTTTAATTAATTATGTAATTAATATAATTAAAATAAAAAAGTATGAATCTATATTTAAAGAAAATATATTAATATATGCAAGAATTATTAATTATAAAAATCTAGATTATTTTGATAAATGTAGTAAAGAAATTATTTATGAACATCCCATAGCTATATCAAAACTAATTATGCATAAGTATTTTGATATACCAGGTTTAATATCTGATTTAATAACATTTGTTATATTATTTTCTATAATTTTTTTTACATCTTATTTATTTATAATCCCTATTTTTATCAACCTTATTTTTATAGTAATATTTGGTTTTATTAAACTAAAAAATAATAATGATAACTACCATTATCTACATATTAATAAAAATAAAATAGAAATTAATTTCAGTAATTTTTATAACTTTTTATTAAATGAAAAAAATAATAGTAAGTTAAATATTGTAAAAGAAAATTGACTTGAAGAATTGTGAAGTTATCAAAGAATAAATAGAATTAATACAAAATTTAATTTAACAATTGATTTATTTGATAATTCAGTTACAAAATTTATTTTTGTAATTTTTATATCAATTTGCAGTTATTTAATTATCATAAAATTTGATAATAATTTGTCTATTTCAAATATGATTTTTTTAACATCAATTCTTAATATGATTACAACTTGTATTAATGATATTTTTAATTATTGATGTAGTATTCCATTCTATAAAAAATCAAAAAAGATTTTGAATGACTTTTTAAATATAGGTAATTTAAATTTTAAAAAAGGTGTAAAAATAAATAGTGTAGAAAAAATAAAAATTAATAATCTTAATTTTAATTATGGAAAAAATTGTATATTTAAAAATTTTAATATAACAATTAATAATGGAGATTTAATTATTGGAAAAAATGGATGTGGTAAGACAACTTTGTTTAAAATACTGTCTTTAAGTTATCTTGATAAAATAGATAATCAAATTATCATCAATAATTTACCAATTAATTGTTTAGATCAAAAGTGTTTGTTTGACAATATTATTTATTTGCCAAGTGATGCATGTTTGGTTTCTAAAGATTTTACAAAAATTATGAATTCTGATTTAGAAACAAAAGATATAGCAACTAAACTAATAAAATCAGTCAATCTTAATTTATCTAATAAGGATTTTAGTAAAGGCGAAAAGCAAGTTTTAAATTTAATTAGTATTCTTCATTTAAAAAATAAACTTATATTACTAGACGAATCATTTTCAAATATAAATAATAAACTAGACAATGTTATTTATGGTGAAGTGAAAAATCATCTTGAAAAAGATAATTTTGTTCTTTGGATATCTCATAATAAAAAGTGTTATAAATATTTTAAAAATAGGATAGAAATAAATGGTAAATAAAAAACTTAAATATGGATTAGTTGGTCTATTTTTTTCTTTAATGATATTCTTTGGTTTTTCTTTGTTTTATAAGGTTCAAAATGTTATTGTTGGGAATGTAGTTGAAACAAATCAAACCCAAATTATACAAGTTGAAAAAAATAATAAAATTAATGTTTGAAAAGGTGCTAATTTTTCTTTTAAATATAACAATAAAAAACTAGAATTTAAAATTGCAAATTACTATATTGAAAATAATAGTTATTTTATAACTTTAAATAAATATTTAGTTATTGAAAATAATATTTATAATTTATTTATCAACACAAATAAAGAAATTCTTTTACTTTATATACTTGATAATATTTTTTAGGATAGGCTTGAAATATGTTAAAAATGCAACTACAAGATAAAACAAATTTTATAACTGTAGATCAGAAAAAAATAATTAAAAAAATGCTAGATTACATTTTTAAATTTGAGTCTATGAAAGGTACTTATTTTTTTGAATTAAATATTGTAGATGAGAAAGAAATACAAATAATAAATAGTAATTTTAGAAAAAAAAATTATGTAACTGATGTTATCACTTTTTCAATGTGAGATTCTAATAGCTCAATAAAAACAGAACTGCTTGGCGAAATATTTTTATGTAAAGAAAAAGTTATTTCTCAAGCTAAAGAATATAATCATTCAGTTAACAGAGAATTAATGTTTTTAATTAGTCATGGTATATTTCATTTGCTAGGATATGATCATCAAACTCCTGAAGATGAAAAAGAAATGATTAATAACCAATATAATGTATTAGAATATTTAAACATCGGTAGATAAAATGTTAAGTCAAAATAAATTAGTTACTTTTTTTAGAAAATTTAAATATGCCTTTAAAGGTTTATATTTTTCAATTCGTGAGGAAAAATCATTAGTTGTTCACTTTATTGTTGCAGCAATAGTTTTAATACTAGCTGGAATTATAAATGAATATATGTCTATTATGGATTGAATAATTTTAGTTATTTGTATTTTTTTAGTTATAGGAGTTGAATTAATAAATACAGCAATAGAAAATATTGCTGATATGATTTCTTTCAAATTTAACTATAATGCAAGGAAAATAAAAGATATTTCAGCAGCAGCAGCATTAACTTTTTCATTAATGGCTATCATTGTTGGTCTTTTAATTTTTATACCAAAATTAATAACAATTTTTAATACATTAAAATAAATTTGAAAAAAAGGATTCATAATGAAAATAGGAAAAGTTTCAATTGTAGGAAAACCAAATGTTGGTAAATCAACATTAATAAATCAAATTTTTAATAAAGAGGTTGTTATTGCAACAAGTAAACCTCAAACAACTAGAAATAGGATTGAATTATTATATGAAGAAGATGGTTATCAGATAATATTTAATGATACACCAGGTTTTCATGAAGCTAAAAATAAATTAGATTTATTTTTAAATTCACAAGTAAAAAAAGCATTAAAAAATGTTGATATTATTCTTTTTGTTTTTGATGCAAAAAGGGAATTTGATCAAGAGGATTTAGATATATTAAATCAAATTAAAACATTTAAGCATGAAAAATTAATTATGATTATTAATAAATGTGAAAATGAAGATGCATCAACAATTGAAAGTATCAAAGAAACATTAAAAAAAATTATTAAATTTGATAAGGAATTTTGTGTATCTGCTTTATATAATCAAAATATAAATGTAGTACTAGAATATATTAAGGAAAATTTAATTGAATCAGAGCTTCCTTTGGTTTCTAATCCATCAGAGTTAGAACAACAAGAAAAATTTATTATTGCTGAAATAATTAGGAAAGTGATTTTAAATCAATTTAAATATGAAGTTCCTCATTCTACTGCTGTTGTAGTTGATGAAATGAAATATTATAAAGAAAAAAATTTGTTAGATATTATGTTTTCTATAGTTGTTGAAAAAGAATCTCAAAAACCTATTTTAATTGGTAAGGGTGGAAATAGTATTAAAAATATTGGTGTTCTTGCAAGAAAGGAATTATCAAAGATTTATGATTGTAAGATATATTTGAAATCTTTTGTTAAAGTTAAGAAAAATTGACGTGATGACAACAATATAATTAAAGAATTGGGATACAAGAAGTAATGTCTGAAATTATCACAAAAGGTTATTTAATTAATGTCATAGATTATGAATTGTTTGATCAAATTATTACATTTATAAATGAATATGGAAATGTTTTTTCTTGTATAGCAATTGGCAGTAGAAAAATTAAATCTAAAAATGCAAGGCAATTAAAGTTTGGTGCATTATTAGAATTTGATTTTTTTATGAGCAGAAATATTGATAAGGTTGGTAGATTAAAAAAAGTTGTTGCCTTAGATAATACAAGTTTTTCATTTTCAACAAATAATGGATTAATTGTTTTGAATCAATTGTTTTTTAAAGCAAAATGTTCAGGAAAAGATTTTTATAATATGTATTTGAATAATTTGGAATTACTAAAAAATAACAATGATCAAAATAATGTGATAATAAAAATATTTTTTGAGTTTATGTTATTGTCAGGTATCAAATTAAAACTTAATGGTTGTTCTATTTGCAATAATAGAAAAATTATAAATTTTGATGAAAAAGAAATGGGTTTTGTTTGCATAGATCATAATACAAGTCAACTTAATATTTCTCCAAATGTTCTTCAAATACTATATGCAATTCATAAAAATAAACTATCTTTATTAGATGGATATAGCTATAATGATAAATTTTTGGTTATAAAATTTTTAATGTATTTAATTAACTCTTATATAGGAATAAATTTATATTCTTTATTATTATATTAATTTTATAATATTTAATAGTTAAAAAGGATAATGTATGAAAGAAAAAATATCACAAGAAATTATAGTTAATCATTTAAAAAACTATGGATTTGTTTTTCAAAATTCAGAAATATATGGAGGGTTAGCTAATGCATGAGATTTTGGTCCTCTAGGAGCAATAATTAAAAATTTACTAAAAAATATTTGAATTAATTATTTTGTTACTTCAACTAAAAATATGTTTTTAATTGATACAAATATTATTTTAAATTCTTCTGTCTGGGATGCTTCAGGTCATATTAATAATTTTAGTGATCCTTTAATTGACTGTAAAAAATGTAAAAATCGATTTAGAGCTGATAAGTTGATTGATGAATTCACAAATGAAAAAATAACAGAGCAAACAGATACATCAATTTTAGAAAAGATTATTGATAATAATAAAATTAAGTGTCCTAATTGTAAAAATATTGATTGAACAAATATTAGAAAATTTAATCTTATGTTTGAAACATCGATTGGAGTAGTAGATAATAATAAAAATATAGTTTATTTAAGACCAGAAACTGCTCAAGGGATTTTTATTAATTTTAAAAATATTCAAAGAACAACAAGAGCTAAAATACCTTTTGGTGTAGCTCAAATTGGAAAATCATTTAGAAATGAAATAACCCCATCAAATTTTATCTTTAGAACAAGAGAATTTGAACAAATGGAAATTGAACATTTTGTTGAAGAAAGTCAAGAAAATATGTTTTTTGATTATTATATAAACAAAATTCAAAAATTTTTATTTGATGTTTTAAAATTGAAAAAAGAAAATATATCAATTGAAAATTATAGCAAAGATGAGATAGCACATTATTCTAAAAAAACCATTGATTTTTTTTATGATTTTCCACATGGAAAATCTGAACTTTGAGGATTGGCAAATAGAGGTTCATATGATTTAATGCAACATGAATCATTTTCTAAAAAGGATATGCACTATTTAGATTCTAATAATAATAAATTTATTCCAAGTGTAATAGAACCTTCAGTAGGTTTAGAAAGATTATTATATGCAATACTTATTGATGCTTATTATGAAGAACAAGTAAATAATGAAACAAGAGTAGTTATGCGTTTAGATGAAAAATTAGCACCTTATAAAATTGCTGTATTACCACTAACAAATAAATTAGAAGATTTTGCATCAAAAATATATCAATCTATTTTAAATAAAGGTGTTTCTTGTACATATGACACTTCAGGTTCTATTGGAAAAAGATATAGAAGGCAAGATGCAATTGGTACACCTTATTGTTTGACTGTAGACTTTGATAGTCAAAAAGATATGAGTGTAACAATTAGAAATAGAGATAGTATGGAGCAAGTAAGAGTTAATATAAAAGATATTAATTTACTTAATTTATCAAAATTATTTAAATAAAAAAAGGATTAGTTATGGATGATAGTAAGCAACAAAGTAGTTATGCTATACAAGATTTATTAAACAATATAGATATAGTAAGTGTAATAAAGAATTATATTAATTTAAGTAAAAAAGGGCAAAATTACTGAGGCTTATGTCCCTTTCATGGAGATAAAAATCCATCATTATCTGTAAATTCTAATAAAAAGGTTTTTAAATGCTTTGTTTGTGGTGAGTCGGGAAATGCAATTAAATTTGTTCAAAAATTTAAGAAAATTAATTTTTACCAAGCAATTAAAGAAATTGTTGAAATAACGAATTACAAAACAAATGTAATTGATAAATTTTTAAATAGTAAGATCAACTCAAATGAAATAAAAATGTATGATATGAATAATCAAGCATGTTTTATATATCATAGAACATTATTTAATTCTTCTAATGCTGATAAATTAAAATATTTATTATCTAGAAATTTAACACAAGATTTAATTAATGAATATAAAATTGGATATGCTCCAAATTCTAGTGATAAAAAATATTTGTTTTCAATATTAACTAATGAAGATAATATAATGGGAGAAGATCGTGATGCATCTTTAGTTTGATCACCAATACAATTAGTTAATAATGGTCTTGCTAATTTAAATGATAATAATGAATATTCTGATTTTTTTTGAAATAGAATAATAATCCCAATTTTTGATGAACATAATAATGTTATTGGCTTTTCAGGAAGAGCATTAAATAATGATGAAAAGATAAAATATATTAATACAAAAACAACAGAAATTTTTAAAAAAGAAAATGTACTTTTTAATTTTAATAATTTTGATAAGTCTATTTATGAAGAAATTTTTGTTGTGGAAGGATATATGGATGTTTTTGCTTTTAGAAGAATGGGTATTAAAAATGTAGTTGCATCAATGGGAACATCATTCACATCAAACCAAATTAATTTGATTAAAAAGTACAAAAATATTAATTCAATTATTATTTGTTTTGATAATGATGATGCAGGATTTAAAGCTACAATTGAATTGGCTCAAAAATTATATAATCATAATATTAAAGTTTTTGTTGTTGCTCCATATGATAAATCATACAAAGACATAGATGAGTTATTAAAAAGTAATGATAAAAATACAGTATTAGAAGTAATAAATAATCAAATATCATTTATTTCATATCTATGTATAAAAATGTTAAGTGATAAATCTTTAACAAACAAAGAAATTGTTTTAAGAACAAAAAAGATATTGGATAATGTTATTTCTTATTCATATGATGAGTTAACTTTAGATAATGATTTATTATTATTGTCTAGGTTTTCTTCTATAAGTGTTGATGCATTAAAGCAATATATTAAAAAAGAACTTGATAAGAATAAAGAACAAATTGATTTAAATAAAAAAAATATTAACAATTATTTTTCATTTCCAATTGACTACAATATACCAAGATTAAATATTAAAACTAAGCCTTTAAAAGAAATTTTAAATGAAGAAAAGAGCTTTGAAATGAAAGAAAAAGATTTATTTAAAATTGTTGCTATAAATACATATATTGCAGAATTGTTTGTAAAAAATATTTATCATTCTTATTTTCAGTCAGATATAAAATTGAAACAAGTTTTTACAGAACTTATATATTTTGCAAAAATACTAATAGATAATTCTATTGATGTTAATCCTGAAAATTTATTGAGTATTATTAAATTAAAAGAGGATGAATTTGATAAACCTCTTAATGAGTTGGTAGATTTTATTAAATCTGTTATTGCTTATTATAATAAATATCCAATTAATAATAAAAGTATAATTTACCAAGGCGTGTCACTAATTCTTGATTTGGTTATGAAAATTCAACAAGAAATTCAAAAAACAGTTATTAGAGAAAATTGTGAAAATGTTTATGATGAATATAGAAATATTAGCAATCAATATGATAAAAAAATTAAAGAATTATTAAGTATAAAAAATAATTTACAAAAAGGATAATAATTATGAATATTGGATGAATTGGAACAGGTGTAATGGGTAAAAATATGTTAATGCATTTAAAGAATGCTGGACATATTATTTATATTTATAATAGAACAATATCAAAGGCATTATCTCTTGAACAAGAAAATATTATTGTGTGTAATACTATTGAAGAATTGGTAAAGTCTTCAAATATTATTTTTACAATGGTTGGTTATCCAAAGGATGTACAAGAAATTTATTTAGATAAAAGCGGAATAATTAATTATGTTCATAATAATTTATTTTGTTGTGTTGATATGACAACATCTAGTCCTAATTTAGCTATTGAAATAGGGAAGGCTTTAAAATTAAAAAATGTTGAATTTTTTGATGCACCTGTAAGTGGTGGTGAAATTGGATCAATTAATAAAACTTTATCAATAATGGTTGGAGGCAATTATAATTATTTTTTAAAAATAAAAGATTTATTAGAATGCATGGGAAATAATGTAAATTATGTAGGAAATTTAGGAAATGGAATGCATACAAAAATGGCTAATCAAATAGCAATTGCTGGATCAATAGCATCAACTTGTGAAGCATTGTACTATTGTTACTTAAACAAACTAAATCCCAAAACTGTTTTAAAATCAATATCTTCAGGTGCAGCATCAAGCTGACAATTAATTAATAATGGTAATAACATTATTAACAATAATTATCATCCAGGATTTTATATTAAGCATTTTATTAAAGATATGGAAATTGCAATTGAAAATAATAAAGATGCTTTGGAAATAACTAAAAGAGTTTTATCAATGTATAAAAAACTAGCATCTATTGGTTTTGAAAATTATGGAACACAAGCATTAATATACTATTATATTCAAAATGTTAAATAAAATTAACTATTAAAATTACTATATTATATTTAAAAAGTTATATTATAATTATAAAGTTGAAATTTAGGGAGTTTATTTATGAAAAAGGATATTCATTCAAATAATCAATTTGTAACTTTTGTTTGTGCTTCATGTGGTAGTAAATTTGAAATTAAATCTACTTTAAAAAATAAGGAACAAACAATTGATATTTGTAGTTCATGTCATCCATTTTATTCTGGTACAAATACTGGACAACAAGTAAAGGGAAGAGCTGAACAATTTAATAAAAAACTTGTTTCTGATAGAAAAGTGGAAACAAAATCTACTAAAAAAGAAGAAGTTAAAAAACAAAATAAAAAAATTGTTAAATCCCTAGATAGTTTATAATGTGATCTTATTTTTAAAAAAGTAGTAAAACTTTAATTTGTTTTACTACTTTTATTTTTATATATTTTAAGGAGATTTTAATTATGATTTATAATAAAAAACTTTTTGATTCATTAACAAAAGTAGATGAAAAATTTTTGGAATTAAATAAAGAATTAGAAAACATTGGAAATAATGTTAGTAGAATGAAAGAAATAAATAAATCTCTTAAACTTTTAAATCCTATTGTGGAGAAATTTTCTGAATTTAAAAAAATACTATCTAATTTAGAATCTGCTGAACAAATATTAGCTAATGAAAAAGATAAAGAATTATTAGAATTAGCAGAAATTGAAATAGGAGAATATAAACCAAAAATTGAAGTTTTTGAGAATGAACTAAAAAGATTATTATTACCTAAAGATGAAAATGATGACAAGAATGTTATTGTAGAAATGAGACCAGCTGCAGGTGGTGATGAATCATCAATATTTGTTGGCGATCTTTTTGGAGCATATAAAAGATATGCTGATTCACAGGGTTGAAAAATTAAAACACTAGAAATAGTTGAAACATCTCATGGGTACAATTTTATTTCATTTATGATTTCTGGGGAAGATGTTTATTCAAAAATGAAATTTGAATCTGGGGTTCATAGAGTTCAACGTGTTCCAGAAACAGAAGCTAAAGGAAGAGTGCATACATCAACTATTACAGTTGCTGTTTTACCAGAAGTAGAAGATATTGAAATAGTAATAAATCCATCTGATTTAAGAGTTGATACATATAGAGCTGGTGGTGCTGGTGGTCAACATGTTAATAGGACAGAGTCTGCTGTAAGAATCACTCACCTACCAACAGGAATTGTAGCATCTTGTCAAGAAGGAAAATCTCAAATAGAGAATAGAGAGACTGCAATGAAAATGCTAAAGTCAAAATTATGAGAACGTGCTGAAAATGAAAAGAATAGCAATTTATCATCTTTAAGAAAAGATCAAGTTGGTACAGGTGAAAGAGCTGAAAAAATAAGAACTTATAACTATCCCCAAAATAGAGTTACAGATCATAGAATTAATTTAACTTTGAATAAACTTGAAATGATTATGTTAGGTGACTTAGATGAAATAATAAATTCATTAATTGCAAATGATGAAGCATTAAAAATGGCTGAGGCTAATATATAACTATGATATTTAAAGATTTAACATGTAAATTTTATAAAAAAGATGATTTATTAAATAATAAATTAGTAGATTCTATTATATTTTTTTTATCTAAAATTTCTCAGGATAAATCTAGTTTAATTGCAAATCAAAATTATGAAATAGATTTTGATATAAATGATTTTTTGTATTATTATAAACAAGTGTTTATCAAACAAATTCCTATCGAATATATTATTAAAAAAATAAAATTTTTAGGTGTTATCTATAATATAGATTATGGAGTTTTTATTCCTAGAAATGATACAGAATTTATAGTTGATTGAATTCTTGAATCTAATTTTATTAATGATGCAAATAGTGTGTTAGATTTGTGTACAGGAAGTGGAGTTATTGCTAATACTATTAAATATTATAAAAAAGATTTAAATGTTTATGGGATTGATAGTTCTTTTGCAGCAATTGAGTTAGCTAAAGATAATGCAAAATTATATGATTTAGATACAAAATTTTATTTAAAAAATATTTTTTCTTTAAAGCAAGATTTTCTTTACAATTTTGATTTAATAGTTTGTAATCCGCCATATATTGATAAAAATCATCCTTTGGATATTTCTGTTAAAAAATATGAACCTAAAAAAGCCTTATTTGCAAAAGATCAAGGACTTGAGTATTACAAACGTTTTATATTTGAAATATATCCTAAATTAAGAAAAAGTAATGTAAAAATTATTTTTGAAATAGGATATGATCAAAAAGAAAAACTTGAAGATTTTTTAAAAAATAATAATATTAGTAATTTCTTTTTTTTGAAAGACTTGAGTGGGCATTATAGAATTTTAGTGATTGATAAATAATATTGGAAGTAATATGGTTGTTTATAATAATAATGATATTGATGCAATTGTTTTTGAAATTAAAAATAACAAAGCATTAATTGCTCCTACAGATACAATACCAGGTATTTTAGCTAAAAATAAGAATACAATTTATAGATTGAAAAAAAGAAATAGGAATAAAAAAATTATTTTATTTGTGTGTTCATGAAAACACATTAAAGATTTAAATAACAATTTTATAAAATTAGCTAGACATTTTTGACCAGGCAATTTAACAATTGTTAAAAATGGAATTTCATATCGTGTTCCAAGAGATAAATTCTTACTAGAAATAATTTCAAGAACAGGCCCATTATATTGTTCTAGTGCCAATTTAAGTGGTTATAATGTAATTAAGAATTATCAAGAAGCATATGACATGTTTGGAATATTTGGCACAGAAGTGATTTATTTAGATGGTAATTATTGTGTTAACAAACCATCAACTGTTTATGATATTGATAAAGATAGAATTTTAAGAGAAGGAGAAATAACACATGAACAAATCAGAAACATTATCCAAAATTAATGTCTATATTGGTAGTGATCATGCAGGATATGATATGAAACAAAAAATTATTTCTGATCCAAGGTTAAGTTTTATTAATTTTATAGATGTTGGAACAAATTCAAATGATTCTGTTGATTATCCAGATTATGCTGAAATACTTGCAAATAATGTATTAAAAAATAATGGATATGGTGTAGCAATTTGTGGAACTGGAATTGGAATAAGTATTGCATTAAATAAAATGAAAGGAATTTATACAGCTGTTATTAATGATCCAGAAATTGCAAAGCTTGCAAGAGAACATAATAATTTAAATGTTGTATCTTTATCTGGAAGATTTAGTACAGTAGACAACAACATAAAAATTATTGAGAGTTTTTTTAAAGAAAACTTTTCAAATGATCCAAGACATTTAAAAAGACTTAATAAAATAAAAGATATAGAAAAAAAATAAAAAAGTGTATTATGTATTCTTAGGTTTCATAATGCACTTTTTTTATAACTTAATAAATAAAAATTGTAATCATAGTGTCTTAAATTGAATATTTAATATAATTTTATTTATATTAAATTGATTTATTTTTTAATTTAATAATTTCCTTTTAGATTCATAAATTTATTAATTATTTGAATTACAAAAACTATTTTAATATATAATAAAAATAGTGTTTTAGATGAGTAATAATTGTTTGTTATGGATATAAAATATTTAAAATCAGATTTGAAAAACAAAAAACTTTCAATTGTTAATCAATATATATATATATATATATATATATAATGTTTTTTCTTTTCATTTTTTTACTTTTTTTAATAGCAAATAGTAAGATAAATTATTTTGATAGTAATTTGATTAATGAATTTAATAGTGATAATGTAACGTCAATATCTAGGAATTTCTACAATACTAATATAACCAATTTTAATAATGCATATCAAACTTATCAAGAAATAAATGTTTGAGAAAAATATAAAGCTTGATTTATTGTTGCTATATGTGTAATTATATTATTTGTTTTAACATATACCACAATAAAATTTGCCAATCCAGATTTGGAATTATGAGAAGTATGAGATTGAATAATTAATGATGGAATTGGCATCATTATTACTATATGTTCTATTTATGCTGGATTAATAATAAGTTTAGGAACAACATGACTTGTTAAATTCAATGAGTGGATACCTTTTGTTGTGTTAATTGGTATTCCTATTGCAATGATAATATTTATATTATTAATTCATTTAATATTTTCAATAGTAATTTTTATTTGTGAAATTATAGCTGATTCTAAAATTACTTATTTTGAGTCTAATAAATGAGGTAAATATTGAAAAGAATTTAATTGTGAAAATTTAGAAAATAATACTGTTGAAGATTTAAAGTATTATTGTTCATTAAATAATATGACAAATTATTCTAATCTTAGAAAAAGTGAATTAATAGAACTTATTGAAAATAAAATGAATGAAAATTTAAAATATGAGAATAGTTATAAAAATGATGAAATAGATGATTTAAAAAAAACTAAAAATGTCAAAAATGAAAGTAATAATTTAAATAATAATAAGTATGAACATCTATCATTGACTGAGCTAAAAGATATATGTAGAAAAAATAAAATTGTTGGTTATTCATCAATGACAAGAGATGAAATAATTAATCAAATTTTTTCTAAAGTTGATGATAAAAATAATATCTCTTTAAATCATGTTATTAAAAAAACATCATTAAATAAAAAAATTATGTTAGATGATATTGCAGGACTTGAACAAGCCAAAAAGGCATTCAAAGAAAAAGTAATATTACCAATTACTCATAAACATTTATTTGAAGAGTATGGAAAAAAATCAGGTGGTGGCATTTTATTATATGGGTTACCTGGAACTGGAAAAACTATGTTTGCTGAAGCAATTTCAAATGAAATAGATGCAAAATTCTTTTCTATTAGATGTAGTGATATTAAATCAAAATGATATGGAGAATCAGAAAACAAAGTTAAAAAAATATTTGATAGTGCTAGAAAAGAAAAAAGATCAATTATTTTTATGGATGAATTTGAAGCAATAGGAAGAAAAAGAACAGATGATGATTCAAATGGAAATAATGATTTAGTTCCAGAAATACTTGCTCAAATGCAAGGTGTTAATTCTTCTGATAGGAATTCTACTATATTAGTAATGGCTGCAACAAATAGACCTTGAGATATAGATTCAGCATTACTACGTCCAGGAAGATTTGATGAAAAAATTTATATTCCACTTCCTGATTTTGAAGCAAGAAAAAAATTATTTGAAATGAAGTTATCAGTATTGCCACATGAGGATTTAGATTTTGATTATTTGGCTTCAATTAGTGATCAATTTAATGGAGCTGATATTAATGAATTTTGTGAAAAACTAAAAATGGAAGCTATACATAAATCTATTGAACATGGAGGAAAGCATTTCATAAATAAAAATGACATAGAAAGTGTTAAAAATATTTTTAAGTCCTCTGTTGTTTTAGATGATATTAAAAGATTAAAAGAGTTTGGAGAAAAATAAATATGGGTTTTTATAACAAGTGAGCAGATTATTCAAAAGTAGATAGTAATGCTATTTTTGATTCATATTGGAATGATATTGGTAAACATTGTTTTAAAATTTTTGAAGATGATTATTCTAAACAAAAAGTACTTATTAATTCAATAATTTCAAAATTAAGTAAAGAAAATGATTTTTCAAAATATATAGAGTTAATTTATGAAAATGTTTTTGAAGATGATACTGAAAATTATGATGGTGATGATGACATAATTTATTCAATTGAATATCTACAACTTTCATATTCCTTTTATAAAAAATATAATTTATTGCTATTGCCAATAGAATTTGAAATATTCATTATGATTATGACCATTCATGGTTTTATAAATAATGATAATTACATCATTTCAAAATTTTATTTGTTAGATGGTGGTGAATATAATTTTGATTATTTTTTTATTTGAATTCATTTTAAATATAAAAATAATGATGGTGAATATATTGAAGAATTATGACCAATATTTTGAACCCCTGATGAAATATTTGGAGTGGAAATATGTAAAATATTAAATAATATTTTGAAAGATGATATTAATTACTTTAAATTAGAAATTGATGAATATGAAAAAATTTGTGGACCAGATGGTGAATATTTTCATAAAGTGATAAAAAGTTTTAATAATTTAAAATACAAAAACAACATTACAAAATTTGATAATGATTATAATTTTTATACAAGTTTTTTTGATAGTGAATTATATAAAAATTTAGATAAAGAATAAAAAGGAAGTATATAATGGGACTATTAATGATTGGTGCGATAATTGCACAAGCAATATCAGATAAAATTAAAGAAAAAAAAATAATGAAAAAATTAGATCCAGAAAATATGGCATATGAATTTATTCAAAAAGATATAAACAAAGAAGAATCTAATATTAATAGAGCAATAAATCATTTTATTAACTCACTATCATTGAGTGATTATCATAATTCTTTGATATCTATTAGAGATGGTGAATATAAAATATCTTTTAATTTATTTAGCATGGAGTTTTATAAAAAATATAAAATGGTGCCAACACCAATTGACTTTGATATAGAATTAGCAATGCAATCAATTCAAGACATTTTATATGATGATGAAAATGAGTTTGTAATAAAAGGGTTTATTTATACTAATGCTAATAATCATTCTTTGAATGGATATCATATAATGACAGTAATAGAATCAGAGGCAGATGATGGAGGTACTTTTATTTGATATCACCCTATTTTTTGAACAAGTAATTTAGAAATAGTGTCAACATTAACAGATATTTTTAATGAAAAATTAGAAGCAAATTATAATTTCTTTAACAAAGATTTTGTAAAATATAATATTTTAAATGATAGTGATTTTAAAACTTTAATAAAAAAATTTAACAAAAATAATAGGATATTTTTACTTGAGTGTATGGATGACTATGATTGTGATAAAACATATTGAAATCAAATTTTATATAAAACTTATTAATTTATTTTATAAAAAAATTCATAACCAATAAAATATGGTTATGAATTATAAATGATTTTTAGGATTAACTCTATTAAACATATTAATAGAGTTTTTTAATATATGTTGTTTATATATTCACATTTTTAACATATGTTTTAAAATCTTCTAAAATACTATATGGTTTTATAATAGGAGATGTTGATGATTTTTCTGTGAAAAATGTTTTTTCATTAACAAAAATATCCATAGCTCCAATTTCTTCTCCACTTGTTAATGAATATCCACCTCAATAAATTCCTACTACATTTTGATTGTCATCTAATACAAGACTTCCACTTGAACCTCCGCTTAGTTCAACATTTTTAAATACACCTTGCAAAGCAACATTATAGTAACATGCAAATTCATCTGTCTTATATGGAATAAATCCATTTATTACATAGTCCTTTTTTATTTCATCTATATTTGATGATGGAATTCCTTGTTGTCAAAGTTGATTGTTTCCAAATATAATACCTGTAGAAACATTATATAGATCTGATTGATTTGAAATTTTAAAAGGAGAAGGATGATAAGAAGCAGTTCATTTTCCACCTCTTTCTAGGGTATCTTCTTTAAATGGAAAGCCTGCAATAGTTATATTTTTTGTTTGATTATAGTTCCCAAATTTTGTTGGATTCTTATTATAAATGTCTAATGCAGATTTTAACGGATTAATACCATGGAAATCTTTTGTATAAGCATTTGAAAAGTTAATTTTTATAATAGCAATATCTGATGTAGGATTTTCAAAAATTGATGAATTATAAACTCTATTGCTATCTTCTAATTCCATATTTTTAAACAAGTTAAATGTAGTGTATGCTATGCTTACTGATGTGTCAATATCTAATGTTGTTAAATAGTGAGTACTTGATATACTTTCAGAACTATAATTTGTTCCAAATTCATATTGTCCATTAGCTTTCTTTGAAATAACATATCCTAAATCTAAATTTTTATAATTGGGATAATATTGTCATTCATATGTTTTAGTATTTACATTGAATTCTCGTGATCTTTTCCCTCTATTTTGTATTGCACTAGCCACATGTAAATTTGTTGCTATATAATAATCATCATCATAGTAGTTTCCATCATTAATGCTACTTTTTGTAAAAAGTCATCCTGTACCATAAACTTCTGAATTAATTGATGGATCTCAAAATTTTAATGAGAAACTACGCTCTGAAATATATTTAAAATTATCATTTTGAGTTTTATTGGTATTATCAGAAGATGAAGAATTAAATAAACTTTCAAGAAAACTACAAGAAGTAACTGTTATAGGTAAAGCAATAGTCGCCAGAGATAATATTGCTGTTTTTAAAAATTTATTATATTTCATAATTAATTATTACCTCTTATATTTTATAAATATTAATTATTTTAACATTCTTTTATAATTAATTCATTTATTCAATTAAAATGAATTATTTTTCCATTTGTATATATAAATGCAATAATTTCTAAAAATAAATACAATAAAAATAAAAAACCAACATTTATAGTTGGTTTTTTATTTAGAATTTAATTTTGCTTGCTGTAGTTAATACAACATGGTTATTATCATTTTTTACTAAAACCATATCTTCAATTCTTATTCCGCCAAGACCTGGTATATATATTCCTGGTTCAATAGTAATAATAGAGTTATGTTCTAGTGGTTTATCATATGCAGATGATACATTTGGAAGTTCATGAACATTAATTCCTACTCCATGTCCTGTTGAATGAACAAAGTAGCCATTAAATTCACTGTTATCTATAACTTCTCTACAGATGCTATCAACTTCTTTTCCAAGCATTTTATGTTTTATAGATTGAATTCCTTTTTCATTTGATTCATAAACCTTCTTATATGCATCAATTAATTTAGAATCTGGTGTTCCAATAGCAAATGTTCTTGTTATATCTGAACAATATCCTTCATAAATACAACCCATATCAATTGTTACAAATTCATTGTTTTCAATTGCTCTATTAGTTGGATGATGATGTGGATATGCTCCATTTGGACCACTAGCAACTATTGGTTCAAATGAATTTTTTGATGCTCCTAATTCTAACATATGACTTGTTAACATATTGGCTATTTGTATTTCTGTTATACCTGGTACAAGTTTATCTTTAATTCATTCAAGAGTTTCGCTTGCTATATCAGCTGCTCTTTGTAATTTTTGAATTTCATCATCTGTTTTTTGTATTCTTAAGATATCTCCATTAAAAGGAATAATAGTTTTTATATAGTCTTTATATTTTAGAAAGTCTTGTATCAAAAAACTTTCTTTTTCAACAAGTAATCTATCTATTGATAATTCTTGAATTTTTTCTATGATTTGGTTATATCCTTTAAAAACAATAATCTCAATATCTTCGCTTTTTATATTATCAACAGCTTTTTGATAATATCTCATATCTAAAAATAAATATATTTTATTTATAGTTGAAATTATTACACCAAATGATGATTCAAATCCTGTTAATCAAAATCTATTTGTATCATTTAATAAAAGAAAAGCATCTGCATTATTATTTTTAATTGCTGTTTTTATCACTTCAAATTTAAACATAAATATTACACACCTAAATTTATTTCTTTTTAGTTTCTTTATGTACTTGTGCTTTTTTACATCTTGAACAATATTTATTTAGTTCTAATTTATCTGGATGTTTTTTAGAATTTTTAAAAGTTAAATAGTTTATTTCTTTACATTCACTACATTCTAATCTAATGCTTCTTTTAACTGCCATAAGTATACCTCTCCCCTGTTATAAAATACAAAATTATGGTTTTAAACACTATAAAATTATACATTATTTTACAATTAGATTTAAAATTTTATCTTTTACATATATCTTTTTAACAATTGTTTTACCTTCTAAATGTTGAGTAATTTTTGGTAATTTGATTGCTAATTGATATACTTGATCTTCACTAAGATTATTTGGAGAAATTAATATATCTCTAATTTTTCCATTTATTTGAATTGGAATATTTAAATCTTTTTTTATTATTTTTGTTTCATCATATTTTGGTCAAGATGAAAAGAATAAACTTTCTTTATTTTTTAGGAAACTAAAATTTATTTCCTCTGCAACAAATGGTGCAAAACAAGATAGTACTTTAATAAAATTATGCATTTGATTTATGTCCAACTTGTCAGCTTTATAACATTCATTTATAAAAATCATCATTTCACTTATTGCTAAGTTCAAATCATAATCTTCAATTTTTAGTGTTACATTTTTTATAAATTCATGATATTTACTAGTTAATTCATTATTATTTGTATTGTCTGTAACTTCTTTTGTCTCAAATAATCTATATACTCTTTGCACTCATTTATAAATTCCAAATACACCATCATCCATTCACTCTAATGATGCTGATATAGGACCCATGAATAATTCATATAGTCTTAATGTATCTGCACCATAATCTTTTACAATATCATCAGGATTCACTACATTTCCTTTTGATTTAGACATTTTTTCTCCGTTTCTTAAAATCATTCCTTGATTTATAATTTTTTGGAATGGTTCTTTATTTGGAACAATTTCTATATCATACAAAAATTTATATCAAAATCTTGAATATAATAAATGAAGAACTGCATGCTCTTGACCACCAACATACAAATCAACAGGCATTCATTTTTTGAATAGTTCAAATGCTTCTGAAGAATTTAGTGGAATGTATGTGCCATCATCTTTTTTTAAGATATAACCTAAAAAATATCAACAACTACCAGCCCATTGAGGCATAGTATTTGTCTCTCTTTTATATTTTTTTCCACCAATTTCAACATTAACTCATGAACTTAAATTTGCTAAAGGACTTTGTCCATCTCCACTTGGTGAAATATTGTTGGTATTAGGTAAAGTTAAAGGTAAATTTTCTTCAATAATTATGTTGCCATTATCATCAAATAAAACAGGGAATGGTTCTCCTCAATATCTTTGTCTACTAAATAATCAATCTTTTAATTTGTAATTAACTTTCTTGTTACCAATTTTTGTTGCAATAATTTTTTCATTAACTTGTTCCATTGCCATTGCAATATTCAATCCATTAATGAAATCAGAATTTATATGTTTTCCATCACCACAATAACATTCATTTTCATTCTCAATAACTTTTATAATTGGTAATTTGTATTTTTTAGCAAATAGATAATCACGTTCATCATGTGCTGGAACTCCCATAATAGCTCCATTGCCATAATTTGATAGTACATAATCAGTTACATAAATTGGAATTTTTTTATTAGTGAATGGATGTATTGCATATTTATTTAAAAAATATCCATTTTTTTCATTTTCAATTTTATTTCTTTCATATTCTTTTATTGATGCTATTTTGTCAATAAAATTTTTAAGATTATTATCACTTTTAATTAAATCTTTAACTAAATAATGATCTATTGAAACACCTATAAAAGTTACTCCAAAAATAGTATCACTTCTAGAAGTAAACACTTTTATATCTCTGTTGTCATTTTCAATCTTTAGATTTATGTTTACTCCAAATGATCTTCCAATTCAATTTGTTTGTATATTTTTTAATCCAATAGGTCAATCTGTTAATTCAAGTTCATCAATTAATTTATCAGCATATTTTGTTATCTTTAAAACTCATTGCTTCATTGGTTTTTTTATAACAGGATGTTTTCCACGTTCTGATACTTTATTTCCTTTTGAATCAGTTAATACTTCTTCATCAGCTAAAACAGTTCCTAATGCTTCACATCAATTTACATCAATATCTTTTATCTCAGCTAATCCTTTTTTATATAGTTGGACAAAAATTCATTGTGTTCATTTATAGAACTGGGGGTCTGTAGTGTTAACTTCTTTTTCAAAGTCATAACAATAACCAAGTGATATTAATTGATTCTTAAATTTTTCAATATTCTTATTTGTGAATTCACTAGGATGTTTTTTGTTTTCTAAAGCATATTGTTCAGCTGGTAAACCAAAAGCATCTCACCCCATAGGATGTAAGATGTTATAACCATTCATCTTTTTGTATCTGCTTATAACATCAGTAAATGTATAGCCCTTTGGATGACCTACATGCAATCCGCTACCACTAGGATATGGAAACATGTCCAATATATACATTTTTTTATTATTATTTTTTTCATCAATAAATTTGTATGTTTTATTTGATTTTCAGTATTCTATTCACTTTTTATCATTTAAGTTGTGATTATACATAATTATTCCTTAAAATTTCAATACTTTATAATTATAGTAATTAAACAAAAAAACTAATTATTAATTTATAAATCTACTATTTGTAATAAAAAATATTAATTTTTATGTCTGTATAAATTCTTGTATTAAATAGTTGTTTTATTTTTATTAATACTTTTGAAGAGTTGAAATTCTTATAAAAATATTGTTTAATATATATGTGTAGTGCTAGTAATAATGTATTACATATGCGCATTTTTACAAAATCTAAAATTCTAGATTGAAAATAAGATATTATATGGATCTTAGGAACAATTTAAATAGCCTGACCAACTATCTAATGATTCCCGACATCAGGATATAGGCCGTAAAGAGGGCAAATGGTTAATCTAATAAAAATTAGTTTCTACACAATTCACTAAGTAGCAGTACACTACTAATTCGTGTCTTAATTTTATCGAGAAAATGCTCGTTTGAGTTTGTGTATTGTTATGAAGTCAAAAAAACAGGGTTGATCGGGAATCCTGTTTTTTTGTTTTTTATTTCTTTAAATTAACTTATAAATTTGTATGTAATAAATAAATTAAAATAAATTTTTTAAAAGGCATCTTATTTATTAAATGATTATATTCTTTATGTTTTTAGAGCATAAAGTTTTTTATTATTTTTCTATATTGTTTATATTTATTGTATTTTTTAAAAAAAATATATAATATATTGTAATTTATTTAATACATATAAACTTTTTGTGTTTATATTGGTGTAGATAGGTTAATTATGAAAAAAAGATTTAAAAAATTGTCATTACTATCATCATTAGGTTTAGCAACAATTGTTGCTTTGCCTGCATTAATGTCTTGTAAAAATGAATTAAATTTTACTAAAGGCGAAATAGTTGATCTTGAAAATGATAAAAATGACAGCAATGATTCTAATAAAAAAGGAACTTTATCTTCTGAATTGTTAGAAATTGAAAATAATAATAAACTCAATGAAATACATGTAATGACTGTTACAAATAGCATAAATTTTGTTGATTATAACCTTCCTGCAACTGATGAAAATGGTGTTTATAGATTCATTAGAGATAGAGGTGGATTAACATATAAAAACATTAATCTTAGCATCAAACAAAATGTTGGTAATTTTTTACAGTCATTCAATTTTGCTCAGTATCAAAGTGATTTTAATTCTTCTCTTAATAATACAGACAATCCTTTTTTATCACCTATACCATCTCCTAGTAATAATTCTTTTTTAAATGATATTTATTATTGAATGATTTCTCTATATTACAAAAATGATTCAAGTTTTGATGTTGGAATAGAAAACAATATTGTTAATTTTGATATTGCTAATAATACAATTAGTTTTGATATAACATTTACTATTAAAAATGTTAGAAAAAGCAAAATTGCAATAGGTTTATTTGATCAAAAGTTTGTACTGGATTCAAATAAAACTTATAAATTAAATCTTCAAGCTCAAAACCAACCAATTCAAAATATCATAAATATATACAATAGAAGATTTTTTTTAGGATGACAAATACCAACAATTACTGTTAATTTTTTAGATAAGAGTTTTGAACATCAAAAATTTAATCCTACACAATCATCAAATTCTTTTTCTTACATGATTGAATTTTTAAATTTAACATCTGAAACAAATCCAAGTCAAACAAATAATACTACAGCTGCTGAATTTATGAAAAATTTAAACCCTAGTGTAATTGAAAAAAGTGTTGTAAACAACATTTTTGAAAATACAAATAAATCTTTTGATATTTTTCCTTACTTTGCTAAAATTTTCAATGCATTGAAATATGATTTAACTATAGGTGAATTTTTATATCAAACTGCTGATCCATTAGTAGAAATATTATTTAAATTTGATATTCTTCCTGAAGAGTTAAAAGAAATCACTAAGGACATCTTAAAAAGTGCAAATACAGGTGCAGGATTACTTGATATTGTTGTTAAACATAAAAAAAATTTATCTAACACATTAAAAAAATTGTTATCAGGAGTTCTTGGTAATTTAACAGATTTAGTTGACACTATTTTATCTCCTATAAAACCAGGAATGAACAAGGAAGAAGTAGAAGGATTTTTAAAATTATTAACAATGTTTTTTCCTGATGAAAATGATCCTGTAAAACAATTTATTACTTTAGTAATTAAATTTTTATTAGGAGATTTTAATTCTGATGGCTCAATTAATAGTTCTGGAAATCCATATATATTTGATTTATTAGATTATTTATTAAGTGATAATTTGAAGGAAAATTTATATAATCTTATTTCTAGTACAGGTTTAAAAATTGATAAAGCTCTTTTTGAAGCTATGAGTTCTATTTATAAAACATTAACAGCTAGAAATAAAAATCCTAATGGAGTCACTGAACCAATTAATAATTCTATTAATTACAATGAAAAAATAATATCAAAATTATTTGATATTAAATATACTGATAACAATAATGGTACATGATGATTGATGGATCAAATGATTGTTATATTAAATGCGCTTGGAATACAAGTGGGAACTGATAATACTAATTTAATTTATGAATTACTTAACCAGTCATTTGCCAATTCATTGAATAGATCTCATGTAAATAAAACAAATGTAATTGCAGCAATTAATGAAATTGCAAATGCATTTATTTTTCTTTCAAATAAAGATAATTTTGAAGTGCAAGGTGCATTTGTTCCACTGCAAGATGGAAAGAATGTTACATATGATAAAACCACTTTTGTGGCAAATTTTAACTACAACTATAAATTAATTTTTAAAAAAAATTATACTTTTAATCTTGATGTGATAATAAATGCTTTTCCATCAGATGTTTTTATAGAGATTTATAAACTTACAGGTAATGAATGAATAACTTATACATTACTTAATCAAGAATTAAAGTTTTACACAAGAAATAGATATGTTAGAGTTAATCTTACAAGAGTTCTATATAGAATGCTTCCAAAAAAATTACCTTTTTCAGAAGGTGATAGTTTTAATATGGAATATAAATTAAATAATAAAAAATTATTGTATTCACAAAATTATAAAGATGGTGTTTGCTATCATGGATTTAATAGCATAATTGATGTTGAATCATATTTTGATCAAGGGAGTTTAAATAAAGGAATAATTTCAAATATTATGAGTAATGCATGGAATGTATCAGATTTTCAGGAAATAAATGATGATCATATAATGGATCAAGCTCCACCAAGCAATGCATCAGGTGTTGTTGCAAATATTCAATATGAAAGTGGAATTAATAAGCAATCAACTCAAAATATCAATGTATTGAAAGAAATTGTTCAAAAATTATTTGTTAATAGGATGAAGTTTAATATTAATTTAGTTGGTATTGATGAAACTAAAGTTATTGAAAAACCCCCATCTAATGATGCATTTTATAAAGGAAATACATTTAAATGATTGGATGTTGACTTAAATCAGGAACCAATTGTTATGAGTGAAAATCCAAAATTTCAATCATTAGAATTTGATGATTATTGAGATATGTTTAAATATACCAACACATCAAAAGAATTCAATTATTCTTATTTGTCCAATGTTCAAGGACAAACTTTAAATGATAAATTTGTAAGTCAAGTTCCAAATTATTCATCTGATGATATTGCTGTTTTGAAAAATGATTTATTCACATTAGGAAGTGGCATTAATAATGAAAATGTATTAGTTAGTGCAAAACCTATTTCGAATTTATCATTTGAGAAAATTGTTAATATTAAAGGTGGAGCAGATATTACAGGTATTGGTGTTGTAGAACCACTTAAATTAGAATTACAAATTTCTGTTAAATTAATGATGTTTCAGATTACTGTTATAACACCTAATAAAGTTTTAGATTTATCTAGTATGACACGTAATGGAGATAATTATTCTTTAACTTCTTATAATTATTCAAATATTTTTGACAAAACTTTCTTTGTGCCTAGAATAGCAATTAAGATGCCAAATTTCTAATATTTTTTAATATATAATATTTATGTATATACATTGGTTTTTTTAATTAAAGATATATAATATTTAACTTGCAAAATTTTATATTTGTATTTTATTTTTATAAATTCAATTTTTATAATAAAATTATAGAACAATATATTTTATTATATGTTGTAATTGAGGTAAAATTATGAAACTTAAATCAAAAACAAGTATTACTATACTTACAAGTTTAATTGCTGCATCTTCTGCAGTTACTCCTATAGCTGTTCTTTGTAAAGAAACATTTAATTATAATAAGAATAGTGATGTTGCAACAGATAAAGAAAATAGCACTACAACAGATGTTAGTGGAAGTAATGATAATTCTCCAATTGGTGGTGAAACTATAGAACCAGGAATTGATAACAGTGGCGGCAATGATGATGGCAATACTGGTATTATTGGTAATAAAAGAGGATCGTTGCCAACTGAAATGAGAGAATTAGAAAAAAATAAAGATTCTAATAAATATCATTTAATGACAGCAAAAAATACTGTTGACTTTTTAGATTACGATTTGCCTAGCACTGATGAAAAGGGCGTTTATAGGTTTTTAAAAGATCGTGGTGATCTTCTTAAAAGAAATATGGAATTAACTTTAAACAAAAATTTAAAGCAAAATAAGGATGATTTCTTAAAGAGTTTTGATTTTAATAGTTATAAAAACATAGCTAATAATAGTAGTGATTCTTCAAATGTTAAGATTCCAAATCCTAGTAATGAAATGTTTTTGAATGACATTTACTATTGATTTATTCAATTATATTATGCAAATAAGCAATATATTGATATTGGTATTATAAATAGTAATGTAAATTTTAATTCAGACAATAATAATATTAGTTTTGATGTTACTGTTTCTATCAAAAATGTGAGAAATATAAATATAGAATTTAATTATTTTGATAAAAAAACAACTTTATTGCCTGGTAAAGTTTATAATTTGAACTTAAAATCAGTAAATCAAAAAATTAAAAATGTTATTAATGTTAGTGATAATAGATATTTTTTAGGTTGATCTCTTTCAACAATTCAAGTTTCTTTTGATAATAATCAATTCAATTACAACAATTTCAATCCAACAATTAATTCAAGCACATTCACTTATATGATTGAATTTTTAAATTTAACAAATGATACAAGTGATACATCAGCTAATAGTGCTGATGCAATGAATTTTATGAAGAATTTAAAAACAAGTACTATTAAAGAAAATATTGAAAGAACAATTTTTGATAATACTACTAAGGCTTTTAAAGTTTTGCCTTCACTTGGAAAAATTTTTGATTCTTTAGACACAGATCCAACAATTGGTGAATTTTTATATGCATCAGCAGATCCTTTGGCGAATATAATGCTTGAATTTAATATGATTCCAAGTGAGTTATCTCCTCTTGTTTCTGATTTGATAAAAAGTGCTCATACTGGTCAGGGTTTATTAACAGTTATTGAAAAGCATAAAGCTGCTTTATCAAGTGGATTAAAAAAACTATTAGTTGATACAGTTGGAGAGTTTGCTGATATCATTGACAATTTTATAAATAAAATTAAAGTTGGAATGAATAAAGAAGAAGTTGATGTATTCTTAAATTTGTTAAATTTAATTTATCCAGATAGCAATGACAATACTAAAACATTAATATCTATTATACTAAAACTTCTATTAGGTGAATTTGATGCAAATGGTAAATTAATCAATAGTGGTAATCCTTTTGTATTTGATTTTATTGATAAATTATTTAATGATCAATTATTTGACACTACATATAAATTATTAGACAATTTTGGATTGCAAATAGACAAAAACATCTTAAAAACTGCAGTTTCGATATTTACAACATTAGCTGATAGAACAAGAAGTAATGTAAGTGCTGATGGATCATCATCTTCTATTTATTATAAAAATAAGATTTTATATAAACTTTTTGATATTAAAAAAACTGGTTATAACACTGCTAATTGATGATTACTTGATAATGTTATTTCTCTTTTAAATGCTATGGGTTTAAATGTTGGAAATGATAATACTAGTTTATTATATGAGTTAATAAAACAATCTTATTCTCTTGATGTTAATAGACCATATGTAAATTATGTTAATGCTTGAGCTGTTGTGACAGAATTAAAAAGAGCAGTTAATTTTTTAGCAGATAGAAATAATTTTGATATTATTGGAAATTTTGTTAAATTACCAGATGGTCAAGAAGTTAGTTATAATAATCAAACATTTGTTTATAACTTCACATATAAGTACAAATTGGTATTTAAAAAATCATTTAAATTTAATATTGATGTTATTTTAAATGTTCTTCCATCAAAACTATATATTGAAATTTACAAATTAACTGGTGAAGAATGAGTTAAGATAAAGTGAGCATTAAGTACTTTTGGATTTTATACAAAACAACGTTATGTTTCTTTAGATTTAAATAGAATTTTATATAGAATGTTTCCAAGAAAATTAATGTTTGAAGTTGGCGATAGTTTTAATATGGAGTATAAATCTAACAATAGAAAACTTATTTATGCTCAAAATTACAAAGATGGTCAGTACTATCATGGATTTAATAGTATTATGGATGTTGAGTCATATTTTGATCAAGCTTTACCATACAAAGGTGTTATAAGTAATGCAATGTCTACAGCATGAGATATGAATGATTTTGCAGACATAGATACTGATAATAGTATGAATAAAGAGCACCCAGATTGAAGAATTTCTGAAGTAACAGCATCTATTCAATATGAAAGTGGTTCAAATAAACAGTCAAAGCAAAATGTTGCTATTGTTAAAGAATTAGTTCAAAAACTTCTTGTAAATAGAATGACATTCAATGTGAATTTAATGGGTGTTGACACTAATAAACCAATTTCTAATGAACCTTCAAATAATGTATTTTATAGTGGAAATACATTTAAGTGACTTGATGTGGATTTTAACAAAGAACTTATTTCATTAAGTAATAGTCCAAAATTTAATTCTGAAAAATATACACAATACTATAATATGTTTTCATATATTCAATCAGTTCGTGATTTTGCTATTTATTATGATCATGTAAATGATAGTAGAGGTAATAGAATTGAAGGAGTTTTTGAAAGACAAATTGCAAACTTTAGTGATGAAAGTTCTAATATCTTAGCAAATGAATTGTTTTCATTAGGAAGTGGTGTAGATAAAAATAATACTCTTATTAGTATAAAACCAATTACTAATTTAAAAATAACAAAAACTGTAGATATTAAAGGTGGAGCTGATGTAGTTATTCTTGGTCACATTGATTCTTTAACTACACAATTGTCTTTAAGCATTGAATTTATGATGTTTCAAGCAACAGTTATTGCACCTAATAAGTTGTTAGATCTTACTAATGCAACTAGAAATGGCAATGAATACTCATTATCAACATACAAATTTTCAAATGTATTTAATAAAGTATTTATGGCTCCAAGAATTGCAGTAAAAATTCCAAATTTATAAAAAGTACATGTTTTTTATATATAGAAAACATGTATTTTTTTATATTATTAATTATTTTGCTATTATAAAATTAAGTAATAAAATATAGAATGTCTAGTTTGTTTAAATGGGAAAATAGAATATATGAATAAAAAAATTAAACATTTGTTATCAATTTTATCATGTGGTTTAGTTGCTACAATATTGTCTCCTACTATTGCTTCTTGTAGTAAACAATATTTAAATTATACAAAAGGTGATGTTGTTGATTTTGAAGATAGTGATAACAAGAATAATCAAGATTATAAAGTTGGATTGTTGCCTAATGAATTTAAACATTTAGAAGAAAATAAAAACAACACACAGTTACATTTAAATGTTGTGACCAACAATATAAATTTTTTAGATTATAAACTACCAAGCAATGATGAAAATGGTGTATATAAATATGTACATGAACGTGATGGCTTTGAACAAAAAACTGTTTCAGTTGGTATTAAACAAAATGTTAACAATTTTTTAGAGAATTTTAATTTTAATGAATATGTAACTAATTTTAATAATTCTATTAACGATTCAAATAAAGACTTTTTGTCTTTGATTCCTACACCAAGCAATTTAACATTTTTGTATGATGTGTATTACTGAATGCTTTCAATTTACTATTCAAATGAAAGTAATTTTGATATTGAAATCAAAAATAAGAATGTTAATTTTAATTCACTTACAAATAAAATAAGTTTTGATATTGATTTTTCTATTAAGAATATTAGAAAAAATAATATTTTATTTAAATTAATTGATAACAATAATTTTGAATTAATTCCAAATAAAAATTATGTTTTAAAAATATCAGCAATAGAGCAACCAATAAAAAATATTATTAATGTTTATAATAAAAGATTTTTTTTGGGATGACAAATACCAAAAGTAACTTTAAATTTTGACAATAAATCAATTGCATTAGATTCTTTTAATCCAACAATTACATCAAATTCATTTTCTTATATGATTGAATTTTTAAATTTAACTACCGATGAAAATGTTGATACAAAAACAGATCAAAATGCTTTAGAATTTATGCAAAAGTTAGATACTACTGTAATTAAAGAAAATGTTGAAGCAACAGCTATGGCAAACACAAATAAAGCATTTGCAGCATTTCCACAGTTAGCATTGATTTTTGAATCTTTAAAAAAAGACCCAACTATTGGACAATTTTTAAATGATACATCTCAACCATTAGTTAAACTTCTTGAAGATTTTGGAGTGATTCCAAAAGAATTGTCTCCTATAATCATTGATTTATTACAAAGTGTTCATACTGGTAAAGGTATTTTAGATATTTTGGTAACCCATAAAAAAAGTCTGTCAAATATTTTAAAAAGATTATTGTCTGGTGTTTTAGGGCAACTAACTGATTTAGTAGATACAATTTTAACACCAATTAAACCCAACATGACAAAAGAACAAGTTGATGGTTTTTTAAAATTATTAAATATGTTTTTTGGTGATGATAATAATACAACAAAAGAATTTATTGTTATGTTGTTGCAATTTTTATTAGGTAATTTTGATGATAGTGGCAACAAATTAAATGATGGTAACCCTTATATTTTAGACATTATTGATTTTTTAATTAGTGATAATTTACGTGATAAATTTTTAACTACACTATCAGGATTTGGTTTAAATATTAATAAAACAATATTTGATGCTATTGCTAAAATATATAGTGAAATTTCTACAAGAGCAAAAAATGATAAGGGAATGACTATAGTAAGTGAAAAGGGCATAAATTATAATGAAAAATTAATTTCTAAATTATTTGATATAAAAAATACAGGAAAAAATACTGCTACTTGGTGATTTATGGATCAAGTTGTCATTATAATGAATGCATTAGGAATGAATGTTGGTACAGATAATACAAGTCTATTATATGAGTTAATTTATCAATCTTATGCACATGATTATAATAAAGATAATTTAAATAAAAATAATGTAATACTTGCTTTAAATGAAATATCTAATGCCTTTAATTTTTTAGCAAATCAAGATAATTTTGATATAGTTTATGGGTTTAATGAGTTCGATGATAAATCAATAATAAAATATAACAGCAAAACATTTGAATGTGATTTTACTTTTAACTATAAACTTATTTTTAAAAAAGAATTTACATTTAATTTAGATGTTATATTAAATGTTTTACCAACAGATTTATATATAGAAATATATAAACTTACAGGTAATGAGTATGTTCATGCTAGTGGATTTGGATTTTATACAAGAAATAGATATGTTTGAATAAATTTAGAAAGAATCTTATATAGAATGTTTCCGCGAAAATTGCCATTTAATATTGGAGACAGTTTTAATATGGAATATAAGTCAAATAATAAAAAACTTATTTACTCTGTAAATGTTAGTGGTGGAAAATATTATCATGGTTTTAACACTATAATTGATTTGGAAACATATTTTGACCAAGCGTCAAAAAATAATGGAATTATTTCAAATGTGATGAAAACTGCATGGGTTGGAAGTGATTTTGCTCAAATAAAAGATGACCATCATATGGATCAAAATCCACCAAGTTGAAATATTTCTGGTGTTATAGCAGATATTGATTATGAAAATAAGGATAATAGTCAATCATCACAAAACATTAGTGCATTGACAGAAATGATACAAAAATTATTAGTCAATAAAATGAAATTTAATATTAATTTAATTGGACTTGATAAATCCAAAGAAATTAATAAAAGTTCTATTAATGATGCATATTATGTTGGAAAAACATTTAAGTGGCAAGATATTGATTTAAATCAGGAAAATATTATTATGAATCAAAATCCAACATTTAAATCAACTAAGTATCAAGATTACTATAATATGTTTACTTATACAAATGAAACTGCAACATATGACTATAGTCATGTTAATAATCAAAATGGTCAAGAAGTGAGCAAATCATTTGTAAGGCAAGTTCCATCATTTTCATCTGATAGTATTAATTTATTAAAAAATGATTTGTTTTCATTAGGTAATAATGTAAATCCAGATGAAACATTAGTTAGTGTTAAACCCATCTCTAATGTTCATTTTAATAAAAAAGTTATTGTTAAAGGAGGGGCAAAAATTGGAATTATTCCTATAACAGCATTAACATTGGAATTAGAAATTAATGTGCAAATGTTAATGTTTCAAGTAACTGTTATGACTCCAAATAAAGTTTTAGATTTATCTCAAATAACAAGAGAAAACAATAAATATACTTTAACAAATTATCAATATTCAAATGTATTTGATAAAATTGTTTTTGCACCAAGAATTTCAATAAAAATGCCAAATTTATAATGAATAACATGAATTATTATTTAGAAATAGTTCATGTTATTTTGCTTTATTAATTTAATTTATGAACTTGAATATGCAATAAGCAATAATGCTTTTTACTCCTTAAAAAAATGCTAAAATGAATAAAATTCTAATATAATATGGGGTAACAATATTATTTGGGAAAGCATATGTGACAGTTAATTAAACAAGTCTTACATTCATTTAAACGTTCCATACTTCTAATAGTTAGTTTGATATTTATTAGTGCTGTGATTATTTTTTCCTCTTTTTCTTCTTTGTACTTGGGTACAAACATTTATAACTCTACCAATCATTTAAATATAACTGGAAATAAATCTAATGCCATTGTTGAAGAAAACTATGCAACATCAAATATTAAATATAATTATGAAATGGATAGTCAAGGAAATATTGTCTCTACCCAACCAGCAATTGCTTATACAATAGATAAAGATAAAGCTAATAAGGATGGTTATCAAACAGATAATTATGCTGTTGTTTTTCCATATACATCAGAAAACCAAACATTTACTTATACAAATTCTACTGGTGAATCATTAACATATGCTAGTTTTACTTCTCCTGGATTAAATGGAGATAATCCATATGCATATAGAACTCCAGGTATGCTTGCTGGATATGGTGGTAATGAAATAACTGGCGAAACAGTAGATGTACCAAATAATTTCAATGATTGAGTAGCATTTGCATATTCATTAAAAAATAATGGTTCTATTAGAACTAATTTTGACTATATAAATATAAATCCAAAAACTAAAAAAATTAATGGATATTTTGATGAAAGTTTTGTAAGTTATATTCCTGTTATGAGAGGAATATTTCATGCTACAAAAGCAACATTTAATACAAAAGCTGAAGTTACAGCAGATACTAACACTTTTTTATCAAATGCTGATAGATATACAGGTACAATTAATACAGCATTTTTAAGTGGATTTGGTGGAGCTCAAATTCCTGTAGGCGACAACATGAATGAAGATGTTCTAGAAACAACTATAGGAAGAGATGTTATACACTATTTAAATAGTCTTGTTGTGCAAGACACAGATTTAAGCAAATACACTCAAGTAAATTTGTTATTAGATTTTAATTCTTTAAATGATTTTCAAAGAAAAATTTTTGACACTTATTTTACTGATGAAGAAAAAGAAAAATATACTAATTTTCAATTAGTGTTTAGAAATACTTGAGTTCATAATCCAAGTCATAATACAAATTCCATAAATGATACTAAACCATCCAATGAAGCACTAATTACATTAGTGAATCAAAGAATAGAAGATTTAATTCCAGAATTAACCAAGAAAATTGAAGGATATTATTCTCAAGCATTATCTGATATGTTATCAGAAAAAAAGATAAAGCATGATGAACAAAAATCATTTGTAATAACAGACCAAAAAACAACAAATAAATATATTGTTGCAAAAAAGGGATCAACAAATATAGATGATATTGTTTACACTGAAGGAACTAAATTAAACAATTCTACAAAGTATTTGGATGTTAATGAGCTTTTTAGGGCTGAGTATCATTTAGTAAATAAGAAAAAATATTTGAAAAATTATATTAATTTTTTATATGAATCAATTAATGCATCAGGAGCTAAAACTCCTGCATTTGTGTCACAAGCATTAGAAAACTTAAAATATTCATTTGATAATTCAACAGCTGTTAATGATAGTTATTATAATTTTATATTTGGTTATTTCCCAAGTGATATGTTATACCTAAATCCTAAAGAACAAATGAAATTTGATAGACAGGGAGAATCTATAGAATATAAATTAAAACATGGTTTAACAGACATTTATTTAGATTCAACCATTGTTAAAATTGATAAATATTCATATGCTGCTGTTATAAGTGATGGGTTTTTAGCTGCAAACAAGAAAAAAATATTACCAAATAAAGAATGACAAGAGGCATTAAAATTAAATTCATATGACTTTGTAAAGTGAATAAATACATTAGATGAAAGTAATTGCATTGAAATAAATGCTAGAAAGTTTGTAATTATAGGAACAGGTTTATCTCCAGAAATGGCATTTCCATCAATTGGTATTGATAACCCAATTCCTAATATTAATACAGAGGCTGTGGTATATGTAAATTCATTAGGATATGATGCTATTTTAGCTACTGCTCCGTTATCTTATCAATATAAATATTTTTCATTGGATTTAGGATATGGAAATGATGGTGGAGGAATTTTTTCTGCATTTAATCCTGATAGATCAGAATTAAGAAAAAATATACAATCTCTAAATAATTATTTTCAACCTTTATTAAATAAAAATTCTTCAACTCCAATTGTTTATTCATTGAATGATTTTACAACTGTTAAAAACTTAATAACAATGAGAAGTTATTATCCTAACCAAATTTTGTATGGAGTAATATTAGTTTCTATTATTGTTATTGTTATACTTGTTTTATTAGGATTGTATTTGTCTTATTTATTAATAAAAGGATATATCACTAAAAATCAAGTTCAGTTGGCTATTATAAAAGCAAATGGTTTTAGTTCTATAGCAATTACTTTATCTATTACATTGTTTGGTTTAGTGTGTTCATTAATTGCTGGTGCTATAGGTTATGTTGTTGCATTTTATATGCAAAATCTTTTTTATCAAATTCTAAGTCCTTATTGATATGCTCCAATGGCATTGTTAAGTTTTAGTCCAGTTGGATTTATAGGTGGAATTCTTTCATTATTGGGTGTATTTGTTGTATTTACATTCATTATAATAAGATTGACATTTAGAAAACCAATAAATGAATTGATTACTCAAAATGTTGAAATGAAATCTTCTAGATTGCTTAATATAATAAGAAAACCAAGTAAAATCAATCCTTTATTTAAGTTTAGACTTTCTCTTTCATTTTCAAATATTTGAAGAACAATATTTTTTACAGCTCTTTGTTCAATTGGATTATCAAGTATTTCTGTTGGTTTAGCTATTCCAGGTAAGTTTGCTGAATCAAATTCACAAACATCTTATAACAAGCATTATGCTTATAAATTTAGTTTAACTGAAACAACTGAGCAATCTGGATTGTATAAGTTGCAACAATATTCAAATTTAGGTTTTACAGATATTTCTCAAGGGATTTATCCATTGTATCAAGGTACTATGCAAGTAGCTTATGATTATGATGAAAATGGATTACCTATTTATAATGAAAATGATGCTCAGAAAACAACTTATAATTTTGCAGATCAATTTGGATATCCTTATACTTTGAATGATGTTAAAGTTTATGAAGTGCAAGATAATAATGGAACTATTTCATTAAAAGAAAAAAGAGACAAATTTGGCAATGTGTTATATTATGGAAATATTTTAATTCCAAGTTATCAAGCATATCAAAAAATTACTTCTCAAATTAATTTTTATCAAAACACTTCAATGACTAAATGATTACTTGATTTTACTATTCCAGGATTGAATATTAATCCATGACAATTGATTAAAAGAATTATTCCAAATGAAATTGTTGTTCGTGCTGAAACTCAAGATCAAGTGTTTTTAAAAGCTGTGTATGAAAATGAACAATTAAGAAAATTAGAACCAATGGGTTTAGGTCCAACAAAATTCATTAACTATTCAAATAATATTTATTCTGTTAATGCAGACACTATTATTGGAAATTTAGGTAAACCTGAAGAAATAGGTTATAGTAAAGATTTCTTAAAATTTGTAGGTGCAGTTTATGGAAATGAAGAATTAAGTAATCTTGATGTTAAACTTTCTTATGGTGTTATTTCTTATGATTCTCAGAGTGAAACATATAGTTCTGTTAATAGTTCCTTATATAAAAATAATAGTTTATTAGTAGATAAAGTAGATTTAATTGGAATCAATGTTAATTCTAAATATATTACATTAGTAGATAGAGAAAAAAGAGATTTAAATAAGTTGCTATCTGAGGTTTCAAATAATGTTTATAATATTGTGGTAAATGAAGGTGCTGCATATAAGCATAAATTGAAGGTTGGAGACATAATAGATGTCACTCCTAATAAAGGCTATTTTTATTATTCACAACAAATTGCTAATGATTATTCACAAAATAATATTAAACACAATTTTAAGAAAACATATAAGTTTAAAGTTGCAGGTATATCAAGTATTTCATATGGTGATGAATATTATATAAGTCAAGATGTTGCAAACATTATTAATCAAAGTGCTATGAACTTTGAGAAACCTGAACTTGGTGGTAGATTTAAAGCTAATAGACCATTTGCTTTTAATACTGCTAACATTGAGCAATCATTTATTGGTCCAAATAAAAATCAAGAAGTTAGAATTGATAATGCATTAGATGGTACTGACCCTAATACTAAAGCTCAATACGATTTAGCTGTAAACAACAGATTTACTGATTTTTATAGATATGATTATAAACCTTTTAATGGAATAATTAGTAGCGCAGATTCTCCTGTGTTTTTAAATAAAACAATTAGTTTTGAAAGTATTATAGGAGTGTGAAATCAACTAAATTATAGTTCCACTGATGAATTAGTGGCACAGTTTAATGATGGATTTTTTACAAATCCTACAAATTCTACAACTGCAAATATTTATTTAGATAATATGGTTACTGCAAATACTGATATATTAAAGTTAACTGGTTGAAATGAGAATGATAGAGCTAAATTAAGAGAAAAGATGAAAAGTGTTTTAACAACTAATATTTTATTTGCACAATATATTAGAGATGTTTTTGGTAGTTATCCAACATCAATTAATATAGAAAATATTGAAAGTTATGGGACTATTAAATATTTATATGAAAATTTAGTTTCAACAATTGATCTTATACAAACATTATTAACAATTATTTTAATTCCATTAATTATTGTTATGATATTAGTAATAAGTGCTTCAATGTTACAAGAATTCAAAAAAATGATTATTGTTTTAAAAACAATAGGATATAGTGATAAAGATAATATAATAAGTATTTTGGCAACATTTATCCCAATAATATTATTAACTTTGATTATAGGCATTGGTGTTGTTGCAGCTATTTTATCAATATTCCAGTTTGTAATTTATACAGCATCAACTGTATTTATTACAGGAGCAATTAATTGAATGACATATGGTATTGGTATTGCTGTAATAATGGCTGTATTAATAATTAATTTTGTGGCAATGATAATAATGTATAAACAACAAAAATTAAAAACAGCAATAGTTGATTAAAGGTGATTATTATGAAAGAAATTGTAAATAAAAATAGTTTTTCAAATAATGACAATAATAAAAAACATTCAGTAATAGTTTTGAAGGAAAAAGATAGTGGTTCTAGTAATAATAATTTAGAACAGAAAAACAATAAATCAGATAAACCAATAGTTGTTATTAATAAAAACCAAAAAGAAGATGAAAAATATATAGTAACTAATTTTGGTAAATCAACAAAATTAGATTTGTCTAAAATTTCAAAAAATCAAAGTGAATATAAGCAAAGTAATTTTGTTGTTAATAATAATATAAATGAAACTAATAATGATGTTACAAAAATAAAAGATACATTTAATTTAAAATCTAATAATTGGTTATCAAAAAAAAATAAACAGCCAATGTTTTTAAAAGAAAAACAAAATAAAGAAATTTCTGAAATGGCAACTATTGATGGTAATAAAGTTGATATTAATGATAGTAATATTGTTAATTCAAATGCTAAAAGAAAAAATGAATTATCAGAAAAAAAGTTAACTAAATGGATTTTAAAAAATAATAAACCACATAAAGGTGTATCAAAAAATAAACCAACAAATTATAATGAAGAAGTTATTTATTTGGAAAATGTAAATAAATATGTAACAAATGGTTTTAGTAATTTGCATATTTTAAAAGATATAAATTTAAAAATTAAACAAGGTGAATTTGTTGTTATTTATGGGCCTAGTGGATCTGGTAAAACAACACTATTAACATTAATATCAGCACTAGATAGACCAACTACTGGTATTTGTTATTTAGTTGATAGTAATACTTTAGGAATTAGCGAACATGGATTAACAGTATTTAGACGTAAAAATGTAGGATATATTTTTCAACAATATGGATTATTAAATGATCTAACTGTATATGATAATATTAAAATCGCAGCTAGTTTACAAAAAAATAAATCATTAAGGATTGATATTGATGATTTATTAAAAAAAGTTGATATGGATAAATACAAAAATAAAAAAGCATCAACATTATCTGGAGGACAAGCGCAACGTGTTGCCATTTGTAGAGCTATTGTTAAAAACCCTAAGATTCTTTTTGGTGATGAGCCAACAGGTGCTGTGCATGTTGATGCAACAAAGCAAATACTTCAAATTTTTAAAGATATTAACAAAGAATTTAATACTACTATAGTTTTAGTTACTCACAATGATAAAATTCTTGAAATTGCTTCAAGAATATTAAAAGTTGATAATGGAAAAATAACAGCTGATTATTATAACAAAAACATGAAATCAATTGATGAAATTAATTGATAATAATATTTTATCAATGTCCTATTAGGACATTGATTTTTTTATAATTAATTCAAATTTAAATCTCTTTTATTTTATTAAATTCATTTAGAATATAACAGTCATTTTTAATATATAATCATTTTATTAAGAGGAATAACATGAAGATTGTTGTCGTAAATAAAAAAGCTAATTTTAATTATAATGTATTAGATACATATGAAGCAGGCATAGAATTAAAGGGTGTTGAAGTTAAATCTATTCATAAAGGTGATGTTTCAATAAATGAAGCTTATGTTATGTTTAAAAAAAATGAAGCATATATTTTGAATATGCATGTTTCTCCATATGATCATGGCAATATTTACAATGTTGATCCTTTGCGTACAAGAAAATTATTACTTCATAAAAAAGAAATAATAAAACTAGAATTTTGTAGAAAAAAAGATTCAATTACTGTTGTGCCTTTAAAAATATATTGAAAAAATAATAAATTAAAAGTTTTAATTGGCTTAGCTAAAGGAAAAAATTTAATAGACAAAAGAAACACTATTAAAGAAAGAGATTTAAAAAGAGAAAGTAAAAAGTATTATTAATAATATAGGAATTTTATGAGTGATATTGTGAGAATTTATGATGAAAATAAAGTAAAGCAAAATGGGATGTATAACAGAGATAATATTCCAAAAAATTATTATTATTTTTCTGTAAATGTTTGAATTGTTTTTGGAAAAGAAAAAATAATGATTCAAAAAAGAAGTGAAAATAAAAAGTTTTATAAAAACAAGTATGAATGTGTAGCTGGAGGAGTAGTTGGGGATGAGACAATCATAGAAGCTTGCATTAGAGAAACAAAAGAGGAAACAGATCTTAATATAAGTTCTAAAAATTTAATTTTTATAAATGAATTTCTTGATAAACAACATAATTATTTTATGCATACATTTGTAGCTTGTTTAAATGAAGAATATATTAATAAAATTAAAATTAATAATGATGAAGTTAGTGAATATAAAATTGTTCATTTTAATGAAATAATAGAAAAAATGAATTTAAATTTATTTGCTGATTCTTTTAATTTAAGATTTCCTCTTTATTTAAACAAATTTAAAAAAATAATAGATAATATGTAAATTATTGTGTTTTGTTTGTATATCAAGTAAGAATATATTTGTTAATATATATCTATGTTAAAAAATGTTTTTAATTTAATTACAAAGAATGATAATTTTGGGCAAGCAGATTTTGCTAATTTATTTTTGGGACTATTTGTTATGTCATTAATTTTGTCAACAATATTTTTTATTTTTATGTTCATTTTTTTTCATATTTATAAATGATTGATTTCTTTTAGAAATGTAACTTCATTTAAAAAAGTATTTATTAGTTTATTTATGGGGATATTATTGTCTTTAATATGCCCAATATCAATTATTATTAGTGATAATCTACAGCAACCTAATACTGTTGTATTACAGTTAGTTTTACTAATGATTTTTAGTTTGTTTCTTTCAACATTTGCACTATTAGGTATGTTTCCTATTTTTATGGTTTCAAATATTTTTATTGGAAATAATTTAAATAATATACAAGTCATTGTTGTTATTATGGTTTATGGGTTTATGATAATAAATGTTTTTTTAAATAGATTTTTATTTCTGCAAAAAATTAAATATATTTTTCTAACAACATTTTTACTATATGTATTAATAGCAATACTTGGTTTGATATTCTTTAGAAGGGAAACATTAATAGTGTATCTAATTAATATATTGTGTAGTTTATTGTTATTTATATTTTTATATACTATTGCTTTATATATTTCAAATTTCATAAATGGTGCTTATAAACTAAAAAAGTCAATTTTATATGACAATGAATATTTTGCAAATAGTGGATTTAGTAAATATGCATTTGATAATTATATTAAAAATAATTCAATTGAAACAGGATTGCTTATTACCTTTGAAATATTGGATACTGAACAGATGTTAAGAATAGAAGGTAAAGAGGTTACTAATAGCATTGAAAAAACATTTATTAAATATGTTTTTCAAAAGATGGGAAAAGATTGTTTTTATTTTAAAACAAAATATAATAAATATTCATTGTTTACCTCTATTGACAAGTATTTAATAAATTTAAATCAATCTTATAATTACAATAAAAAATATAATAGATTAGATGATGATTTTTTGAAGAAATTTGAAAATATATTAAATAATTTTCCTAAAAAAATTAATTACAATAGCAAAACTTATAATATTCAATTAGTTGCATTTTGTAGTATTTATGGAATTCATTCAAATAATTTTTTTGATTTAATTAAATTTAATACAATAACAAAAAATAATTGAATTTTCTATAAAGATATTAATTCAATTAAATTATATCAATACAGAAATTCAGAAAATTATCTTGATGATAAAAACAATTATATTGTTGCAAACAATAAATATGATTTGAATAAAATAACTTTATCACTTATTGAAGAAACACCAATTAATGTTAAAACAAAAGGAGTAAAGAATTTTTATTATCCTAAAATAACATGAGTAAATAAAAATATTTATTCTATGCAACAGCTTTTAGATAAATTTAAAAATGATAATAATTTATCAACAATATTAAGAAATATATCATATAGATCATTAAAACTTTTTTCAAAGGCAAATAAATTGGATGGATATAAAAATCAAAAATTAATTATTGTTTATCCCTTAGAATACTTTAAAAGTAATGACTTTAATGTATTGCTATTTGTAAAAAAAATAATGATGTTTGGAATAGACCTAAATAAAATTGTAATTTATTTTAATGATTTAAAATTTTCTGATATTAATAAAAATATGATTATTAATTTTAGTGAACTTATAGAGTATGGTATTATTTTTGCTGCAAATAGATTAATAAAACATAATAAGATAAAAATTTTGTATTTGAGTATTTAATAAATAAAAAACCTTTTAGATAATCTTTAAAAGGTTTTTTGGTTATATATATGGTGCTCAGAAAGGGACTTGAACCCTTAAGATATCACTATCGGTAGATTTTGAGTCTACTGCGTTTGCCATTTCGCCATCTGAGCTTGTTTGTTACCTATAAATTATAATATTATTTTATAGTTTTTTAGATTGTTTTTAACATTATATTTATAAGTGGATTAGTAATTTGATAAAAATAATAATTTATTTTCTTTATCTTTTATATAATTTAATAGTTGGTGAAAGGGGTGTATATGTCAGCTTATGCAATTATAATAATAGTATTGTTTGTTGCAGCCATTTTGGTATTTGCACCTATCACTTATATATTGTTAAAAAATAAAGAATATAGATCAAAATGTGAATTAATAAAAAAAAGATTTAATAATTTAGTTATTGAAGATTTTATAAAAAAAAATATACCTATTGAACATATTGGTTTTAACAATCCAAAATATGAATCAATTTCAAATCTATTTAACATGTTTGCAACAAGATTTGATATTGTTATTGAAACTATTAAAAATAACATTTTTAAGTTAATTTCTGCCTCTAAAAATTATGATTGACATAATTTTAATATTTTGTACAAAGAAATTAATGATGATATTGATAATTTAGAAAATTCAATTGTTGTTTTGAATAACTTATATGATGATGTTTTACAATATAGAAATTATGTAAGTTATTTGCTTGTAGCTTATAGAGAAAATACAAAAACTATAATAAGTTTTTATGAAAAAAATTTGGGTAATATTTTTGATGATGGAATAATACATGAGTTAATTACAAATTTAAGAGTACATTCTGAAAGTTTAAATAAGTTTATAGATAATATTGATAATGATGAATTTGTTATTGAGATGAAAAACTATAATTTTGATTTTACTCAAACTTTTGATTTATTGAGTAACTGATATGTTTGAACAAAAGAATACAATTACATTAAACATACAGTTGATGAAATAGAAAGTGTGTTGAAAAATAATTCAAAAAATCTTTCATATGATAATATTCAATATGCAGATAAAGCATTGGCATTAATAAATAAAGGGATCAATGTTTTAGATAAAAAAATAAATAAACATGATTTTAATAAAATAGAAGTTAATATAAATCAAATAGTTAAAAACATATTAAAAATGAAAAATAAATTACAAATGAATTTTAAATCAAATGAATTTTTAACTAAGAATAGTGATTTTATTATAAACAGTTTTAAAACATTTATTGATGAATATAAAAATCTTCTTTCATTTTTAAATCAGATATATGCTAATTTTTATTCATCTAATTCAATTAAAAATGAAGTAAGTGATTTAAAGTATAGGTTAGAATATATTTATAAGAATTGCTCATCATTTATTAATAAAAATATTGCTGTTAAATATAATTCATCTGAATTATTTATAGAGTCAAAAAAGAATATTGAAGACATTATTGAATGACATGATAAATTTAATCATTTAATAAAAGACATTTCAAACAAATATGTTTATTTTAAAAAAATAGTAACTGAAATAACTTCAGGAAAGTTATTATTAGCTCAAATGCTTGCATTTATTAATTCTAATGAATTTGTTTCATCAAAAATTTTATTAAATGATATTCATAAATATTTTCATGAATTAAATGCTATAGAATTGAATTTTTTTAGTAATTATGATCAAGATTTTGAATACAATTATAATTCTTTATTAACTATTAAGCATGGAATTCATGAGACTAATTTAGTTATTTCATCTATTTACTATACAAAAGTTTATGTTGAAAAACTTATTAATTATGCAAATATTTTAATGATAAATAAAAATATAGAATTAGACCTTAATGGTGTTTATGATTTATATCAAAAAGGAGAATATAGAGATAGTTTAAAATTCATTATTAAATTATTGAAACCTTATAGATATAGTAATTTAAAAAAACAAAGTAGTTTAAGTGCATAAACATTATTTATCTTGTGCATCTGTTATTTATATAAATTTTAAAAATAAAAAATATGAAGTTAATAATTTTATACTTAACTTCATATTTTTTTAATGCCTAAAATCGGCTTAATTTTTAAATGGCGGAGACAATGAGATTCGAACTCATGCGCCGCAGAACGACCTAACACCTTAGCAGGGTGCCCTCTTAACCACTTGAGTATGTCTCCAAGTAACTATATTATTATACAATATATATAATAAATAGTTTTTCATAATTAGTTTTAAATAAGTTTTGTAATTATTTCTTCAATAATTTTTTTATCTTGACCTAAATTATTTAGTTTGCTTTTTCTTGCATATGAAATATTCCCTGTAGTTTCAGAAACAACAATTGCTATAGCATCTGTTACTTCGCTTATTCCTAGTGCTGCTCTATGTCTTGCTCCATATTTTAAATCAATAGTGTTTTTTGAAATAGGCAGATAACAAGAAATTGATTTAATTTTAGTTCTTGAAACAATTAATGCTCCATCATGAAATGATACTGATTTATTTGAAAATACAGATATTAGGAATTCTGGAGAAAAATTTGCATCAAGTTTAAAACCAGTTTCTTCATACAAACTTAATGAATTGTTTTTTTCTAATACAATTAAAGCTCCAATTTTTTTAGAACTTAAATAAAACAAACATTCAAGCATAGATTTAGTAAACTGTTCTTTTTCTTTTTGGCTTAATTCTACTTTATTGTTATTTCTAAAAAACAATCCAGCTTTTACTTTTTTTCAATTGTCTTTTATAAATGCTGCAAGTAAAACTGAAAATACAATAGCAGCTAGCAATAACAGTATAGAAATTACCAATATAGCAATATTAATCCCCATGTTTTTTCCTCTTTTAACTAAATTATTATATTACAACAATATATATAATAATATGAAGTTGTTTTTTTTATTAATAAAAATATAAATTTTGATATATAATTATTAGAAATTTATATTACATATTTTTCAAAAAGGAAAATTGAGATGAACACAAATGCTATTGAAGCCCAGTCCAATCTGAAAACAAATTTTGAAAAAGGTTTGTCTAGTGGAGAAGTGGAAACTAGATTAAAGCAATATGGATATAATAGACTTGCAATAAAAAAAAGAAAAAATTTTTTTCTAAAATATTTAGAACAATTTAAAGATCCAATGTTAATATTGTTGCTAATTGCAGCAATTGTTTCTTATGTTATTTCTGGAGTTCCTGCTTTTCACACTGATGTATTAACAAATGTTGAAAAAGTTATTGAATGAGTTGAACCATCAATAATTATTTTAATTGTATTAATTAATACAATTTTTGGTGCTGTGCAAGAAGTTAAGGCTGAAAAAGCCATGGATTCTTTGGAAAAAATGACCACCCCCATTGCTAAAGTATTAAGAAATGGTGATTTTGATCAGGTTAGTTCATATGAATTAGTTCCTGGTGATATTGTTATCTTAGAAGCTGGAGACACTATCCCAATAGATGGTATTATAGTTGAAAGTAGTTCTTTTAAAGTTATAGAGTCAGTTTTAACTGGTGAATCATTACCAATTGAAAAAAATGATGAATTTTCTTTTGATGAATCTACTCCAATTGGAGATAGATTAAATATGGTTTATTCTGGCACAAATGTTGTTAATGGTAGAGCAACAGTAATTGTTACAAAAACAGGAATGAATACTGAAATTGGTAAAATTGCATCTTTATTAAATAATACAAAAGATGAATGAAGTCCATTGGAAAAAAGAATGGCTAAAGTTGGTAAGATATTAAGTATATTTGCATCTATTTGTTTAATACTTGTTTTCTTGTTGTACATTTTTTATGTAAATGACATTGGTAATATTCAAAATACATGAAGTAATGGATTTAAAATATCAGTTTCAATTGCTATTGCTGTTGTGCCTGAAGGATTGCTTGCTATATTAACAATTGTTTTAGCACTAGGTGTTAAAAGAATGATTAATTATAATGCTTTAATAAAAAAGACATCATCTGTTGAAACATTAGGTAGTGCATCAGTTATTTGTTCTGACAAAACTGGTACTTTAACTCAAAATAAAATGACAATTGTTGAAGTGTTTGCAAATAATAAATCATTTACAAAACTTGATGATAAAAATGTTTTAAAAATTATTGAATATGGAATGTTATGTAATGACACTAAAATTGATGAAAATGTTTTAATTGGAGATCCAACAGAAACAGCTATTGTTAAAGCAGGACAAAACTTTAATATTGATTATGAAAAAATTAGAGACAAATATATTAGAGTAGAAGAGTTGCCTTTTGATTCTGATAGAAAATTAATGACTACTATAAATAAAATTAGTAATAAAGAATATTTGATTATTACAAAAGGTGCTCCAGATAATTTATTTAAAATTTGTAAAAATAAAACTGATAAATTTATAATTGCTAATGATGAAATGAGTAAAAAAGCATTACGTGTGTTAGCAATAGCAATCAAAAAAGTAAAAGCTATTCCTAAAAGTATTAATTTTAAAACAATTGAAAAAGATCTTGAACTTATTGGATTATTTGGAATTATTGATCCACCAAGAGAAGAAGTTAAAGATGCAATTCAAACATGTTTAGAAGCAGGTATTAGACCTATTATGATTACAGGAGATCATGTTAATACAGCAAGTGCAATTGCAACAGAACTTGGTATTTTACAAGAAGGTCAATTAACAATTAGTGGTCAAGAACTATCAATGATGACAGATGAGCAATTAAAAAATACTGTTAAAAATTATTCTGTTTATGCTAGAGTTAGCCCTGAAGATAAAATTAGAGTTGTTGAAGCTTGACAAGCAAATGATCAAATCGTTGCTATGACAGGAGATGGAGTTAATGATGCACCTGCTCTTAAAGCTGCTAATATTGGTTGTGCAATGGGAATTACTGGTACTGAAGTATCAAAAGATGCAGCTGATATGATTTTGATGGATGATAATTTTAATACAATTGTTCAAGCTGTTCGTGAGGGTAGAGGAATCCTTGATAATATCAAAAGAATTATGATTACTTTGTTTACAACAAATTTAACTGAGTTGTTAACATTAGTTTTTGGAATGCTTATCTTTGCTTTTAATCCATTTACAGCAATTCAAATTCTTTGAGTAAATTTAGTGACTGAAAGTTTTCCAGGTATTGCATTAGGTATGAAAAAACCAGAAAAGCAAATAATGCGCTTTGATCCTAAGAGTTCAAAAAATTTATTAAATGGGAAAATGTTATTTAGAATTTTTGCACAAGGTATGATTTTTGCTGCTCTTTCTTTACTTGCATTCTTTCTAGGAGCAAGTAGTGTTGTTGGTTTTGATTACAAATCAATGTATACAGTTTTAAAACAATATGAAAATGTAAATGCTGCTGGTAGAGAAATCTTATTTGCAATGCAAATGAGAGGTAGTATTATGGCTTTTATAGTTTTATCTGTATCTCAATCATTTAATGCATTTAATACATTCTCAAACAAAAATATATTTACATATAAATGATCTGATATTAAATATGTGTTTATTGCATTTAGTATTTCATTTTCAGCAATATTATTTGTAACAATGATTCCATCTGTTAATGAAGTATTTAATTCAAATATTTATACATTTGGAAATAGTATGAACAATATTAGTTATTGAGCACCAGATTTTAAGGGAGAAATTCTTAATAATTCTATTTCAATTAATCAACTTCTTAAAAATCAAATAAATCAAGAAATTTATTTACAATTCAATAATCAATGATATTTTCCATTAATTGCAATTGTTTTTGCATTTATTCCTACAATAATTTTTGAAGTAGCAAAACTTATTAATAATAATGAAAAATTTATTCAGTTTTCAAAAAGTAATAAGTTCTTTAATGCAATTATTTAATAAAAGCAATATTCCTATTTATCCTTGGTTAATATAATGTTATCATTATTAATAATCATATATAGATTATTAGTTAAAATATAATAATTTATAACAAGGAGATTAATATGAGATTTTTACAATCATTATCTAAATGATTAATTATTACATTTGGATCAATTTCACTGGTTGCTATTATGGGTGTTGGTGCTGTAGGTATACATTTTAAAAAAGAAGCTATTGAATACTATACAAAATTAAGAGATGAAACTCAAAAAGATCAAAACAAAAATATTTTTACAGATATTAAAACATTAATGAGTGATTTAAAAGCAAGTACTTCTGGAACTAAAGAAGAATTTGATAAACTAATGAATAGTGCTGAACAACAAATGACATCACTTACTAGCACTATTAATGAGCTTGAAGCTGCTGTAAATAATGGTAGTAGTACTGCAAAATTTGCTTCAAGTCAAAGTACACAAGAAAATCTTAAACAGTTAATTCAAACTTTAAAATCAACTAAAGAAAGTTTACAAACTAGCATCAACAATGTTAAAAACAATATTGGCGGAGAAAATGGTGCTATTTCTAAAATAGAAGATTTTTTTAAACCAAATGGTTCTGCTGATACTATAACTAACTATGTAAATCAAGCTGAAGGTATTTTTAATCAAATATCAAATGTATTTGCTCAAACACCACCAGATAAATTTGAAAACTATTATTTTTCTATAGCTGTTAGTTTAACAGCAATACCAGCTGTTATTTTAGGATTTGGATTAATTGGTTCAGTTACAGGTGCAATGTTTTATACAAGAGTAGATGGTAAACTTGTAAAACGGTCAACAGCAAAAAAAGAACTTGCTACTCACATTAAAAAAATTGTTAAAAAATATCCTGATATTTTAAGTCATGTAAAATAAAAAAGTCTAATTTTTTCTAAATAAAATTAGACTTTTTTATTTATAAGAGTACAATATCTTGTAATGATACATTTGCCTTTATTAATATGTAAAGTTATTTTTATTATTTATTGTATAATAGATAAGTATTGTTATGGCGATTGTGGTGAAGCTGGTTAACACACCTGACTGTGACTCAGGCATTCGCGGGTTCAAGTCCCGTCAATCGCCCCATATTATAAAGAAATAAGAAATGTGTCTTCTGATGCATTTCTTTATTTTTTAAATCTAAAATAAAAATATCATTGTTTTACACTAAACTATTGAATATTTATCTTGTTAATAAGATTTATTCTTATGTATTGTTTTAAAAAAGAATATATTTTTGTATTGGAGGCATAAACTAACATGATTAAATTAGATAAAAAAATTATGGTTCATGCCTACAAAAGGAACGGTTGATTTTACAGAGCTTGGGAATTTCCCAAAGTTGTAGATGCAGATAATAACTTTGTTTGTGTGTCATTAAAGAATTCTATTGTGATAACAAGCGACAAAGATAGTGATAGAAATTTTAAAAGTAGAAGTTTAAAAAATTCTTTTTGATTCTTTTTTAAAAATGAGTGATTTAACATAGTTGCTACTTTATCTGAAACTGATGAAGTTCACTACTATGTAAATATAGCATCTCCTTTTATTTATGAGGAAGAAGCAATTAAATATTATGATCTTGACTTAGATATAAAAATGAGAAGTAATGTAAAAGATTACTTTAGAATCCTTGATACAGATGAATTTGAGGAAAATCAAACATTGTTTAATTATGAGGGCCAAATAATTGATAAAGCTCTTGAAACGCTTGAGCGATTTAAAAATGAAGAATTTAGAAATAAAATAATAAGTAAAATAAATGCTAATGTTTTAAAGTCTTATATGAATGAAAAAGAATAAAGGATAATTTATGTCAGAAATTAATAATTATTATCAATCTATCATTGATAAAGTTAATAAACTTATTGAAGAAAAGCAGTATGATGAAGCTATATTTTTATTAGAAGATGAATTGAATACTCCATATATACCAATTGATTTTCAAACAATTATGGAAGATTTATTAATTACAGCTAATGCAGATAAAAATTATTTTTCTGGATTAAATTTAGTTGAAAAACTAAATCGTAAACAATTAATAGAGGCAATAGTGTCTAATAATAAATTAAATACTTCAGCACTATACTTATTTTTTGAAAGATATCAAAATAAAATTGATGAAGAAGAATTGTTAATTTTTGAAAATCATTTTGTTAATAGAAAAATTGATAATGAAGAAAAGACAAGTCTATTTGAGGCTATGGCTTTTCAAAAAATAAATAATAATTTTAGATACTATAATAATAATTTAAAAGAAGAATTTGATATAAATCCTATTGAAACAAAAATTTTTGAACAAATTCCTTTATATATTGAAACCAAAGATATTATTAATTCATTAGCTTCAAAAGAACCTTCTTTATTGAATTTCTGTTTTAATATATTACTTGCAATTTACAAATACTACTTTCCTTTAATTCCAAATTATGATCCAAAAGATTTGGCTCACTCTATATGCAATTATATGCTATCTACTCTTCAAGGTAAAAGTGTAGATAAAAATGAAGTCACAGATTTAATAAAAAAAATTATTGCATATTAATTTAACTATTTATATATAGTATAAATTTAAAAATACCACTTATTTTATAGGTGGTATTTTTTTTATATTGTTTTAATTTATTAGCACTTTAATAGTATGTGTGATAATATATATTGTAATTAATTGGAGACAAAAATGGCAAAAAGAGATTATTATGATGTTTTGGGTGTATCTAAAACAGCAGATGAGAATGAAATTAAAAAAGCTTTTAGAAAAAAAGCAATGGAATATCATCCAGATAGAAATAAATCACCGGATGCTGAAGAAAAATTTAAAGAAGTTAATGAAGCATATGAAGTTTTATCTGATTCTAATAAAAGAGCAACATATGATCAATTTGGACATGATGGACTAAATTCCCAAGGATTTCATTCAGAAGGTTTTGATCCTTTTGATATTTTTAACCAAGTATTTGGAGGATCTGGGGGATTTGAAGATATTTTTGGAAGTTTTTTTGGTGGTGGTTTTGGTAGATCAACTCGCCGTGAATATGAAGATGAAAAGGATCCAGATATTTTAGTTGCTATTTCAATATCTTTTATTGAAAGTATTCTTGGAGCCAAAAAAAAGATTGAATATAACATAGATTCTGAATGTGGTGTTTGTCATGGTAGTGGTGCTTCAAATGATCCAGGTTCTATTGAAACATGTAATCAGTGTAAAGGATCAGGATATGTTATTCTAACAAGAAAAACAATGCTTGGTGTTATGCAACAACAATCAATTTGTGATAAATGTAAAGGGCAAGGGAAGATTATTGCTAAAAAATGTAAAGAATGTAATGGTAGAAAATACTTTAAAGAAAAAGTTGTTGAAACTATTGATATTCCAGTGGGAATTGTTGATAATGCAAAATTTGTTGTTAAAAAACTTGGAAATAAAATTAACAACAAAAGAGGAGATTTATATGTAAATGTTAGAATTGTTCCTTCAGCAATTTTTGAAAGACATAATAATGATATTTATGTAATTGTTAAAGTAGATCCAATTTTGGCAATAGTAGGTGGAACAGTACAAGTTCCAACACCGTATGGAATTAAAAATATTAAAATAAAACCAGGAACAAAGCATGATGAGAAAATTGTAGTATCCAACCATGGTGTAAAAGGAACTTATGGTAGTGGAGATTTATTTGGTGTTATTAAATATTCTTTATCAAAATATGATTCTAAACAAATTGATGAATTAAAGAAATTTGCTAAAACTACAAATAATGAAATAGAAAAATATATTGAGCAAGCTAGAAGAGAAATAGGTGAATAATTATGGAAAACATAAAAGATAATAAAGATAAAAATATTAACCAAAGTACTACAAATAATAAAAATAATTTTAATAGTAATTCTCAAAATTCAAATAATAATGTAGATAATAAACAAGCTCATTCTAATAATTTTGTTAAGAAAGATAATTTAAATAAACAAAATAGTAAAAAAGATGAAAACATTAATTCAAAAGTTAATGATTTATTAGCCAAAAATACATCACTTAATAATGAGATCTTAAATAAAGATCAAAGAATTAAAGAGCTAGAAAATCAAATAAAGCAATTTAATGAAAATTATAAAAATGAAATTAATAAAAAAACTATTGAAGCTCAAAAACTTGTAGAATCAAAAATAAAAGAACAGCAAGAAAAATTTGAAAAAGAAATTCAACATATTAAAAAATTTGCTTTAAAAGACAAAGCTGTTGAATTAATCAATATTATTAATAATTTTGATGTTGCAGTAAGTTTTACACCAGAAGATCCCAATGTTGCTAACTATGTTCAAGGATTTAGAATGTTTTCTACAATGTTTAAAAACTATTTAGCAAATAACAATATTATTGCTATTGAGCCTTCGATTGGTGATAATTATGATCCTTTAACAATGGAAGCTTTTGAAGCTGAGTTTAACCCCTCATTTAAAGCTAACCAAATTATTAAAGTGATTAAAAAAGGGTATAAACTACATGATATTGTTATTATTCCTGCAAGTGTAGTTGTTTGTAAGGACAAAAAAGACAAAAATTAATAATTTAGTTAAATAGTAGATTTCTACTATTTTATTTTTATGATAAACTTATTTATAATTTTTATAAATAATGTATTATGATTATTTAGTATAAAAAAATAGATTAGGAAATGATGTGCAAAATTTATATTTGAATGGCTTGATAATATCAGCAATTATTTTTGTTGTTCCATTTATAGTTACTTTATTATTTTATGGTTTTAAAATAAGATTAAATCAAATCAAAATTACATATTTATATGCTTTTGTGACAGGACTATTATTGGTGTTATCAATATTTGGTTTTATTCACGAATCATATATGTTGTTAAATGATCACTTTGCAAATATTAATCAAGAACCAAATATGATAATAGTTGTTAGTGTAATTGTATCTGGTGTTATTATTGGTGTTTGTTTTGGAATATTTACAAAATGAATTTATTTTTATAAGACAAAAAAACAGTGTAAAAATCATAATCAAAATATGCATGGAGAGTGTGTTTATGAAGAGAAAGAAAATCCAAAATTTCATGATAAGCTAATGTCTATTATATTTTTATTTATACACAATATAATTGATGGAATTATTCTAGGGTTTTTATTGCATAATTCAGGAGAAAAAATTTTACATATTGAAAATCTTGGATTATTAATTGGTTTTGTATTACATCTTGTTGCTACAACAATTTGTATTTACTATATAAATTTATTAAAAACAAATAGAAGACATAACTCTTTTTGAATTTCTGTTTCATCAAATTTAATAATTATCCCTTTTATATTTGTGGGTATTGCAATAACATATTATTCTAAAAGTGTTTATTGGTTATTTCCATTTTTATTATCATCAACTAGTGGATCATTAATATTTGTTTCATTAATGGAATTTATTCCAGAATTTATTCATAAGCATCATTTATGTACAAAAGAGTGATTTTATATGATGATATTCATAACAATTGGAATTGTTTCAGGATTTGCTCTCTCATTAATCCACACTCACTAGAATATAAAAAGTTTAATAATAGCTTTATATAATTATTAAATTTAAATTAATGTAAAATATACATCATATTTTTTAATTTTATTATATAATCTTAGAAGCACAGTCAGCAGAAATATATTAGATATATTAATATTGTAGCGAATGTTTAGTTAGTAGACTTTGCTGATAAGTTGAAAACTTTTATACTTTATTACTATTTAAGAATATTTTAATTTCTGTGCTAGATATTTAGGAGAAATATTATGTCAAGATATTTATGTAGTATTACTAAAAAATCTAGACGTTATGGATTCTCACTATTAGAAAATGAAAATGAATTTTCTAGTGGTAAGAAAAGAAGATATGCTCCAGGTCAACATGGAAATAAAAAAATTAAATTGTCAGGTTATGGAGAACAATTGCAAGAAAAACAAAAGATGATGTATCTTTATGGTTTGAATGACAGACAATTTAGAAGATTGTTTAAAGTAGCTAAATTAATGAAAGGTGCTTTAACATTAAATTTATTTATTACTTTAGAAAGTAGATTAGATAATCTAGTTTTTAGAATGGGTTTTGCTCCTACAAGAAGAGCAGCAAGACAATTAGTAAATCATGGTCATGTATTAGTTAATGGTAAAAGAATTGATATTCCATCAATTTTGTTAAAATTAGGTGATACTGTTGAAATTGTTGAAAAATCAAAAAAATTACCAGTTGTTGAAGCTGGTGCTACAAATGGAACTTATGCTTTTGTAGATTCTGATTTGAAGACAAAAAAAGGAAAATATACAAGATATCCTGAACGTCATGAACTTCCAGCTGACATTAATGAATCATATGTTGTTGAGTGATACAACAGATTAGCATAATTAATTCATAACAATAGATTAATGCTCTTATTAAATTTTAATAAGAGCATTTTTATTTATTTTATCTACAATGAATAGAATATATAATAAAAAATATATAAATAGTCATTTATATATAAAAAATAGGATATATTATGTCAAAGATAAATAAATTTTAAAAAATGATTTCTCAAAAGGTCATTATGAAAGCAGTTTCATGAGCATCACCATCATCATTAGTTATTTCTATTATTGATGGTACTTTATCAGTTTGTAGTTTTGGTATAGATATAGCACTATTTAATCCTAGAGAATTGAATTATTAATAATGATAAATAATAGTAATAATGATAATTTCCAAAAAAGTGATATAAAAAATAAGTTAGATAGAAGAGCAAATTTATTTATAGAATTTTATTTAGTACTTTATGCTCAAATTGGTACATTTTCAAATTATGAGAATGACAAACTAGAACAGTTAAAAATAAAGCAATATACTAAAATGAAGAAATCACCTTATTTTTTCTATTTGTAAATCTCATCATATTTATAATTAGATATCTTTTTATTTTTGTTATTTTGTCTTCATTAGTGTTTGCTGTTATCACAAATGTAATATATTATGCAGTTAATAAATAGGAGTTAATATGGATAATAAAATTAATAATATTATTGAATATTATAAGGAAAATGAATATTTTCCTAAAGTACATTTGAAAATATCAAATGAATATTTGGACATTTTAAAAAAAACAAACGATTTTAAAAACTATTCAAAAGCTATTTTTAATAATAGAAAAAATCAAAACAGATTTAAGAAAATTATTATTTTAGAATCAATTAAATTAATAACATCTATTTTAATGATTATAGCTATTTTTGTTGGAATACCTTACATATATAAGTAAAAATATCACAACAATTAATATTTATTTTTATATTTCTACTTTGGTTCTTGGATTAATAATATTATTGTTTGATTATTTATTTTACAAAAAATCATATTTTAATCCTTTGCCCAATTTCAAAAGTGATAGTTGAAAGCTTTTTTGTAAAGAGTTTTTAAAAACTAAATTTGAATCAATTAATAACATAGAATTATCTGAAGATAGAATTAATGAAATTAAAAACAATTTTATTTCTGATTATTACAATTTAGATATTCATGATAATGTAAAATACATAAATAAAAATATTAGAATTTCTAAGAAATTAAATGATAACAACTACATCAGTATAATTGATAAATGAAAATAAATTATTTATATTTATTAATATACAATTAGAAATAATATTGGCTATATCTTTTGCCATTTTTGCATTTGTTTCTTTGCACATGACAAATGTAATCTAAATTTTAATTAATATTTATATTAATAAGATGTAAGTTCAAGTGTGAAAAATATATAATTCAATTCTTACATGCAACATTTGTTTTTTGTATCCATTTTTATAATATAAATTATTTTCATTTTAATAGATTATAAATAAATTAAAATATTTCTAGATAAATACAAATTTTTATATATGAAGGGTTGTTGCACTTCATATATTTTTATTTTCAAGGAATAAATGTGAAAAATAAAAGAATTGATTTAAATAAAACTAAAACTCAATCTGGATCTTTTAATAAAAACAGCTAATAGATTTTATCAAGTCAAGTAACACTTGCATTGGTAAAGATAT
>CANSNC010000003.1 GCA_947648205.1 uncultured Mycoplasma sp.
TGAAGTGCACATATATTTTACAATATGTGTTGCACTTCATTTTTCAATCGAGCAATAAACTGATGTATTAAAACACCAGTTTATTTTATTAATTTTCATATTTTTTTATAATGTCTAGAATAAAATCTTTTGGTTTATAACCTACAAATCTTTCTACTTCTTTGCCCTTTCTAAAAAATACAACAGTTGGAACCATTTGTACATTATATTGAGCAACTATTTGTTCAGCTTCTGAATTATCAATATCAACATCAACAATTGTAATATGACCATAATTGTTTGCAATATCTTCAAGTTCAGGAGCAATCATTTTACAAGGACCACATCATGTAGCACCAAATTTAACAATTGCTACTTGTGTTTGTTTTGTTAATTCCTCAAGATTTTTATCATTTCCAATTTCTAACTTACTCATAAATCTTCTCCTTATTAATCATTAACATAATATTATATGTTATATCACTTATTATAAAAAAAATAAGTTTTTTAAAATAAAACAACTTTATATAAAAAAGATGGTTTCCCATCTTTTATTTAAACTTTATTAATGAATAAACTTTTCCAATTAATCTCTGATCTTTAATTAATCCTTCAAGTTCAATTAAATACATGTGTGCAACAACCAAACTATCAAGTTGTTTTACCATTTCCTGAATAGCACATGATGTTCCTCCAGTTGCAAGTAAATCATCAACAATTAAAACCTTTGAATTTGGTTTAATATCGTTCTTATGAATTTCAAGAATATTATGACCATATTCTAATTCATAGTCAATTGACAATTTAGCTCTTGGTAATTTATTTGGTTTTCTAACCATGACAAATGGTTTGTTCAATTTTAAAGCTAATGGAACAGCAAACAAATAACCTCTTGATTCAGGAGCAACAATTACATCAAAATCAATTGATTGTAATAATTTAGCCATTTCATCAATGATAAAATTGATTTTTATAGGATCTAGAAACAAAGGTGTAATATCTCTAAAAACTATTCCTTTTTTTGGAAAATCATTAATACTTACAATTGCATTTTCTATATCACTTATTTTCATAAATATATCCTAATGAAACTTATTAATTCCTTCTATTAATTCTTCATCAACATCATCATCTTGTTTAAGATTAATTCTCTTATCAACATTTGCAACAATATTTTTTACATATCTTTGTCTAATGTATAAACTTACAAAATACATAAATGGAATTAATATGTAATTAAACATTATTGAAAGTACACTTCCTATTAAAATATACACAAACAGTCACATCATAGAGTATGACCCAAAACCAATAAAAACTAAAGAAAATATTAATATAACAAAAGCAAGAATTATAACTAAGTTTTTAATGTTGATAATATTTAATGAAATGAAACTTGTCAATTCATCCACTTTTGATATTTGTCTCTTATTGAAACGAGTTTTTGTAATAGATATATACATAAAACTTGTTAAAGCTGAAACAATAGAAATAAAAATACAAGAGTAGATAAATAATGAATCAATTGGTATTCACACTAAATAAATTATTGATATTGGAGCCAATGTACCTAAACAACTAACAATAAATCAAGGTAATACTGATAATAAATTTAATCTAAACACTGCATAAACTGCAATAAATCCATAACCTAACAATATTGCATATAGCCCTGATAGAGAGGTATTAATTGCATATAAAGGATCATTGATTAAAACTGAAACAGCATGCTGATTTACAATACTAGACAAACTTGCATAAATATCATTTGCAGCAATATTTCCTGTAACTCTGAAATTATAAACTCCATTGCTTACACCAATATATTCTCATTTTCCACCAGGCAATAAACTTAATACATAATCTGGATTATGAGCAATATCACCAGTAACTCCATTAGCAACATTAGTATTAATTAAAACTGTTGTTGCAATATTATAATATGAAGAATTATGTACACCTGTTGTAAGAACAAGTATTAAACCAATTAAAAATAACAAAAATGCAATAGTAATGAATGTTGGAAAAATAATTTTTTTATATTTAATTCCAAATTTATTAATCTTTTCAAAATTATAAGAATAATTTTTATTACTATTAAATCATAAATATAATTTTGGATTTCATAATCATGTATTATCTCTAATTAAAAAATTTGGCAATATATAATAAATTGCTACTGATGCAATTGTAACTAAAGAAACCAATATTAATACTAACCCAAAATCAATAATTTCACCCTTACCAACAAACACAAGTCCTAAACCTAAAAGTAGTGGTAAAACATTAATATCAATGATAGTAAATAATGATTTTTTGAAAGTATTCATCAATGAATCAAAAACTGAATGCCTATCTTTAAATGATTTTCTCATCCGCTCAACAAACAAACAGACAGACATTGTACAACACAATATTCCAACTAATAATCCAACAATGGTTGATATAGAAAAATTAATATTTAAAACAACCAATAGTGAAGCAGAAAAGACTGAAGATGCAATAATTGCAAATGCTCCAAATATTCCAGGTATCCTATATAAAATTGAAACAATTATTGCAATCATAATAACAACAATTCCCAATGATAACATAGTTGATTCATATGCATCTAAACCAACTGTACCAGAATTTAAAAATGACTTATTAATTCAAGCACTTCCAGAAAATGGATATTGTCTTGCTGTTAAAGCATTGTTAATGTATAAAGGTGCACTAACAACCATAGTTGTTAATCTATTAATTAAATCTGTTTGTTGTTGTTCAGTTGTTGAAGATTGCAAACTAATTTTTGTAATAAGTGGTGTCCCACCTGCTCTTGGTGCAACAGTATTATCATTTAATGATTTTTCACTATTATTGTTGTTGTTTGAATCTCCATTATCTGTACTTCCATCATCTTTATTACTACCAATGACAGCAGAATCTGGAAACCAATCATTATAGTTATCATAAGTAATTGTTCCTAATATATTTTTATCAACAATAGTTTTTAATGATGAATCACCATTAGCTTCAGCACTTGCTCTTGTAGTTGAACTTGATTCACTACTAGAACTTGAAGCAGCCATTTTGTAATAATATAAAAGATTATCTCTTGTAATAGGATCATTTGATCCAGTACCAGTTGAGGCAGCAGAAGCTCAAGTTTGATATTCTGTAGGAAGAGTATTAAAATTGAATAATTCATTTTCTGTTGGATTATTTTTCACTCTTAAACCCAAATATTTTGCATATCTCAACTTTGATACAAGACCATCAATATCTTGAAAAACAATTCATTCTAGTTTTGTTGTTGAAGAAGCTTCTTTTTGTTCATTAAACTTATCAATTGATAAAGGATCTGAATTCTTGATATTAAAAGTAACACCATAATTTGTTGTAGCATTATTTGTAGCTAATTTTGAACGGCTATCTTTTGCAACAGTATTTAAATCTATATGTTCTTGTGTAATAACACTTGAATACATTAAATTATTATTTGTATAAGAACCCAATGTTTTTGGAATTTTAGTATCTGTTCCCTCAGGATTATATTGTTGTATTTCTAATCTAGAACTATTATATGAATCTAAAGCAATAAAAGTTGGGTTTTGATTAACCTTTTTTTCTCCTTGATACTCAATAGTATTCACATTTAATCTTTCAGTATAAATATAACCAAGATTTGATTTTATATCATTTCCTTCTTTTAACTCATATTCAACTGATTTTACATTCACATTTTGTGATAACAATCAATTAGTAAAAGATTCAGAAGAACTTTTTAACATACTAATTTGTTCTTCTTTGCTATTAGCATTACTTATGTCTAATTGAAATGACATAAAGAAGCTATCACCAAAAGCACCTTTTTGTGTGTTGTTTTTGCCAATATTAATAGAACCAAAAACCATAGCAACAATAGAAGCTATGAATAAAAATGTTATTAACAGAAATTTATATATTTTATTTTGATTCTTTTTAAATTGCATAATACCATATTATTATACAACATTACACAATTGTAAATACAATAAACATAATTTTAAAAATGTTTAATAATAATATATATAATCTTGTAGTGAATAAAAAACTACTAAAATAATGTATTAAGGTGTGTTATGAATACTAATTTAAATAAAAGATATGCTGTTTTGTCAAATGCATTAACAAAGATGAAATTTAATAATGAAGAAAAAAAGGGAATAAAAAAAGCTTATGAATTTGCCCTAAGAAAGCATGGCAGTCAACTAAGAAGAAGTGGTGAACCTTATATTATTCATCCACTAGAAACAGCAATTTACTTGGTTGAATGAAAAATGGATACTCCAACAATAATAACAGGGTTGCTACATGATGTTCTTGAAGATACAGAAACAACAGAAGAAGAATTGACATCAAAGTTTGGCAATAATATTACTGAAATGGTAAAAGCAGTTACAAAAGTTTCTAAATTATCAGAAGAAAATAGATCTAGAGAAAATTATGAAAATACTAACAATGAATATTTAATTAGAGTTATTATGTCAGTTTCTAAAGACCTTAGACCTGTAATGGTAAAACTAGCAGATAGAATGCATAATATGTCTACAATTCATCATTTAAAAAAAGAAAAACAAAAAAGAATAGCTAATGAAACATTTCATATATATGCTAATGTAGCAGGAAGATTGGGTATGTATCAACAAAAATCAATGCTACTAGATTTATCTTTTGCTGTATTAGACCCTGAAAACTATGATGAAACAAAAAAGAAAATTGACACTTTTATTGATTCTAATAAAGACAATATAAACAAATTTAAAATAGAATTTGAAAATATTCTTAAAAAAAATAATATAGATGCATATGTACTAGAAAGAATAAAGGGAATTTATTCAACTTATAAAAAAATACAAAAAGGTATGGACCCTATAAATATCCATGATATTTATGCTATTAGAATTATAGGAAATTATGATGTAATTAAATGTTATCAAATATTAGGTCTTGCACATATAAATTTTACTTTTTTACCACAAACATTCAAAGATTATATATCATCACCAAAATTAAATTTATATCAATCACTTCACACAACTATTGCATACAATAAAATGTTAATTGAAATCCAAATACGTAATTTAGTTATGGACAATGTTGCAAATTATGGGGTTGCAGCTCATTGAATTTATAAGGATAATGAAGGATCAGATGAACTTGTAACAGACTCTTTGTTAAAAGATGTTATTGATGAAAATGAAATAACAGCACAAAGAATAAAAAATATTTCTAGAATTAAAATTTTTGATGTTCTTCTTTTAAACAATAACAAATGATATGTTGTTACTGAAAATTCTACTGTATTAGATTTAGCATATAGATATAATAAAGAAAAAATTGGTTATGTAAAAAATATACTAAAAGATAATGTTAGAGTGCCTTTAACATACAATCCAATTAAAAATGATATTTTTACAATTGAGTATTCCAACAAACTTGAAGTAAATAACGATTGATATAATTATGTAACAACAAATGAGGCTAAAAATTATATAAATGAAATATCAAATAGTGATTCTCTTACAAAGGAAACTGAAATTATTTCAAAAATTAGAGAATATTTAAAAAATGATATAGAAAGTGCAAGCGAAATTAAAAAAAGAATAAAATTTTTAAATTTTAACTATTTGACTGAATATCTAAATTTTTATCAAAAAAATATAAACATTGATCAAGAAACATTGTATGGATTTTTTAGTAAAAAACAAAAGTGAAAAAAATATTATTCAAAATTGTCTGATGCAAAAGAAAAAACAAGTTTATCTGCATTTAATATAATTGACAAAAATATAATTCACTATAAAAAAATTAAATTTCCAGATTGTTGTTCAAAAGTACCTGGCTTACAAATAATTGGATGTTTAGAAAAATCTGTTTTATATGTTCATAAGTTTAATTGTCCAAATGTTGAAAATTACACAAAAAGATATGTACTTGATTGAGACAACGAAAAGCTAAAAGAATTTTCAAGAATGTATTATTGTTCATTAAGTGTTACATATGATTCAACATTTATTAAAATTAATTCAATCATTCATCTTATAACAAGTATGGGTATTGAAATAGTATATTTACAAACAATTAAATTAAACAATCATAGTAAATTAACAACATTCAAATTAAAAATAAATAATTTTAATGTTATTAGAAAACTTGTAAATGATATGTATTTTAAATATGAAAACATTTTAATTAAGATAATTTAAAAAGATGCTTGTTAGCATCTTTTTAAACATATATTTTATTTAAGGATCGTGAAAAACAAAAAACATTTTTTTACATGAATATATTTGATTTAGATGGATACTTTGACAGTCTATAACTAATTTTTGACTTTGAATAATTTGGCGAATAATTACTTGTCTTCTGATTAGATTCATCATTTGATACAAATGATGTTACTATTGTAAAAATAAATTGCAAAATAGAAAGAACAGTAGAACCAATTATTCCAAATCCAATAGAATTATTTCAAAAATTATTAGATTGAGCATTTTTACTTCCACCAAAAATAATTTTTTTATCTTTTTTGGATAACTTATATTTTTCTATCATTTTTACCTCCCCAATTATATATACGTAAAGTTTTATGTAAAATTAGAATTTTTTTACCAAAAAACATAAAATTATATTTATTTATCACATATTTTTTCATATTTCTTTTTAAAAGCAAATTTTTATATTTAAAAATTTGTTAAAATATATTTGAATTATTTTTATATTAAGCGAGGAATTTATGAATTACATATTAGTAGTTAATGCTGGTTCAAGTTCAATCAAATTTAGATTATATTCTGAAAGCAATTTAGTAGAAATTGCTTCTGCACTATGTGAAAGAATTGAAATAGACGGATTATTTAAAATATCTTACCAAACAAATGATAAGCTTGAAAAATTTGAAGAAAAAACAAATTTTAGTAGTCATGAGGTAGCAATAGATTATTGTTTAAAAAAATTAGTTGATTTAAAAATTGTTAGCAATTTAAATGAAATAACTGGTGTTGGTCATAGAGTTGTTCAAGGAGGAGAAATAAGTCAATCAAGTTTGATAGATGCAAAAGTTTTAGCAGAAATAGAAAAATGTATTAAACTTGCTCCTTTACATAACAAACCAGAATTAGAAGTTATTAAAATTATTAACAAAAAAATACCTAATTCTAAACCAGTTGCTGTATTTGATACTTCATTCCATACAACTATTCCAAAATTAAACAATTACTATCCTATCCCAAAGAAATGAGTTGACTCATTTAAAATAAAAAAATATGGTTTTCATGGGACATCATACAGATATATATATGAAAAAATGGAATCAATAATTAAAAAAGGTAGACCATTAAATTTAATAGTTTGTCATTTGGGAAATGGCGCAAGTATATGTTGTATTAAAAATGGAAAATCATTTGATACAACTATGGGATTCACTCCTATGGCAGGATTGATAATGGGAACACGTTGTGGTGATATTGATCCTTCAATTGCAGATTATTTAATAAACCAAGAAAAAAATTCTGCTACTGCAGTCTTTAATTCTTATAATAAAGAATCAGGTTTAAAAGCAATATGTGGAAGTTCTGATTTTAGAGATATTAATGCAAATGTATTACCTGGTAATGAATTTGAATTTGCAAGAGATATATTTGCTCAAAAAGTTGCAAATACTATCAGTGTATATTTAAACCATTTAGAAAATAAAATTGATGGAATTGTATTTACTGGTGGTATCGGCGAAAATGATGACATAGTAAGAAACATTATTTGTAAAAAAATATTTGTCAAAAAAATTAGTGTTAATGCTTCAAAAAACAAATTAAAATATGATGACTACAAAAAAATTAGTGGCTTATTTTCTCCAGTAAAAGTTTATGCTGTTAGAACTAATGAAGAATTGAAGATAGCACAAGATACAAAAAGTTTTATAAAATAAAAATATAAATTAAATACTTGTAATTAATAGTTACAAGTATTTTATTATTTATTTAACTACTTTAATATAATTTATATTATTGAGGAAAATTATGAAAACAATTAGAGAACAAACAGTACCTATTTTTGTTAAGGATATACAAATTGGTGGTAATAATAAAGTAGTAATCCAATCTATGACAACTACAAAAACAAATGATCTAGAATCTACAATAAAACAAATTAAACAATTAGTAAAAGAAGGTTGTGAACTTGTAAGAGTTGCTGTTCTTGATGATAATGATGCAAATGCACTAAAATATATTGTTGATAATTCTCCATGTCCTATAATAGCAGATATACATTTCAATCCAATGCTTGCCATAAAAGCTATAGATAATGGTGTTGCAAAAATTAGATTAAACCCAGGAAATATAAAAAATAAAGAAGATTTACAAAAAATTATTACAAAAGCAAATAGCAAAAATATTCCAATAAGAGTTGGAGTTAACAGTGGTTCATTACCAACTGATTTAGTTAAAAAATTTGGTGTTACTGCTAAATCAATGATAATTGCTGCTAAAAGATATATTGATATATTTGAACAAAATGGATTTACAAATATTGTTATTTCTTTAAAAGCAACAGACCCTTTATTAGCAATAGAGTCATACAAATTAGCATCTAAAATTTTTAAATATCCATTACATATTGGAATAACAGAAGCAGGTTCTTTATTTAATGGAACAATTAAATCATCTGCTGGCTTAGGAGTCTTACTATATAATGGTATTGGAAATACAATTAGAATTTCATTAACTGGTAATCCAATAAGCGAAATAAAAGTATGTAAAAAGCTTTTAAATACATTTGGATTATATGAAAATTTAGTTGATGTAATCTCTTGTCCCACTTGTGGAAGATTAAATTTTAAATTAGAACCTATTGTTCAAGAAATTGAGGATTACACTAAAGAAATGAAATTTCCATTAAAAATTGCAATACTTGGATGTGCTGTTAATGGGCCAGGAGAAGCAAAAGAAGCAGATATTGGCATTGCTGGTGGAAATGGTAGTGGAATAATTTTTGAAAAAGGTAAAGTTATTAAAACAGTTAATGAAAATGAATTAGTTAGTGAATTAAAAAAAATTATTGATTTGAAATATAAAGAATTTAAAAAAGGGAAATAATATGATAAATATTTTTTATAATAAAAAAGGTTTAAATGATATTTTAATTGTAAAGGTTAATTCATCAACAAATATATCTAGATCAATTAAAAATAATTCATTTTTGATTAATTTTGATAATGATAAGGTACATTCTATTTCAATTAAAAATGTAAGTAATTTTATAGATATAAATGAAGGATATTTGAACTATGATAATCAAATAAAAAACTTCATTTTAAAAATAACAAATATAAATTTAGATGAATATGATAATAAAAAATTTATTATAGGTGAAATTGTTGAAATTAAAGATATTCCAAATACACATTTACATGTTTGTAAAGTCAATATTGGTAATCAAACTTTACAAATAGTTTGTGGTGCAAAAAATGTAAAAAATAATATGAAAGTTGTAGTTGCTCAAATAGGAACAATTATGCCAAATGGAATGGTAATTAATAAAGGTAAATTACAAGGATTTGATTCTTTTGGTATGCTATGTAGTGAAAAAGAACTTTTTAATAAAGACATAATATCAACAGGAATATTAGAAATAACAGAAAAATATAGTATTGGAGATGAATTTGTAGAACACTATAATAACAATTAATGAAAATAAAAAAATAAAAAATAGACTAAATAATTTAGTCTATTTTTTTAATTTAATATTCAAATCTTTACAGTATTTGTTATTTTCCAATGAATTAGAAGAATCATTTTTGTATTTAAAACAAAGTGTTCAAGATCCAACAACATGGTTCATAATAGACTGAAGCATGTCACCAACATAAAATGGTTTATTTAATTTTGACTTAACCAATGGCTCAAATGATTCAATGTATTCTAATTTGTCTGCATCAACATCTAGTCCAAACACAGTTACAAAATAATGTGTTTCAACAAATGGAAAAATAGGACCAACATAAATACATGAATCTTCCCAGTTGTCTGCTAACAAAGATTTTGGTAAATTATTTTTAAGTTTTTCTTTTTTATCATTTTGGTCAAAGTAATATTCAGTTGTAGAATTATGCCCTTGTCACAAAATGTCTTTTGTAAAGTTTTTACTTTTTTTATTTTTTCATTTAACAAAATCCAATAATGATTGGTCATCATATAATTCATTTTCTTTTATGTTTACAACAATCCAATGAATATACTGTGAGCCAATCAATTTATTACTATCATATGATTCCATAACTAATGCATATGATTTTGCTCCACTAATCTTTTTTCATCATAAAGGAAATGAGTGACTAGGAAATTTTGTAATATTTTTATTACATGAATTTATACCATATTTATTTGATAAATATCCTCTTGAATCAATTGCAGGAGAATATATTTCATCTCTATTTCCCACTCTTCATTTTATATTCTTATACATAACTAGTTCCCTTTAAACCAAAAAGATTTATAATGAACACCAACAATATATTTTTGTATTTTTAAAGATAAGTCACCTAGAAAAAATCCTGGATCAATATCAATTTCTTTACTACTAACACCTATAATTGTTAGTAAAAACATATGAGGTTTTTCTCTTGAAAGCATAGGATAAAATCCAATTGAGTCATCAAAGCTTGCACTTCTATAACCACTTGGTAAAACTTCATAGTAAATTCCTTTTTGGTTATCATTCATTTTAGGAACACTACTATTTAATCCTTGTACAATTTTCTTATTATTTAAGTTTGCGCTTGCTTCTAATGTAGTAGTAGTAATATTTGCAACAGATCAGTGTAAAAATGGAAAACCAAAAATTTTATTAGCATCATAATCAACAAGTAATAATACATATGATTCAGCACCTGGTATTGGATCTCATGACATTTCAAAAGAAGTATACTTGCTGTCAACTAATTTAATAGCCTTAGGGTTTAATCATGTATATCCATTTTGATCTTGATTAAAATCTTTTGAAAAAATTGATTTATTAAACGTATTATTATCACCTTTTATTGTAATATTTCTAAATTCCATTAATTCTCCTAAATATATTTAATCTTCTGTTATATCAATTTTAAATTCCTTATTAAATTTAAATTGTTCTGCATTTGGTTTAATTGCAAGTCTATAGTATCAATGTGGTATAAGATTGTTAAAATTATCATATTGTTTTAGAACACCTTTAACAATTCTATTCACTTTTAGAATTTCACTTAATCCTTTACTATTAGCTCATAGAGATAATGATAAGCAATTGTAGGCAGTTAACACAGCATATTTTAATCAAAAATTGTTAGGAATATTTTTATCGAAATAACCATTTAATACACCTAGACAAAATTCATAACTTATGTCAACATCATACATTTGTATTTTAACTAAATCTAAAATAGGATCTTCTACAGTAGCTTTATCAAAATCAATTATTCCAAATTTCAAATCCTTATCAATAATCATATTATTTAAATGAAAATCATGATGAATGTAACAAGGTACAAAATCATTAATCTTATTAATATTATCATTTATAAAATTAATTAAAATGTTATCATAACCTGTTTTCATTTTAGAATTCATATATAAAAGCATTTTTTTCGCTCTTCTTCTTCTAATTAAATTAATAGGAACACAATCTTTTTCATCTAATTTTATTTTATGTATCATATTTAGACTACTTCCAGCAATTTTTCCTAACATATATTTTGTTGTTTGTGGCAACAAATTGATCTTGTCTTTTAGAACTTCCCCATCAATCCAAGATTGTATACTAAAAACATTGTTTTTTTCATTAAAATAACCATAATCAAAATTTTGAGGCTTTTTAAAAGGTAAATTAGAGATTTTTTTTAACAATCTATAAACCAATTGTTTTCTTGGAAAATTATTATAAGAACCAATTTTTATAAGGTATTCTTCATTCTTATAATTAATCACATGATACTTTATTTCATCAGAATAACCTAAATTTATTTTAGAATATGTTCTTCATTTTCTATTATTAGTTATAGTTTTTATAGGAGAATTTAGCATATTAATCCCTTAAATAATTAATTTGTTAATTGTATTCTATATGTTGTGATTGTAACATATGAGCAATAAACTTAAACAAATATTAATTAAATTAATTTTGAAATTAAAATATAGAAATTAATACAATTTTTACATTAAGTAGTAATAATCTAAATTAAAAATATTAAATTAACAAATTAATATTTAAGCTTGGATTTATTTTATCAAAATTATTAAACATATTATAAAAAAATCACTATGACTAACCATAGTGATTTTAAAAAACTAATATTCTTGATTGAACATTCTAATTCCTTCTTCAATAATTTTTTCCTTTTCTTGTTGTCCTGTACCACAAGGGATTAAATTACCAAAGATTACATTTTCTTTCAATCCTTTTAATTTATCAACTTCACCTTTTACAGATGCATCAGTAAGAATTTTTTTAGTATCTTGGAATGATGCAGCTGCTAAGAATGAACCAGTTTTGCTTGGAGCTTCATCCAAACCAAAAATTAAATTTATAGCAGTTGCTGGCGCTTTATTTTTAGCAAGAATTAAATTTTCATTTTCATTTCTAAAAATATTTATATCAACAATTTGACCTACAAAGAAATTTGAATCTCCAGCATCTTGCACTTGAACTTTATTAGTTAATTGTCTAATAATAACTTCAATATATTTGTCTGCAATTTCAATACCTTGAATACGATAAACTTTTTGAACTTCTTTTATTATGTAGTTTCTAACAGCTTCAATACCAGCAATTTTCAATAATTCTTTAATATCAATTGAACCTTCAGTTATTTTGCTACCTGGAAACACTTTGTCATCAACTTTAACTCTTAATGTTGATTCAAAATCAACTTCATATTTAACTTCTTCATTTTTGTTTTTAATTGTTACAACTTGTTTGTTACCTTTTTGTTGAATTTGTTTTACAGTTCCATTAATCTCTGAAATAACTGCACGTTCTCATTCTTTTGGAGGAATTATATCAAATAATTGTTTAAGTCTCTCAAACCCTTGAGCAATATTACTACCACCACTTACTCCACCTGTATGGAAAGTACGCATTGTTAATTGAGTACCAGGTTCTCCAATAGATTGAGCTGCAATAACACCAATTGCAGTATATTTTTCTACCAACTTATTTGTTGTTAAATCAGTACCAAAACATTTTTGACAAATTCCATATTGCGTTTTACAGTGTAGAACAGATCTAACTTCTACTTGCTCAACACCAGCATTTTCAATTGCAATAGCTTGTTCTTTTGTGATTAACTCATGTGCATGAGCCAAAACTTTTTTAGTTTTTGGATCAACTACATTTTGCAATGGTGTTCTATTAATTAATCTATCTTTTAATGTTTCTATAACAGAACCATTTTTAGTATCTTCAATTTTTTCAATAATTGTTCCACGTTTTGTTCCACAATCTTCTTCATTAACAATAACATCTTGAGTAGCATCAACTAATTTACGAGTCATATATCCAGATTTTGATGTTTTCATTGCAGTATCTGTCATACCCTTACGTGCACCATATGATGAATTGAAATATTCACTAATTGTTAATCCTTCAATAAATGAATTTTTAATTGGAACTTCAATTGTATCCTTAATTACCTTAGATTTTTGTTTTTGGTCATAGTTATAAGACTTACTCATCAAACCACGCATTCCAGACAATTGAGTAAAGTTTGACATGTTACCTCTAGCACCTGAATTCGCCATAATAACAATTGAATTATTTTGATATTCAGGTTGCTTAATTAATTCACCAATATCTTCAGATACTTTACTAGTAACTTTTGTTCATTCATCTACTACACGTTTATATCTTTCATCATCTGTCAATAAACCTTTTTGATAGAACTTTCTAAGTTGTTCAACTTTTTTATCAGCTTCTTCAAAATATTTATGTTTTTTACTATAATCTGGAACATCAAAAGCACTAACTGTAGTAGATGATTTTGTTGAATATTCAAAACCAATATCTTTAATTTTATCCATTGTTTGTGGAACTACATAAATATGGTCTTCATCATTATATTTTTCATATAAGATATTAACTATTTCAGATAAAGTTTTTTTAGTAAATGCACCATATAACTTCTTTTGTGCAATAACTTTTCTATAATCTTGTCCAAATTCAACAATATCAGTTTCTGATAAATCCCCTAAATTTAGTGGATCATTTAAATAAGGCATATCTTTTGGTAATAAATCATTCAAAATAATTTTTCCAACTGTTGTAATTAAAATACCTTCTTTTTTAAATTGTTTTTCAGGAAAAACACTTGTAGGAATACAAACAATTGCATGTAAACCAACTTTATTCAAGTAATAAATACTTTTTACTTCATCAACTGAACTAAATAAAATACCTTCACCCAATTGACCTCTTTTTTCCATTGTTAGATAATAATTGCCTAAAACCATATCTTGAGTTGGAGTAATAATAGGTTTACCATCTTTTGGACCAAGAATATGTCAACTTGCAAGTATTATAGATCTTGCCTCTGCTATTGCTTCAGGACTTAAAGGAACATGAACTGCCATTTGGTCACCATCAAAATCAGCATTAAATGCAGTTGTTACTAATGGATGTAATCTAATTGCTTTACCTTCAATCATAATTGGTTCAAATGCTTGAATACCAAGTCTATGTAGTGTAGGAGCACGATTTAATAATACTGGACGTTGCTTAATCACTTCTTGAACAATTGGTCAAATAGTGTCATCTTGTCTTAAAATTAATTTTTCAGCAGATTTAATGTTTGAAACAATTGGATCTTTTGGATTTCCATCTTTATCAACTTTTTTAATTAATTCATGAATAATAAAAGGTTTGAATAATTTTAAAATCATTATTGCTGGAATACCAACTTGATACATTTTTAAATTAGGTCCTATAACAATAACAGAACGTCCAGAATAATCAACTCTTTTACCCAATAGATTTTGTCTAAATAATCCTTGCTTACCTTTTAAGTGTTCTGATAAAGATTTAAGTGGTCTTTTATCTTTACCAAGAAGAGGTTTTTTACGTGATGAATTATCAAATAAAGCATCAACTGATTCTTGCAATAATCTTTTCTCATTATTTAAAATAATTGATGGAGCTTTATTTTCAATAACTCTTTTCAAACGTTCATTTCTAATAATTATTTTTCTATAAAAACTATTAATATCGCTTGTAGTAAATTTACCACCTTCAAGTTGAATAATTGGTCTTGTATCTGGAGGAGTAACAACAATATTCTTTAAAATCATTCATTCTGGTTTATTATTTGAATCTTTTAGTCATTTAATTGCTTCTAGTCTTCTTACTAATTTTTTTGTTCTAGAATCATTTGTTATTTCTTGACTTCTTAAAGTTGCATCAATTTTTTTGTATTCTTTATCTAAATCAATTTTTTGTAGTAATTCTAAAATTGCTTCTGCACCAATACCAAATCTCATTCCAGTATATTTACTAATAAAATTAAATACTTCTTCAATAGAAAAAGGCATGTTAGATTGCTCTAAAGTGTTATAAAAAGTTCTAGCAATGTTATATTTCATTTTTTCTTCAGCAGACTTATTTACATCAATTGATTCATAAATCTCTCTTAAAGTACGTCTTAATTTACTACGAGTTTCTTTTGATGATTTTTGACTTGATAAATCAATAACTTCCTTTTCTTTAAAATTTTGTGGAAATTTTGAATTACCTGCATCCAAAACAATATAGTTTACAAAATAAACTACTTGTTCAACTTCTTTATATGAAATATCAAGTACTAAAGATATTTTTGAAGGACATGGTAACTCTTTTGTCATCCATATATGAGCAATTGGAACAGCTAATTCTATATGTCCAATTCTTTCACGTCTAACAATTGATTCAGTAATTTCTACTTTACATTTTTCACAAACTTTTCCTCTAAATTTAATTTTCTTGTACTTACCACAAGAACATTCATAATCTTTCATTGGGCCAAATATAGCTTCATCAAAAAGACCATCTTTTTCAGGTTTTAATGACTTGTAGTTAATTGTTTCAGATTTTTTTACTTCACCTCTAGATCATTCTCTAATCTTTTCTGGTGATGCCAAACCTATTTGAATACTTGTAATTCTAGAGTTTTTGCTTTTCATAATTATCCTTCTGATTCGATATTTTCATTATTTTTTGCCATTGCTTCTTTTGCATCTTGCATAATAGCTTCTTCTGTCATATTAGTGATATATTCATTAATATCTTTTAACTCTTTACCATCTTTTGTGATATTTACTTGTAGTCCTAAACCTTGTAATTGTTTAGTTAATAATTTAAATGATTCAGGCAAACCTGATTCTGGGATAGGTTTCCCTTTAATAATTGCATTATATGTATTATTTCTACCTTTAACATCATCTGATTTTATAGTCAATAATTCTCTTAAATTATGAGCAGCACCATATGCCTCAAGTGCTCAAACTTCCATTTCACCAAATCTTTGACCACCATTTTGGCTTTTTCCACCAAGTGGTTGTTGAGTAATTTTAGAATATGGTCCAACAGCTCTTGAGTGAATTTTGTCATCAACCATATGATCAAGTTTTAATATGTACATTACACCAATTGAAATGTCACCATCAAAGTATTCACCTGTTCTTCCATCAATTAATTTAAACTTACCATTTCTACCCATACCCTCTGGAGAACTAACTGGATCAATGCCTGCTTCTTTCATAATTACTTGTAAATCTTTTTTATTAACACCTTCAAATACTGGAGTTGCTACTTTATAAGTAATATCATCATGACTTATTCCTGCACGAGTAAGAACAATTGTGTAGTCTAATTCAGTAAATTCTTTTTTTGCTTGTTCTAATGAAGTAATTTTCTTTTCTTTTAATAATAAATTAAAATGTTTATTCAAAGTTTCAGCAACTTCAACACTTATACCAAATCATTGTTTATATTCTTCAAGTTTTGCTTTTGCAAAAACTAGTTCTAATATTTTACTTAAAGTAAGTTTTCTCATTGCATAACCTAAATGCAATTCAAGAATTTGTCCAATATTCATACGGCTAGGCACACCAACAGGATTTAACATAATATCAATTGGAGTTCCATCTTCTAAATGTGGCATATCTTCAATTGGTACAATTTTTGAAATAATACCCTTATTACCATGACGACCAGCCATTTTATCACCAATTTGAATTTTTCTTTTTTGAACAACATAAACTTTAATTTGTTCAATAACATCTGCATCTAATTCATAATCATCTTGGGCTTTAAATCTTTTTACAAAAGCAACTGTACCTTCTCCACCATGTGGGACTTTAAGTGATGTCTCTTTATGATTTTTAGACTTGTCACCAAAAATTGCTTGTAATAATTTTTCTTCAGAAGATAAATCAACTTGGCCCTTTGGAGAAATTTTACCAACAAGAACATCTCCCTCTTTTACTTCAGCACCAACCATTATAATACCTTCATCATCAAGATATCTTTTAGCAGTTTCTGATACATTAGGAACATCTCTTGTAATTTCTTCATCACCATTTTTTGCTCTTAAACATTCAACAGTATATTCAACAATGTGAATAGAAGTAAACACATCTTCTTTGAACAATCTACTAGACAAAATAATAGCATCTTCATAGTTGTAACCACTTCAAGTTGTAAATGCTACCAATGCATTTTGTCCTAGTGCAAGTTCACCATTTTGCATTGCAGGACCATCTGCTAATGTTTGACCATATTTAATTTTTTCATCAATTGATACAATTGGAATTTGATTATTACATGTATTTTGATTAGATTTATTAAATTTTAAAAAATCATAATCAATTATTGAACCACTTTTTGTTTCAAGTTTGATTTTATTACCATCTACATATTTTACAGTAGCATCTTCTTTTTGGTCATAAACATATGCCATACCAGAGTCATGAGCAATTCTGTACTCATTACCTGTTCCAACAATTGGAGCATGAGGTCTAATTAAAGGAGTTGCTTGACGCTGCATGTTTGCACCCATTAATGCACGGTTGGCATCATCATTTTCTAAAAATGGAATAGAACTTGCTGCAATCGAAACAACTTGTTTTGGAGATATATCAAGGTAATCAACTCTTTTTGCATCAAAGAATTCTCAACTAGATCTATATCTACAAAGTACTTTATCATTTAAAAATTTATTGTCTTTAATATCAGGACTTGAACAAGCAATAATATATTCATCTTCCTTTAATGCAGTAAGTCATTCAATTTTATCTGTAACTTTACCATTTTCAACAACATGATATGGTGTAATTAAAAATCCATTTTCATCAACATCTGCATAACTTGCAAGTGACATAATTAACCCAATGTTCATACCTTCTGGAGTTTCAATTGGACATATTTTGCCATAATGTGAATAATGAACATCACGAATATCCAGGTTTGGATCTTCTCTAGAAATACCACCAGGACCCATCGCAGATATTCTTCTTTTATTTGTTAATTCTGCAAGAGGATTTTGTTGATCTAAAAATTGTGTAAGTTGATGTGAATTGAAAAATTCTTTAAAACTCATTTGGAATGGTTTTGTATTAATAATAGATTTAACAGTTATTGTCTTTTTCACTTCATTTTCATTTTCTTCTTGTGATTTATTAGCTCCATCTGCAATAGCTAATTTATCATTAATAAACTTTTCAATTCTAGCTAAACCAGCTTGAGATCTTGCTTTCAATAATTCATGAATTAGTTTTAGACGTTTATTACCTAAATGATCAATATCATCATAAAAACCTATGTCATATTTTAAATTTATTACATATGAAGTAATAGATAAAATATCTGACAAAGTTAAAATTGAATTTGGTAACACTTTATCCTTATAATTCTCTTTTTCATCACTTTTCATTTTGCTATATGATTTTGCATCTTTATAGTCAAAAGCTCCAATTATTGGCACAATTGTTGTTTGTTCTTCATTATTAACATAAATGTTAATTTTTTCATATTTTCCAAAATGCTCTTGTCCTTTAACTTGAGTATTAATATTAGCTTCATAAATACTTGATAAACTATTTGTTTTGTATAGTTCTTTAATAATATCTAACTCTTGTTTAGTAATTAAAGTATCTTTTTTAATTACTAATTTTCCTTTAGTATTATATAAATCTTGAGCTATTATTCTTTGATATAATCTTTCAGAAACTCTCATTTTTCTAATCATTTTATATCTACCAGCTTTTGATAAATCATAATTTTTGTGATTAAAAAAGTGATTATAAATAACAGCTTGATAACAATGTTGAGATCTATCAGTAACTCTTGCTTTTGAATCAATACTTTTTGTTGAAATTGATAAATTTGAAACTAAATCTTTTGCTGCTTTTTCAGTTATTAAAGAATTTATAATAGAATCCATTTTTTGTTCAATTTCTTCTTTTTTTGACTTAGAAGTTTCTTGTTCTAATGAGTTTTCTAAATCTTTATATTCTTTAAATAATTCTTTAATTTTGCTATCAATACCATATGTAGTTTTCAAAGAATGCTCATCATTTGAGTACAATTTTTTTAATTGATCAAATTCTGGTAATGAAAAAATTTCTTTTTTATTGTATTTTTCATTTTCAAAAGATTTAAGAATATATTCATTGTCATTAAAAATTGATTTAATTTCTTTTTCTGTTAGACCTAATGCTTTAAAGAATGTTGTGATTGGGACCAAACAAGTTGATTCTCCTGTTGCATCTCTAAACATAATTTGAATAAAATCTTTACCTTCTGCAATGTAAATAAAAAATAATGTACCTTTAGATGGTAAAACTTCACAAACATATCCCTCTTGTATTCTTTTTCTAGAATTACTAAGTTTTATTTGTGATTTGTTCAAAACATAAGGACCAGGAGATCTTACAATTTGAGAGATAACAAATTTCTCAATACCATTAACAATAAAAGTACCTTTCTCTGTCATTATTGGAATATTTGCAAAAAATATACCATCATGATTATTACCACCACTTTTTGTTTTTCCTGATTTTTTAACTTCTCCAGATACATTATCAATAATTGAAAGATTAACATATAATGGTCTATCATATGTTTTACCCTCATTTCTTGCTTGTGCTTCTGTTCTTTTTGGTTGTTCAAGCTTTAAATCAACAAAATTTAAGCTATATCTTCCACCAATTGATTTTATAGGAAAAAGACTTTTAATTGTTTCTTCAAGCTCTGTTTCCATGAATTTTTTGAAAGAATTTTTTTGTAAATTTAACAAATTTGGTTCTTTGAAAGAAAAACTTTCAATTTTAGAATAATCTCTTCTTAAAACTGCATTTGAAAAGATTTTATCTTGATTTAGTTTTTTACTCATTTAACACCTCTTATGACAAATACAAAACTTTAAAATAAAGTTCCAATAACTTTATATTATATATTAAAATGGGCAAAAAAATAAAAAACATTATACATTAAAATTTTAGAAAGTAAATCAAATATTAAAAATATTTTTGAAAAATAAAAAATGATAAGCGAACTTATCATTTAAATTATTAACTTTCAAAAATTTTATTGTCAGAAATCACTATACATTTATTTTCATCTTGTGGAATGATTCCTTTAACTTTTTTCACCATTTCTTTTACAAAATTTAAATCTGTGCTTATTTTATCAACATAAATTGTATTTACAGCATAATGTATTGAAAAACATCTTTTTAATTCAGGATTATCTGTAATAACAAAAATCGATGCAGCAGGTCTAATATTTGATAGTGCAATTATTTCATCTCTTGTATTTCCAATATATACTATTGCTCCATATAAAAATGGTTCATTAAAAATATCTCTTTTAGGTGCAATCAAGTTTGCAACTTTTTGAACAGTTTTTCCAAAAGGTGTATTATGAAATCTTGTATGAGCAAAATAAACATTAAGTGATCTATCATAATCAAATAATTTTTCAGATGAACGATTTATTGTGCTCATCACTTCAACTGCATTAACAGGATATAATCCATTTGCTGTTTCTCCAGACAACATTGTACAATCAGAGCCACGTTCAACTGCAAAAAATACATCAGTAACTTCAGCTCTTGTAGCTTGTAATCTTGTTTCTAATGAATCAAGCATTTGAGTTGCAATTATAACTGTTTTAGCTTTATGTCTACAAGCTTTAATCATATACTTTTCATAATAAGGTACTTCATAGTAAGGTATTTCTAAACCAAGGTCACCCCTTGCCACCATAATTGAATCTGAAGCATCAATAATTTCATCAATTGCATTTATTGCATTCATTGTTTCAATTTTTGAAATAATTTGAATATGACTTGCATTATTATTATTTAATATTTTTCTAATTTCATGAACATTTTGTGGACTATTTACAAAAGACGCAGCTATAAAATCAAAATCGTTTTCAATTGCAAATATAATATCATTGTAATCTTGTTCAGACATGAAAGGTATTGAATAATTTGCATTAGGCAAATTAATTCTTTTATTAGTTTTTAATAAATGTTCATTTTTAGCAACAGTTATTATATAACCTTCTTCTACATTAACTTCTTGTGCAATTAATTTAAGTTTCCCATCATCTACAAATATAATATCACCAACATTAACATCTCTTGCCATATTATATAATCCACTAGCATCATAAACACTAAATTTAGTTGAATCACCTACAATTTTATCAACAGTATAAATTGTAACTTCTGATTCTTTTTCAACTAAAACTTGACCATTCTTAATTTCATTCACTCTTATTTCTGGACCTTTAGTGTCTAAAATAAACCCAATATTAAGATTCTTTTCCTCTGCTACTTCTCTAGCCAATTTAATTTTAATTCCTTGTTCTTCATAAGTTCCATGAGAGAAATTAAATCTTACAGCATTAACACCAGCATCATATAATTTTGAAAGTTTATCTTTTGCTTCTAAAATTTGATCACCATATTTTGGGTCATTAAACTGTTCGTAAGTAAAAATTTTACCAGTGATTGATGGACCAATTGTTGCAATAATTTTTGTTTTCTTTAAACTATTCATATTTCATCCTTTATCATCATTGTAAATATCATTATAAATTACTATTTTTTAAAATATTCTATAAAAGTAAATTATTTTACAATAAAAAAATTAACACATACAAGTGCTAATTTCTAATAAAAACAAAATAAATATAATTTAATTTGTAAAAGATAATATAAATCAAACAAGTGATAATAGAAAATTAATCAACATACATGGCACTAAATTTCTAGTTAAATAATAAATTATTGCACTTATTAATCCTAATGGTATGTAGTATGAAATATCCATATAACTTTTACCATTATATGATAATGAAACAATTGAATAATATATTATTGATGCTATGATCCCAAATACTGAATAGTTGCAAAATAATAAAACAAAATATCTATAAAATATTTCTACAAACAAGGGTCCAACAAAAAGCCCTGCAATAAACATATTTACAATTCTAACAATATTGATACTATTGGTATTCATGGATACAGAATTATAAGATTGATAATTTTTTTTTGATTGAATAGTATTTTTCAAAAAGGTACTAGCATATTCTAATCCAAAACATACTGCAAAGCCAATTGCAACTATCAATAATGTTATTCATCAATTATTACTTGAAAATGCCTTTTTAAATCATGTTTTAAATTCAACATTATTTCATGCAAAAATAATAACTAGAGCAAATATTATTAAATGTTGAAAGATACTTACCAATGAATAGGAAAAAACATAACTCAAGTATGTGTTATATTCCATATAATTAGAACCTCTATTTAACATAAAAAGCACTACAGAATTTATTAAATGACCAAACATCAAGATATAAAAAATAATAAAAAATACAAATATTTTTTTCTTTTTTAATATTTTTTCCTTACTACGTGCATAAGTTAAAAGTGGTATTAATGATAAAAGAATAGTAAAAACAGTACATGCAATTATAGTTATATTCATTGTTGCATCATTAGTAGAAATGTCAAGAATTGCAGCAACAAATTGAAAAGCAAACAATAAGAAAAATGGTAAAATTCCATCTTTAGAAGGTAATTTAAAATTATCTCTATATCCATATCTATTTGATATTTTATATCTCAATAAATTTTTTGGATTATCATTTGTTTCTTCTGTTTCACTATTGGAATTTTGTGTATCCAAAATTCCATCATATAATGATGGTCCTTTATTTGCAAAACAATTATAACTTTCATCGTTTTCAAGATTATTTAATTGTTTATCTAATTCAGATTCAACATTTAAATTTTTGTTTTCCTCTTTTTCATTTTTTGAATTGTTAGAATTTGAATCAAAATGTAGATAACCAATTGAAGTATTTATAGTTTTAAACATTCTTAAAAATCCATTTTAATAATTATGAATTATAAAAATTATACCAATTAATTTATATTATAAAAACAAAAACTAACACTATAATGTGTTAGTTGAAAATCTTTACATTGTTAAAATTAATATAAAAGATAATAAATTACCAATAAAATGAATTGCTATACAAGGTGTTAAATTTCTAAAATAATAGTAAATAAATCCATTTACTATTCCTAAAGAAAAATATGGAAAGATATTTACAAAATCTCCATTTGCTGCAACATGAAGAAATGCAAAATAAATTGTTGAACAAAAATATCCTCATATAGAATGATTAAAAAATAATGAAACAAAATATCTATAAATTACTTCTTCAAATATTGGTGCAACAATAACTGCTGAAATAAATAAAGTTACAACTCCAAAAGTAGTATTTGTCATTTTAATAAGTGAAGACTGATTTTCAGAAACAGATCCATTATTAGAAATTGCATTAGGAATCAAATTTAAAACATATTGTAATAAGTAAAATATTCCAAATCCAACTGCAATTATAATAAATGTTATTCATAAATTTCTCTTTAAAAATGACTTTTTTCATCATACTTTCACTACAATATTTTTTTTAATAAAAAACCAAACTATTAGTAATAAAGCAATAGAATTTAATAGTTCAAGAGCTAAAGTCATTGTTGTATATTCATTAGAATTACTATCTAATTTAAATAAAATTGCTATTAAGGTGGAAATAATGAGCAAAAATATTCTCATAAATGGAAAAGCAATAAAAAATATGTATATTTTCTTTTTGTTCAATACTTTAAATTTATTATAAACTATTCAAATAAAGGCCATCATCCCTAGCAAAATAGATGAAATATTGTAATAAAAATTATATGTAGATTTGTTTGCAATTAAAAAACTCATTAATAAAGAAATAAAAAATGGTAGAAAAAACAATAAAAAGAATAATGGTAATACAATTTGCTTAATATCTAACTTAAAGTTATCTATAAAACCATATCTTTTTATTGCTTTATGAATTAATTTATTTTCATTTATAACACTAGTTTCAATTTTAAAATATTCATCCATATCTTGATCTAAAACATTATTGTTTTTTTTAAAAATATTATACATAATTTGACCTATTATTTTTTGTAAAATTATAACACTTTATATTAATGTAAAAAATTACTCTACCAAAATAATAGATGGATTAAGGTATCTATTTAATATTGATGCAAAATATGGTTCTTTAGCTTTTAATGCTTCAATATCTTTATTCAAAAGAGTTTGACCATAATTTTTTCATGCTTGTGGAGTTGGATCAACTTCATAAATCATAAACATTATTCTTCTCAAAAAATCAGCACTTTCAAACATCAATCCTTGCCCATTAACATTTACACCATTTCTTATTTTTACAACTGATATTCTATAATAGTCAACATTTCTTTCAGTAGTTTTTGAAATATTACCAATAGATAAATTATTAAAATCATATTGTCTAAAAAAACTTCTAATGATTTTACTATAACTTTTTCAATCCATGTGACCACTAATATTAATCAATATAGTAGCAGATTTAAATTTTTCAGATTTTTCTTTTTCAAAAGCCAACATATAATTTGGAGAAATATTATTTAGATAATTAGGAACACTTGGAACACCACCAACTGGAGCCAATTTTACATGCATTTTTTTCAAGTTATTAACTTTTAATAAACTAACTTTAACATCATTAAATCATGTTTCTTTAATATAATCTTCAATTGTTTTAAACTCATTGAATTTATCACCATTTCTTTCAACAATTCTATGACTTGCTAGTGTTAGTTGTGGGAATGTTTCAACCTTATTTGATTTTGCAACCATTTCTTGAATTAATTTTTTATATTTATCACCTGGATATTCTAAAATGATATCAACAAGTTCTTCTAAATATCATTCATCAATATACACAATCATTTTTGGATTAATAACAATTTTTGTTACCTGAGATTTTATTAAGTTATTTTGTTTACTTTTTTTTGTTGCCATAATTTATTTACTTTTTTGAAGAATTTTTAGATTTAATTGTTACTATTTCTTTTTGTTTTAATGGTTCTGAAGTTGAATTTGTAGTCTGTTTTGAATCATTATTTGCAACATTAGCAGCAGCTTTATTTTTTGCTTTTTGTTCTGCTTCAGATATTAATCCAAGAATTCTATCTTTAATTTTAGGTAAAGCATTCTTTAAAATAGTCATTTCAAAAGCTTCTCTTCATGTATAACCACTTTGAACTAATCTTAAACCTAAGATTAAAGATCTTGTTGAACAGATTAATGGTAATTTTTCATTAAATACTATTCTTCTAGCCATTAAAAATCTATCAAAATAATATTTACCATTAATATAACCTCTAGAAAATCTTTCTTCTAATTTTTCATCATAAGGCATTTCTAAAAAAATAAATCTATCAAGTGTTGCAATATCTAATTGTTGACGAGCTGTATATCCTGTTCCAATATCAATACCATTAGTGTTACCAGCTCCAATTAACCTAAATTTTTCATGAGCAAAAACTCTACCATTTGGGAAATCTAAAAATTTATTTGCTAATGCAGCATTAATAATAATCAATGCTTCTGGGTTAGATGCATCCATTTCATCAAATAAAAATAATCCACCATTTTTAAAACATTTATAAAAATCTGTTTCTATATAGTCGCCTTTAGCACTTTTAAATCCAATTAATTTATATGGTTCAAGAATAGCACCACTAAAATAAAAATCTAATTTTAATGCTTTAGCAATTTCTTGAGCCATATATGTTTTTCCAGTACCTGGCATAGAATACAAATAAACATTAAAATCTTTTGCAATAAGTTTTAATACTTTTTCAAATAAAAAGTGTTGTTTTTTTATTCCTGGAACTTCTATTTGTCTAATATTCATTGATTCTAATGTTTGCTTTAACTCTTTAGAAGAAATTCCTGTTTCAATATGTTCTATTATATCTTTTGACACACCTAATATTTTTTCATCAATTATTTCTGAAACAATTTCTTTAATTTTATTTTTATTAGTAAACATTCCAACTCCACCTATAAATACATAACAAAACTAATCAAATTATACAATATATGTCAATTATTAATGTCACAAATTGGGAAAAATGACATAATTTATAGATAAAAAAGAGCATTATAGACATTTTGTGAACCAATATTGCCTAAAATGCTTTTTTAAAAATATGCTTTCTAAAAAATGTAATTATATAATTTTGCCTTTTTGCAAAGGAGAAGCTGGAAGTTTTCTTTTATGATCTGTATCAATTTGCAATTTAATTATTTGCACTAAATCCTTATTGTCAATAAAGTTACCAAGCAAAAAATCATCAATAATATTATACTCAACTCCAAGATCTTCTTCATCAGTTTGATTAGGTCTTAATCCAGCAGTTGGTTTTTTATTTATAATTTTTTCAGGAACACCTAATATTTTGGCACATTCTTTAATATATGATTTTGGAAAATTTACTAATGGCAATATATCGCAACCACTATCACCATATTTTGTAAAATATCCTGTAACAAATTCAGCTGCATTTGATGTGCCACAAACTAAAAATTTTTTATCTTGTGCATGAGAATACATTGAAACCATTCTAAGTCTAGCTTTAAGATTTCCTTTAGATTGTTCAGTTAATCCCATTGGTAACACTTTAAGAAAAGTATTGTACACTTTTTCCAAATCTACATCTATATTTTGCACATTATTAAAAGTATCTAAAACTAATTTTGCATCATCAATATCTTCTTGAGAATTTTCAATGTGCATAGTTAATGCTAAAGATTTATGTGGAAAATAACGATTTGCTATTGCACATAAAAGTGCTGAATCAATACCACCTGAAACCCCAAATATAATTCCTTGAGATCCTGTAGTATCAAGATACTCATTTAATCAACTAACTATTGAGTCTATTTTTTTACTATAATCAATTACTTTTTTATTCATAAATATTAGTCTACAATATATTCAATATCTTCTATTATAAAGACATCTCCTTTTATTGCTCCAAATTCCTTTAATTTTTTTTCTATTTCATCTAGTTGAATTTTTTGATTAAACCTCACAACATTATCATCAGTTGTCTGGGGAATTCTATTATACCAATAATGAATCTTAGGTGATGTAACTTTTCACAATTTATCATCAACTCTTACAATAGTTATTTTACCATCAAGTTCTTTTTCTACTTTTATTAATTTATATGAATTTACATTATTTTCTTTTTCAATTTCTCATTCATTTTTGTATTTTAAATATTCTTCAAATATATCTTTTAATAAACCATTAATATTTTGTCCATTCAATGCACTTATTTTATATAGTTTTTTATTTTTTAAATGTTTTTTTAATTTTTCAAAGTTTTTTTCTCCATTCTTAGTATCCATCTTATTTGCAACTATATAAATACATTTATTTAATAATTCATGTTTATATTTGACTAATTCATTATTAATTGTTTCATAAGCTGAAATAACATCATTATTATCAATATCATCCATTGAAATAATATGAATTAAAAAATGACAACGCTCAATATGTTTTAAAAATTCAAACCCTAATCCAACACCATGACTTGCTCCCTCAATCAAACCAGGAATGTCAGCAAATATTAAATTATTATCATCATATTGAACAACGCCAAGCACTGGAAACAACGTAGTAAATTGGTAATTACCAATTTTTGATTTTGCATTTGAAATTTGATTAATGAATGTTGATTTACCAGCATTAGGTAATCCAACTAACCCAACATCAGCAATATATTTTAATTCAAGTTCAACTTTTAATTGTTGACCCTTATCTCCATTTTCAAAAAGTGTTGGAGCTTTATTGTAACTAGATTTAAAAAAAGCATTTCCATGACCACCTCTACCGCCTTTACAAATTATGTATTGTTGATTAGTTTTTAAAATATCTACAATTATTGAATTATCCTTTGTATTTTTAATAATAGTACCTACTGGTACTTTTACAAATACATCATTACCATCAGCGCCATGACAAAGTTTAGAGCCACCATTTTCTCCATTTTCAGCAGATATTTTTTTAATGTATCTAAAATCAAAAAGAGTATTTATGTTGTGATCTCCAATAATAATCACATCTCCACCTCTTCCACCATCTCCACCTCATGGACCACCTTCAGGATAGTGCGCTTCTTTTCTTCAACTAATTACACCATTCCCTCCATCACCGGCCTTTAATTCAAGTATACATTTATCAACAAATTTCATTTTTAATCCTTTTCTATTTCTACATAATCTTTTTCATTATCATCTTTTAAATGTTTAATTACATCATTAAATTCTTTCTGTTTTAAATTTTCTTCTTTAAATTTTTTATAATAATCATATGCATTAGAACTATTAGCCATTATAATGTTTGTAATATAATTTGTAATAAAAAATATTATCAATGAAGAAACTATTACAATAAAAAATCTTGCAATTATTATATAAACAAAATTAGACGTTGTATAAGGTATTAATCCACTAACTATTGTTGTAATGCAAATTACATGTGTCATAAAAATAAAAGGTATTGCATCATAATTTACTAATTTAAATAAAAATTTAAAAATCAAAAAGCTTAGAATTGATAGACCAATGATTCCAATAATTATGTATAAAATATTCATATTAAAAATATAAGAATTATTCTCAGTTGCAATTTTTATTCAATTTAATTTAAGTAAATTAATTTCACCAACTAATAAAAAAACTATTAAATATGGAATAAAAACAAGAATAAATAGAAACAGAAAAAGAACTATTTTAGAAGTAAAAACATTAGAAGAATTATTATAAAAAAAATTAGTCATCATAACACCTATTTATAGTAAAAATAATAACACAACATAGTACATAGTTATATCAACTTTAAATAAAAACCATTAGTGTTGAACACACTAATGGAATAAATTAATTTTCTTGAGTTTTTTTGGCAATACATTCAGGATGCATTGGTTCAAGATTATAACTTTGATTATTTAGAAAATCACCATTTAAATGAAAGATATCTCAAGAGTTTTTACCTTTTGGTTGTTCACCAATATATTGTGTTCTAAACATAAGTTTACCACATGCATGACAAGGAGCAACTTGATTTAAATCTACTTCTTCTAATGCAGCAGGTTTAAAACGTTTAATGAATCTTTCACTTTTAATATAATGTTCTCAAACTTTTCTTAATTCTCTTTTGGTTCATTTCCCTCTTTTATCAGGTCTTGTATCTTGCATGATATACACTCCAATTCTTTATTACCCTTTATTAATGTTATCATTACATTAAATATTATTTATTATTATTTACTTAATGAGAATATTATTTTTTTTATTTTTACATTTCTATTTTTTCATTTAATTTCATATTCTGTTTGAATATTATTAGCATTATTTTCTCAATCATTATATATATCATCACATTCATACAAAACATTGTAATTATTATCATGCAATACTTTCAATGTATATTTATACAATGATTCATTATCTGTTTTAAACTCAATTATTCCATTTGGATTTAAAATTTTAAAATACTGTTTCAAAAATTTATTATTAGTAAGTCGATTTTTTTCATGGTGTTTTTTTGGTCATGGATCACTAAAATTTAAATATATTTTTGATATTTCATTTTCATTAAAAATATTTTCAATTTCATTAGCATCAGTAGATATTATTTTTATATTATCTAATTTATTTTGTGATTTATTTATTTTGGTTAAAACTTTATATAAAATGGTTGGAAATTTATCTATTGCAACATAATTGATATTTGGATTAAGAGTTGCCTTTTCTACAATAAACTTGCCCTTCCCACATCCTATTTCTATTTCAATAGAATTATTATTTTTAAATACATCTTTATTTCAATTTCCTAAGTTATCAAAAGGATTATCTATATAGTATTTTTTATCAGAAAATAATTTTTGCTCATATGTGGTATTTTTTCTTAATCTTCCCATAAATATCCTAATCAAATTTTTTTATATCTAATATTTTAAGCATCTGCTTCATAGAAAAATTGTCATTATCAACTTTATTAAAATCTAATATTTTATTTATTAATTCTTTTTTAGAATTCTGTATATCTATAATTTTTTCTTCAATAGAATCATTCATAATTAATTTATAAATTGTTACATTATTTTTTTGTCCAATTCTATGAGCTCTATCACTAGCTTGATTTTCAACACTTACATTTCACCACAAATCATAATGTATAACATTGTTAGCACTTGTTAAGTTCAAACCTACTCCACCTGCTTTTAAAGAAATAAGGAAAACCTTAATAGAATTATTTTTATTAAATAAATCTACAAGATTTTGTCTTTCTTTTTTTGGGGTACTTCCAGTGATTGTTAAAAATTCAATATTTTTTAAATATAATTCTTTTTGAAAAAAACTAATCATTTCAGTAAATTGTGAAAACAATAAGACCTTTTCACCTTTTTCAATTATTTCATAAATTAAGTTCATACACATTTCAAATTTATTACCATTAGTTTTAGCATTTTCATAAAGAAGTTTTGGAGAGCAACAAAGTTGTCTTAATTTAGTTAATAAAGATAAAATAAATATTTTATTTTTTTCTATATCTTTTTCTAGCATTGATTTATCAATATCTTTTCTAATATTTTCTAGCAAATGTTTATATAAAATCTTTTGCTCTGAATTAAAATCAATATACATTAATTGTTCATTTTTATCAGGTAGTTCTTTTAATACATCCTTTTTTGATCTTCTTAAAATAAATGGAGAAATTTTACTTTGAAAATTTTTATAATTTTCATCAGAACTATTTGAAATAAATTTTTTAAATGAGTTGAAATCATTTAAAAATCCAGGCATTATAAAATTAAATAATGACCATAATTCTAATGTATTATTTTCCATTGGTGTTCCAGTTAAAGCAATTTTATGATTTGCTTTAATTGACATTATAGCTCTAGCAAATTTTGTGAATCTATTTTTTATAGTATGACCTTCATCAATTATTAACACACTAAAATTTTTGTTAGAAAATTTTGCTAAGTTTATTTTTAATAAATTATATGAAATTATTACAACATCATAATCAAACATTTTTTCAAATGAAACATCTCTTTTTTCCATATTCCCATCAATAACACAAACCTTTAAATGATTAGCATGTGTATCAAATTCTTTCTTTCAATTATAAATAAGAGAACTTGGTGCTACAACTAAAGATGTAAAAGAATTTTTTGAAGTAAAATAATCTGACAAAAAACCAATTGATTGCAATGTTTTTCCTAGTCCCATTTCGTCTGCTAATATACTTCCAGTTTGTAATTTGTGATGTAATTTTAATCATTTTATTCCATGCAATTGATAAGGCTTTAATATTGATGATAAATTATTGGGAAGTTCTACTTTAATATCATTTATATTTTTAAAATTTTTTATAAAATTACTAATTTCACTATTCTCTTTGAAATTTTCACATAATAATGAATAATTTCATTTTTGTGCAAAAATTTTATCATTTATAAAATCACTAAAACTTGCATTAAATAACTTTAATTGATTCCCTAAATCATTAAAATCAATATCATTTAATAAATTAATCATTTCTCCATTAGATAATTTTACAAATTCTTGTTTTTGAATATATGCATTCACAATTGATTTAATATCATCATTTGAATAATTATTTAAGCTTCAATTTATTTGTAATAAATCATCTCTTTTTGTTAAACCACTAACTGTAAATTTTGTTTTTGTCTTTGCCTTGAAAATTAAATTTTTTGCAATTTTCATTTCAAAATTTTCATTGTTTTTATTTAATTTTAACCATCTTATCATTTTATAAAATTCTTCTTCAGTGCTAAAAACATAACAATTATGTTTTTCACTAAAAATATTTATAAGTTTCTCAATTCTCTTAAACAATTTTTGTTCTTTTTCTTTATTTCTTTTGTCAACATCTGTAATATTGTCATTATGATAATAATATTTATCTAGATAACAAAATTTAACTATTAAAATTGGATTTAAAAATTCATTGCTATATCTTAATTCAAGAGAAAGTTTTGGATCTTTATTTAATAAATTATGTTTAATTAATATTGACTCATCAAATTTCAAATTAAAGTCTTTAAAATTGTTATTAATATAATTATATAAATTAATGAAATCTGCTTTTGTACTCCCATGATTAAATTGTCAATAAAAATTTTTACATTTATCATATGTATCAGGAGAATCAATACAATATACAATCGAGAATTTATCAAGTGGATTATTTAAGAAAAACAAAGATTGTTCAAGTTCACAAAAGTGTTCAGTAATAATAAAATCTGTTTTACAACAATATAAATCATTATAATTTTTTTTAATAGATATTTTTTTATTAAAAAAAGATGGTTTAATTTTTTCATCAATAAATTTTTGATCTAAATAATCAAGTGATAATAACTTTGTTTTATCCTTTTCATTGTAGATATCTATTTTATTTTCTCAACAATAATTCAAAAAATAATAAAATTTATCTTTATCTAAAATAAATGATTTACGATTGAATTTTTTTAAAATTTTTTCTTCTTTTAGCAAAAAATGAAAAATATTACTATATTTTTTATCAATTTTATTAAATAAAAATTCTTTTATATTTTCTTTATTAAACTCTACTGTAAATTTATCATCAAACAAAAAAGATATATCACTTATATTATGTTGTTTTCCATAAATATTAAATTGAGGTGTAAGAATGATTTTATCATTGAATGCATCTATTAAAAAAGAAAATGTATATGAAGATGAATTATACAAATTATTTACATCAATTATTAATTGCTCATAAAAATATTGATATAACATTGAAACAATATGTTTACAAAAACCTTTATAATTTTTAAAACTTTCACAATCACAATGTTGCTTTAATAATTTATATTCTTTATCAAAAATAACTTTTGATTTATTTCTATTACTAATGCATGATATTTCTAAACCATCATTATTTGTGATACACGAAATAACAGGAATAGAGTCTAAAAATTGTTCTATTCCTCTGTCTAAAAATATGTCATAACAAACATTATCTTTTATAAGTTTTTGTAGAATAAAATCCATTGAATTATTGTAATACAAAAAACATTTAATTATTTTTTTCTTTATTATAAAAAGAACAAATATTAAATATAGTTTTCATAAATTATTAAAATATATGTTTATTCTATAAATAAAAATATGTTAAATTTATAAATATGAAAAAGTCTAAATATATATCAAAATATGATTACATAGCATATTATACTAAGCCAAAATCTTTTTGATTTTATACTAATACAGAAATAGAATCATCATTAGAAACAATATATAGAAAATTATCAAAAAATAATAAAGAGATTTTATATGATGATTGAGATGAAGATAGTATTAATGAAGCTGATGATGAAAAAGATAGTTACCAATTTTATTTAGAAAAAAAGGAGGAACTAAAAAACATTGATTTGAATAATCCTCAAATTGCAGAAGGTATAATAATCGATAAAGAATCAAAAAAATTTATTATTGAAACTTATAATAATTCTTTTGATTACAAAATTGTTGACTTTGATGATGAAATATATAAATATAAAAAAATGGAAGAACTTGCTGAAATTACAAAAGATATCATTTTAAATAATAAAAATATCATCATTTTTCAAGGAGTTTTTATTGATAAAAATACAATTACAAAACCTGATGCATTAATAAAAAATAATAACAACATTATTGTAATTGAAACTAAGGGTACTTCTACTGCTAAAAAACATCATTTTTTAGATTTGTTTTATCAAAAAAATGTTATTGAAAATCAAAAATACTTAATTGAACTAGATTGTATATTTGATTATAAACTTTGCTTAGTAAAATATGAAATACTAAATAAATATCAAATTAGTTTTTCTATAACAGATTACATAAATTATACAAAAGTTTATAGTGATAATTCTATAGTACAAAAATCACCTTTCAAACTAGAATTAAAAGCATTTAGTAAACTTGGTTATCATGTTGTTAAATCATCAACACCTAGAGAACCAAATGGTGATGATGGAGTACCAATTAGATTAAAAGCAGTTCTAAATCATAATTTAATAGATTTTGATGAAAGAATTTGTAATGCTAGATCAAATAAAAAAGATATTGAAGCATCTCAAGAAGATTTTTTAAAAATTTTAAATGAATATGATCAAGTTATAGAAATTTTATGAAAACACAAATTATCAATGAAAGAAACAGATTATATTAAAGAAATTCATCCTAATTCAAATGACAAAAGTAGATTTAAAAATTTTGATTATTTTCCTGAAGAAAGAAAAATATATTCATTAATGGGTTATAACAGATTAAGTTATTCTGGAAATATTGCTTATCAAGATAGTGCAAGTTTAGATAAAGCTAAAATTAATGAAGACCCATTAGATTTTTTAAAAGAAAGTAAAGATCAAAAATGTAGTTATAAAGAAATATTTACATCTAACGATTTAATAAAAGTAGATTATGAAAAAACTCAAAAATTGTTGGATCAATTAAAAACAAAAAAAGTTTATTTTGATTTTGAAACTATAAATACAGCTATTAGATCAATTGATAAATCATTACCATTTGCTCAAATCATCACACAATGTTCAATAATAAAAGATCTTGGTCAAAATGTTATTAATGCAGGATGTAATAATATGATCATTGACCCAACAAAAATTAATGACAAATGATTAATGGATATTGTTGACAACATTTATGCTGGCAATGAAATTAAATATTCTAAAAAAGATAATGAGTATATTGTTGATGGTGATAATAATGAAATTTCATATATTGTATACAATAAAACATTTGAACGCTCAAGATTAAAAGAAATTGATTTAAAACTAAATAACAAAGAATACACAATAAAAATTGAACACATAATCAATAACTTGTATGATATTGCAGATTTTTTTACAATTAGTGCAAAAAAGGGATATTACATTTTTATAAAAGAGTTGAAAGGTTTTTATTCAATAAAAAAAGTACTCCCATTAATTTCTAAATATGCTCCAGATATTTTTAATTTAACAAATTGTTTAAATTACAATGATCTTGAAATTTCTAATGGAAGAATTTGTCAAGAAAAAACAATACAAAGATTTTTTAAAACAATAGATGATGAAGAATGATTGCAACTTGAAGACAAATTAAAAACATATTGTGAAAATGATGTTAGAGCAATGATTGCAGTAGAATATTTTATAAAGGATATACTAAATAATAAAATTGATTTCTCTAAAGAATAATTAAAAAACACAATTCAAAATAAAATACTGAATTGTGTTTTTAAATATTAAATATTTCCATTAGGAAATAAATTAGTTTTATAATTAGCAGGTTTAACTTTATATAATGAATCTTTATATGAATTTTTCTGATTAGAAAAACCACCATATACTAAATCATAAGGTTCTGGATTATATCACTTATACTTACCACTATAATTATATCCTTCACTTCTTAATGCCTGAATAATTCCATAATCTGTAGAATTGTCATAAGCAAATTGAATCCCTAGTGTTTCTTTTTGAGAATTCATCATCATTGATCCAGAAGCACCTTCTGGTAAATCATCATGTCTTAATGTATAGAATAGTCCTCAATATAAAAAGTCTTCTTTTGTAAATGGATTTGATTGAGAAAATCAAGAAAAGTTTAAAACACCATCATAAATACCCTTTGAATTTGGTATCACATCATCAAAAGAACTATAAAAACTTGAATTACTCAAACTACTTCCATGATTTGGAGGGTTATTTATATCAATGTCATTTCTTGTATTACTATAGAAAGAAATTACATCATTATTGTAACCACTTCCATGAACATTAGGAAAACCAAATGTATAATAATCATTTTCTTTAATTGTAGATTCAGAACTAATTAAAGATTTAGCCATTTTAAATTGATCATCTTTATTTCAATTAGCATAATCATTTGTAATTGATTTTGCATCATTTTCATTTTCAAATGTTACTTCAATTACTGCAAAATCAGCTGTTTCTTTCTTGCTAGTTCATCTTGGATCTTTATTATAATCAGAAGGGTCTGATTTCAAAAAATCTGTTGCAATAAATACAGTTTTAACTAATGGGTTTTCATCATAAACATATCCTCTTGTACCATCTTCTAAATCTTGGTATCTTGCAATTGGTACAGTAACTTGACTATAATTTGCTGCTTCTCTTTGAGAATCTCCATAATATTTTGAACCAACTTCTGGATTAACAATTTTTCTAATTCTTAATTCTTTTGTTCTTAAATCATCATGTTCTTTATAATAACTATTGTATCCATTGTAATCATTATGAACTACCAAATTATAAACAACATGAGCATTTGTAGCAAAATATCATGTTAATGGATAAGAACCATTATCACTTAATTTATAATCTAGTATTCATCCAGTACCCATATGAGGTCCTATTCCATCATAGAAATTTAATGAAACACTTCTTTTAGCCATATTTAAATATTTATCATTTACAATATAACCTTTCAATGATGATACTCTTGTTTGACCTTCCATATTTGTTCTTGGACCACCCTCAGCAATTAAAATTGCATTATCTTTATCATTAGGATTTGCAGCAGATGATTTACCATATGCATCACTTTTGCTAGTTACACCAATTGGAGCATTTGGATCACCTCAATATTTATTATCATCTGGTTTTGTATCTGGAAAATTTACATCTGGATTGACAGGTTTATTTCCATTCCCTTCATTATTTGGATTATCTGGTATAGTTTGATCATTATTTATATCATCTTTGATAAAATTATTTTTGTATTGCAATGATAAAGGAATAGCTATAGCACTTGTTAAAACTAATGATGAAATACTAATTGCTGTCACACTAAATATTAATAATTTTTTTCCCATATTTTTTCCTTTGGTTATTTACAGTTATTATATAATAAAAAATAACATTAATCTTTATGTGAGTTAGTTATAAAAATAAAAAACTATTTAGACCTTTTGCCATAAATAGTTTTTTAAATATTAGATTGTTTAATTATGTTTTTAATGTCATCATATGACATATTTAACATATTAAGTCTTTTAAATAATTGTTTGTTATTACAATAAGAAATATTCAATTTATTACATAAAGAAATTCTTTTATTTTTACTATCAAGTTCTAAATTTAAATATTCTTCTCAAGAAATAGAATTATTAATTGCATTAAAAGTAACTATATTATCAAATGCTTTATATATAGATTCATCACTTGCTTCTGCAACTCCAATTTTTTTACTATTTGAAAGAATATCATTTTTGTTTATAAAACAATTTTTAGAATTAGGAAAAATATCAATTAATTTTTTTCTTATCTTTTCTCCAGGACCATCAGGATCCAAAAACAAAATTAAACCATTTTCTTGTGATAATTTTTTAATATCATTAATTGTTTTCTTATTTAATGACAATCCATTTGTTTCAATTGTATTTACATTAAAAAGTTTTTTTAATTTTGCTGAATCAGTTTTTCCTTCAACAACTACTATTTCTTTGATATTTTTTTTATGTTGCATACATTATTTCAATATTTATCATAAATTTTTGATACAGATGTGTGCTTAATTTGAGCTTCAATAATTTCAGATAAAAATATTGATAAATCAATTACTACAATTTTTTTATGTTTTATAGACATGTTTTCAATAATCGTATCAGTAACATATAATTCATCAACAATATTATCATCTAATGCCTTATAAAATTTTTCTATTGCATTATTGGAAAATAATCCATGAGTTGCCATTATAACAACTTTCTTTGATCCAGCTTCTTTCAATAATTTTGCTGAAGATAAAACTGTTCCACCAGTATCAATCATGTCATCAATTAATAGACAATCCTTACCTCTAACATCCCCAAGAATGTTTGAAACTTCTACTACATTTGGTTTTGGTCTTCTTTTGTCAACAATTGCTAATTGAACATCTAAATATTCTGAAATATTTCTAGCTTTTTTAACAGCTCCATAATCTGGTGCCACTATACAAAAATTTTTCTCACAACCATTTCTTTTTGTATATTCATTTATCAAAATTGATGCAGCAGTTAATGTATCAACTGGTACATCAAAAAAACCTTGAGTTTGTTCTGAATGTATATCTACCAATATTACTTTTGTTGCTCCTGCCTTCATTATGAAATCTGCAACCAATTTACATGTAATAGGTTCTCTACCTTTTGCTTTTCTATCTTGTCTTCCATAACCATAATATGGGATAACTGCAATTATTGATTGTGCAGATGCTCTCTTTAAAGCATCAATTGCTATTAGCAATTCCATTAAATTATCATTTACAGGTGTTGATGTTGATTGAACTATCAATACATCCTTCCCTCTGACAGGAACTTTTGACTTTACCAAAAGTTCTCCATCAGCAAATTTAGATACACTAACTTCACCTAACTCTATACCTACTCTTTTAGCAATTTCTTTTGCATAATGCAAACCATTGGATAATCCAAATACTATTCAATTCTTATTCATATTTTACCTAACAATAAACTATTACTTCTTACTTCTTAATTTTAAAACTTTCTTTTTCAAAAAAATCAATTATTCTATTAAATCTCATATTTATATCATCTTGTGACATTTTTTCACTAGTCTTTTTTATAGAAAATTGCACATTATAAGAAATTTCATTTTCATTTATTTTGAATACATCAATTATTTTATATGATTCAATATCATCATTTTTTTCTAATGAATTAATTAAAGAAGTAACATTTTGATTCACTAAAATAATAGATAAACTTCTAATAATACTATGTGTTGTGCTTGTGATTTTTTCTACAATGAAATTTTTTTCTACCTCTTTTTTAATTAATTCACCAATCTTCATTTCTACAAAAAATAATGGTTCATCAATTTTGCAATCTTTTGCATAATTGGGGTTAATTTGTCCTAAATAACCTATTATTACATTTTTATCGTTACAGACAGCTAGTGAATTTGACTTTAAAAAAGTAGTTGAATAAATATCAAATTCATCCTTGAATGTAATTTTCTGATTGAAATTTTTAAAATAATCAATTACTAGTGATTTTAAATAAAATATATCAACTTTTATAAATGATTTATTAATACTATTAAAGTAAATTTTATCTGTTAATAATAATGAAAGATGATATGTCTCTTTTGAATCATAATTTAATTTTTGTAATTCAAATATTGGAATTAATTCATTTTTATGTGCTTGATTATATGAATAAACATTTATCAATTGACCAATAATTGAATTTCTTAAAAATTGTTTATCTTTTGAAATTGGATTAATAATTTCATAAAATTTCTTTGCATTAAAAATATTATATTTTTTATTACTTTCTTCTGATGTTAAATTATAAGTTTTTACTAAACTATAACCATTATGAATGAAAAAATTATTTGTTTTAGTAATATTTTTGTATTCAAAATTATTTAATAAAGGATTAACATATGTACTATTAATAGGATTTAATTCCATTTTATTAACATCAACAATTTTTAATAATTCTTCTATAACATCATAAATTGTAGTTATATCTTCTCTGTAAATTGGGGGCAATATATAATTATTTGATAATTCAAAACCTAAATTTTTTAAATGTTTCTTCACATCAGCTTCACTCATTTTTATTCCAAGTAAAGAAATAATTTTTTTATAATCAAATTTAATTTTTACTTTTAATAATTTAAATGGTGTAAAACTTATTCCTTCAAATTTAGACTTACTACTCTGAAGTAAATTAATCATTGTTTCAAATGATTTTATTCTTATTCACATAGGAATTTTTTTTGAATTTAAAATTGAAGCATCAGTTCTAATTTTCATTTTTCTACTTGAATTTGCAATATCTAAATTATTAAAATTTGCAATTTCAAAAACAACATTTTTTGTACTATTAGTAATTGATGAATTTTGTAATCCTATTATCCCTGCCACACAAACATCTTTATTATCAGTTTTAACAATTAAAGATCCTTTTGGAGTAATATATTCTTTTGAATCTAAAGCAATATATTTTTTATCAGACTTTAGTTTTTCAACTGAAAAAATATTTCCTATTTTGTCTTTATCATAACTATGAGCAGGAGTACCACCTAAAATCATAACTAAATTACTTATATCAACTATTGAATTTACTGGTCTAACACCTGAATTCATTAAATAGGATTTTACAGTTCATGATGATTCAGTTGGAATCATATTAGACATTTCTATTGTTCCAAAAAAAGGAGCATTTTCCTTATTAATATCCAACTTAATTTTGTTCTTCTTTATATTAGAAAAATCAAAACTGTAATCAAAATTATAATTAGGCTTTAAAATATGCAATAAATCATGAGCTAAACCAATTACACCATTTAACTCATTTCTATTTGAAGGTATTGAAACATCATAAATTATGTCATCAAAATGAATATACTTAAGTGGATCAGTATCATTTAACTTTGCATTGTCATCTAAAATAATTATATTGTCTTTATCAATATCAGAAATATATTCAGTGTTTAAAGTCAGTTCATTATATGCACAAATCATTCCTTCAGAAACTATTCCAAGTAATTCTTTATATTGTATTATCCTACCATCAATCATTTTAGCACCTTCAAGTGCAACAATAACTTTAGCACCTGGTTTAACATTATCAGCACCACAAACAATAGTTCTTTTTTTATTGTTTACTTCTACAGTACATAAATTTAATTTATTTGATTTGGGGTGTTTTTTTGTTTCAGTAATTAACCCAACAATAAGATTATTAACTTTCTCAAAAGTATATTTACTTTCTATTTCACATCCCATCAATAATAAAGTTTTTTCAATATCACTATTTTTAATTTGCTTAAAAATAGGGAAAAAGTTTTCTAATAATTTTCTTGATAACAACATACTACTTTCCTCTAAATTGTTTTAAAATTCTAAAATCATTTTCATAAATATATCTAATGTCATTTATTCCATACTTAAGCATAACAATTCTATCTATTCCAAGTCCTGCAGCAATACCACTAAATTTATTACTATCAATGCCTGCATTTTTTAAAACATTAGGATGCAGTAATCCTGAACCTAAAATTTCAATTCATCCAGTCTTTTTACAAACATTACATCCCTTACCATCACAAACAAAGCAAGATATATCTACTTCCATAGATGGTTCAGTAAATGGAAATTGTGAAAGTCTAAATCTTGTTTTTGTGTTCTTTTTAAATAAATGCTTCATCAAGGCATCAATTAGTCATTTCAAATTGGATATTGATAATCCTTCTTTAACTCAGACAATGTCAATTTGATTAAATTGATGAGAGTGAGTTGCATCATCATCATCTTTTCTAAAAACATTCCCAAAAGCAACTGATTTTATTTCAGATTGCTTATTTTTTTCCTGCAAAACTTTTACAGTTACTGATGTACAATGAACCCTTAACAATTCTTTATCGCTAATATAAAATGTATCAGATAAACTTCTAGCTGGATGATCATCTTTGATATTTAGCTTAGTAAAATTTAAATCAGTAGTTGTTATTTCATTATCAAAAATAATATCAAAAGATAATCTTTCAAAAAAATCTATAATTTGATCTATAACTATTTGAACAGGATTAAGTGAACCAGATTGCAAATAGTCAGCAGGAATCATAGGATCAAATTCTGATTTAATAGAGTTAAGTTTTTCAAATTCAATATTATTCAATCTTTCTTCAACAATATCATCAATCATTTTTTTATAATTATTTATCCTAATTCCAAGTTCTTTTTTGTGAGTAACATCAACTTTTTTTAATTCATCATATAATGGAACTAAAAATTTTTTATTAAAAATATTTTTTTCCTCTATTAGTACATTTGGATTCTTAATTGAAGAAATGTTCTTTTTAAATTCATCAATTAAAACAATATTTTTATCTTGAGACATAAATTTTCTCCTTAATTCTATCTTTCAAAGAATATAAAAATTTTACTAAAAATAATATCTTTTAATTAAACTATTAAAAATTTTTAAGATACTGTCTAGCTTGTTTATAATTTGGGTATATTTTTGAAACTAGTGATCAAAATCTTTCTGAATGATTTGCTTCAATCAAATGACATAATTCATGAATAATTACATAGTCAATTATTTCTTTTGGGAATGTAATTAAACGGGAAGAAAAATTTATTAGTTTCAAAGATTTTCTGCAATTGCCTCAGCAACCAACCATTCATTTTATATTTATTTTTTCAACATTAAAACCATATATTTTGGCTAATTCAAATGCTCTATTAGTAGTATACTTTTGAGATTCATTTTTAAATAGTTTTTTTATTAATTTAACTTTATTTGATTCATTCTTTAAATACAAAGTAACTGTTTTATATCCAATAACATACTTTTCATTACCACTATGATTTTTTGTTATTAAATTATGTTCTTTTCCAAATAATGAAATTAAATTGTTATTAGGGTTATAAAATTTACTAGCACTTTTTTTATCTATTATTTTTTTAATTTCTAAAAGATTATTATTTACAAATCCCTTAACTAAATCAATAGAAATTTTAGGCGGTACATGAACATGTATTTCTAAATCATTTGTGACTTTAATCTTTAATGATTTCATATTTTCATATACTTTAATAAAGCATAAATATTCATCATTATTAATATTTATTTTGTAGCTATGAAGTAATTTTTTTCTCATACTACTAATAATTATCCTTTTGTCGTTGATGATTAATATCATTTTTCTTTTTATAAAAATCAATAATGTCTTTCCAAGTGAAATCAAATGTTTTACACAATTCAAATAATTTAATAATAATTACTTCACAATCATGTGCATCATTAATATTTGTAGATACTTTAATTAAATCCAATATTTTATCTGTTAGTTGATCTTTATCATAATTATTTTCCAAAATATTAAATTCAGTTTTTTCCATTTTATAATAAAGTGATAAAGACAAAATAAAATGCAAACAATCAACAAATTCATCACCCAATTTTTCTCTATCATAATTATTTTTAACACTTCAAAATTTAAAACATCTATTAACATTTATCATTTCACATAATTCAACTACAAATGCTAATTTCTTTTTATTTACAACATCATCTTTATTGATATTATGTTTAGTTTCAATATTAAAATCTAATTCTCTTTGTAATTCCAAAATTTCTTTTAAATTAATTGTCATGCAAATACCTATAATAATTTTATTTTTTAAGTTATTAATTTTATATACTAATTAAACTATAAATCTTGTAAATAATTTAATTCAATCACATTAGAATTATAATTTCTTTTAATTATATTTTTTTAATTGTTTTAAATAAAAAATATAAAAACAAGATTTTTTTTCGTTTTTATAAATGTAGGAGCATTTATGAAAAATAGAGGAATGTACATTGAAGAATTAATTAATAAAACAATAAGTTATTATAATAGCAATAATATTGGATCTTTTGAAAAAAGAAATCTACCAATATCAATAAAAGAAATAAACAATAATTTTGTAACAGGATATTTAAAGGAAAAATCTAAAGTAGATTATTTTGGTTTATTTAAAACTAAGCATGTTGAGTTTGAATCAAAACAAACTACAAAAAATTATTTTAGCTTTTCATTATTCAAAGAACACCAATTAAAATACTTATTTAAAATTCATGAAATGGGATCTATAAGTTTTTTAATTATTCATTTTTTCAATATTGATTCAACAATAGCAATCAATTGTGATCAACTTAAGTATTTGTTTAAAACATTTAAAAATAAAAAGATTTCTTATGATGTTTTAAAAAAACATGGAAAAGAAATTACATTAATCTTTCCAGGTATATTAAATCTAATAGAATTTCTAGAAAATTTAGTATAAAAAAATCAACTTATTTATTAAGTTGATTTTATTCATTAATTTTTGGTTTTTTAAAATGGAAAATAATAAGAACAATAATGCCAATTGCACCAACAATTAGTAATGTAATTCCAGGGGCAAATAAATCAATACTTGCTTTTGCTCCTCATTCATTGGCACCAACAAGATTATTATTATAATTTGCTAATTGTTCATGAAAATTACTTCATGTTCCACCATGACTTAATCAATATTGAAGCAGATTATCATAAGCTACAAAACTTTTATAACCAACACCTATTAAAACACATCCAGCAATTAGTACCAAGGCAAAAAATAAATAACCTAATACAAATAGTGCAAGAGATTTTTTAAATTTTTTTCTTTCTTTTTTAATTTGTTGTGTTTCCATTTTCATACCTATAAATATATCTAATTATAAAATTATTTTGAAGAAGTAGCAATAATACTTACTTTAGTTTTATTTTCACCAAACATAGTATATTTTACAACCCCATCAACTTTTGCATAAAGAGTATGGTCTTTTCCTTGACCAACATTTTTACCAGGATGGATTCTATTTCCTCTTTGTCTGTAAATAATTTGACCTGATTTTGCTCATTCACCATCAGATTTTTTTGCACCTAAATATTTAGGATTAGAATCTCTACCATTTTTTGTAGAACCAACCCCTTTTTTACTAGCAAAAAATTGCAAATTTAATTTGAAATTATTTCACATCATAGTCAACTTCCTTTCTACAATTCTTCATTATATTTGTTTAAGTTAATATAGTTTTTATAACTCTTATTAACTTCATTTATTTGATTAAAAATGACACTAAGTGCAATTTCATTTTTGTTATTTAATTTTACAACAATTTTTATGATTGGTATTTTTTCATCAACAATACAATCAATAATATCATTTTCATCAAATCATGTAAGAGAGCCCATAATGATTGCGCTTACACCAGCACAAACAATATCATTTCCACATTTATTATAATTAGCATGATCTTTAACTATAAAACCATTACTATAAAAATCAATTTTAATCATTATTATTTAACTTCGATACTAGTTACTACAAGTTTTGTATAAGGTTGTCTATGACCTTGTCTTTTAAGGTAACGTGAATATCTTTTATGTTTAATAATACTAATCTTTTTTTGTTTTCCATGTTTTTCAACTTTACATGAAACTTTTGCATTTTTAACAAAAGGAGTTCCGTAATTAGCATTAACCATTAGAACTTTATCAAAAGAAACTACTGTTCCTTCTTTAGCTTCTAATTTTTCAACATATATAGTATCACCTTTTTTAACCTCATACTGTTTTCCACCAGTTATAAAGATTGCAAACATACTATATCCTCCATGTAATACTTAGACTCGCCTAGATAAGGTATTTTTAGATTTAGAAAACTAAAAAATTTAAAAACCTATTAAGAGCGGTTGAAGCTGCATAGATTTGATATATACAGCATTTATAATAATATCATACTTATTATTAATAGTTTGTAAAAAAACACAACTACAATTTTATATTTGAATTAGTTACTTTAAAGAATTTTATCTAAAAATTGACCTGTATATGAAATATTTTTCTTTTCAGAAATTTGTTCTGGTGTACCAGATGCTATCAGTTTTCCCCCACCATCTCCTCCATCTGGACCTAAGTCAATTACATAATCTGCAACTTTAATCATATCCAAATTATGTTCAACTATTATAACTGTATCGCCATGATTTACAATATGGTTTAATACTTCTATTAATTTTGAAATATCATGAATATGCAATCCAGTTGAAGGTTCATCCAATACATAAACCGTTCTACCTGTAGGTCTTTTTTGAAGGTATTTTGCCAATTTAATTCTTTGAGCTTCTCCACCAGATAAATGAGTTGAAGATGTCCCAAGTTTTAAATAATTTAAACCAACATCAGCCATTAAATCCAATTTTCTTTTAATCTCAGGATTTTCATAAAAGAATTTGATGGCTTCATCAATTGTCATTTCTAATACATCATAAATTGATCTTCCTTTGTATAAAACTTGCAAAGTTTCTTCATTATATTTTTTACCATCACATTCAGTACACTTAACATACACATCTGGCAAAAAATGCATTTCTATTTTTATTAATCCATCACCACAACAATTTTCACATCTTCCACCTTTAACATTGAAAGAAAATCTTCCTTTTTCATAACCTCTTGCTTTTGCTTCATTTGTTCTTGCAAATAACTCTCTGATATCATCAAAAACAGAAACATATGTTGCTGGATTACTACGTGGTGTTCTACCAATTGGATCTTGAGAAACTTTAACAATTTTATCTATAAATTCAACACCTTTTATTGTTTTATATTCTTTTGGTACTATAAAAGGATTTAAAAGTTTCTTTTCAATACCTTTTACAAGAGTTTCATTAACAAGGGTTGATTTGCCACTTCCACTAACTCCAGTTACTGCAATAAATTTTCCTAATGGAAATTTAACATCAATATTTTTTAAATTATTTCCTTTTGCACCAACTATTTCTAATACTTTACCATTTCCCCCACGTCTTTTTTTAGGAACATCAATCCTTTTCTTTCCACTTAGATACTGACCTGTAATAGATTTTTCAATTTTTACAACATCTTTAATGGTTCCACATGCTACAAGTTCTCCCCCATAACTTCCAGCTCCTGGTCCTATATCAATTAAAAAATCTGATTCTCTCATTGTTTCTTCATCATGTTCAACAACAAGTAGTGTATTTCCAAGATCTCTCATTTTCTTAAGAGTATCAATTAATTTTTCATTATCTTTTTGATGCAAACCAATTGAAGGTTCATCTAAAACATATAATACTCCTGTTAAAGATGAACCAATCTGTGTTGCTAAACGAATTCTTTGTGATTCTCCACCACTTAATGTAGATGCACTTCTTGATAATGTTAAATAATTTAATCCAACATTTTCAAGAAAAGATAATCTATTAACAATTTCTTTTAATGCAAGATTAGCAATTTTTGCATCTGATTCATCTAATTTTAAATTTAAGAAAAAATTAATTGCTTTTGAAATATTAAATTCTGTTAAATCAATGATGTTTGTATCATTAATTTTTACAGCTAAAGCTTCTGGTGATAATTTCTTTCCATTGCAGACATGGCAATCAATATTTGACATAAATTTATTATAAAATTCTCTTGCATATTCACTTGAAGTTTCATGATATCTTCTTTTAATTAAATCAGCTATTCCTTCAATTGTTCCATATGCTTCTCTTTTTCTTCCATCTTTTGCTTCAATTATATATTCAATAGCTTCATCACTGCCATGAAAAACAACTTGCTTTTCTTCTTTAGTCAAATCTTTAAAAGGTTTATCTAGATTAATATTAAAGTGATTTAATAATGATAATGTTTTCTTTAAATCATATGTTGGGTCTTCCATAACATTTTTATAATAAGCAATAGCTCCTTGATTAATTGAAAGATTTTGATCTGGTACTATTTTATTTACATCAGGTTCATAAGTAAAACCTAGTCCATTACAATATTTACATGCACCAATTGGTGAATTAAAAGAAAATAATCTAGGTTCAAGATTTGGAATAGAAAATCCACAAACATCACAGGAATGGTTTTGACTAAAATATAATTCTTCATTATTTATAATTACTAAAATTTTACCATCAGATTCTTTTGAAGCTTTTTCAACAGCATCATAAATTCTACTTCTAGTAGGATTGTCTTTATTTAAAATTATTCTATCTATTATTAAATCTATAGTATGTTTTTTATTTTTATCTAAATCTATTTCATCATCAAGTGATAATATATTTGAATCAATTCTAACCCTTAAATAACCTCGTCTTTTTAACTCTTCAATTTTATTTTTGAAAGTACCTTTTTCTTGTTTAATGATTGGAGATAATATTTGTATTTTATCACCCTCATTAAAACTAAAAATATTATCAACAATTTGTTTTATAGTAATTGTTGATATTAATCCATGACCATTTATACAAAAAGGTTTACCTATTCTTGCATAAAGTAATCTAAAATAATCATAAATTTCTGTTACTGTACCAACAGTTGATCTTGGATTATGTGATGTAGTTTTTTGGTCTATTGAAATTGCTGGAGAAAGCCCTTCAATTGAATCAACATCTGGTTTTTCATTACCTCCTAAAAACTGACGAGCATATGAAGAAAGAGATTCTAAATATCTTCTTTGACCTTCTGCATAAATTGTGTCAAAAGCCAAAGAAGATTTACCACTACCAGATAAACCTGTGATTACAACCAATTTGTTCTTTGGAATTTTAATATCAATATTTTTAAGATTATTTTCTCTAGCACCCTTAACAGTAATATACTCTTTAGAATCTTTATTTGACATGTTTATTTTTGCCTTTCTTACTTATTTTTTTATGACTATCAACTATTTCTTCAATATCATTTTCTAATTCAAATTCTTTTATATTATTAATTGAATCAAACATTTTCTTTGATTTATTATTTAAATCAAATTTTTCTATATATTGGAAATCAATATCATTATTTTGAATCGGTTTTGGGTCATCAAGACAATAATCTATAAAATTAGAAATATTTTCAAATTCATTTTTATATTTTTTTAGTTTCAAATTTACAATATTTCTTAAAACATCTTTAGATTTTGTATTCAAAATTGAATGTGAATAACTTAAAACAATTAACAATAAGGCATTTTTAATATAACCCATATTTATTATTTCTTTTCTCTAATAACTTCTTTTAACTGTTTTGAAATGTTAACTGCAGACTCTTTATTTTCAGTAACATATTTTAATACTGATTCTGCATTTTGTTTTACTACACCTTCAATAATGTCAATATAATTAGATAATTTAACTATAGATTCTACTGCTGGTGTTAAATATTCTGTTTTATAAATTAAATCTTCTACTAAATAATCTATTTTTTTTGAAACAATACTAATTCTTCTGTATGCAATAAATTTATAAATTGAAACAATTATTCCTATTGAAACTAAAATTCCAACTAAAATTAATAATCACAAAATTGAATCCAATTGTATAGTAACAACATTCTGATTCATTATCATAATTTATACCCCTAACCAATATAAGAATTATATATTAATTGAATGTTTTATATAATAAAAACAACTTAATTATTTTACTTAAGTCATAATAAATTTATCTCTAAATTTTAATTAATTTTTATAAATATTTTTATCACAATAAAAATTGCTATAAAAATATTTAATTTGTGTTAATAATTTTTGTGTTTATAAAAAAATATTCATAATCATTTATAGATTATGAATATCAACTTATTTATAAAATTAATATAATCGATTTTATATTTAATTACTAAACTCTTTTTATGAATAATTCTTTTAAAGATTCTTCATCTACATTAGATGGTGTTTCCATCATTAAATCATATCCTGATGAATTTTTTGGAAATGCTATAATTTCTCTAATATTACTTGAATTAGATAATATCATTATAAATCTATCAAGTCCTAAAGCTATTCCACCATGTGGAGGCACACCATAATTAAACGCATTTAATAAGAAACCAAATTTTTCTTTAATTTGATCATTTGATAAACCAAGATATCTAAATACTCTTGATTGAACTTGATGATCATGAATTCTAATAGAACCACCACCAATTTCAAAACCATTTAAAACTATATCATATGATTGTGCCTTTGCATTTTTAGGATCTTTATCAAAAGTATCAATTGTGTCTAATGTAGGACTTGTGAAAGGATGATGTGCAGAAACATACTTTTTTTCTTCTTCACTATATTCAAATAAAGGTCAGTTTACAACTCAACAGAAAGCAAAATCTTTTTCATATTTAATATTTATCATTTTTGCAGTTTCAACTCTTATTGCTCCTAAAGCACTCAAAGCAACATCTTTTTTATCTGCAACAAACAATATAGTTCCTGTTTTAATTTTATTATCATTAAAAATTGATTTAATAATTTCTTCTTCTACTATATTTGCAATTGATCCTGATTTATTTTTATTTCCATCAAAATATAATCATGCCAAACCTTTTGCATTATTATCAATTGCAAATTTTTCAAGCTGACTAACTTGATTTTTTGATAATTCAATTTCGTCTACAATAATAGCTCTAATTGTTTTAGATTCATTTAATGAATTAGAAAAAACTTTAAATTTAGTAGAAATAAAATATTTTGATACATCTAAAATTTTCATTCCATATCTCAAATCTGGTTTATCACATCCATAATTTTCCATAGCATATGTATAATCTATTCTTTGAAATGGAATAGTTAAATTAACATTCATAACAGTTTTAAAAACATGTACCATCAAATTTTCTATTAATTCCATTATATCTTCTTGTTTAAAGAAAGATGTCTCAATATCTAATTGAGTAAATTCAGGTTGTCTATCTGCTCTTAAGTCTTCATCTCTAAAACATTTAGCAACTTGAAAATATCTTAAAAATCCACTCACCATTAATAACTGTTTGTATATTTGTGGTGATTGAGGCAGAGCATAAAATTTTTTAGATCTAGTAGGCACAATATAATCTCTTGCACCTTCTGGTGTTTGTTTTGACAAAATAGGTGTTTCAATTTCAATAAAATCATTATCAATTAAAAATGTTCTTAATGCATGAATTACCTTAGATCTAAAAATAATATTTTTTTGAATATTTGGTCTTCTTAAATCTAAATATCTATATTTTAATCTTATATCCTCAAGGCCATCTGTATTTTCTTGAATTAAAAAAGGAGGAGTAAGTGACTTTGAATGCAAAATAATACTATCTAATTCTATTTCATACAATCCAGTGCTTAACTCTTTATTGGGATTACTTCTAAGAACTACTTTACCTTTAATAGAAACAACTGACTCCTTTGTAATAGAAAGAGCTTGCTGAAAAAACTTATTTTTTTCATTAATTACAACTTGTACAATTCCTGTTCTATCATAAATATCCATAAAAATAATTGAACCAAGTTTTCTATTTTTTTTAACTCATCCATTCAATACTACTTCTTTGCCTAAATGCTTTTCAGAAATACCATTGCAATATAAATAATTTTTCATGATATATCCCCTTTATAAATTATCTTTTAAATAATTAATTAATTCTGTAATTTTTATGCTAATTTCTTTTTTTGTGTCCTGATCTTTTATTAAAACTATTCCAGCATCTTTTTCTTTATCTCCAAAAATTAATATTTTTTTTGGGTTTAGTTTTGATGCATATTTAAAGTGTTTATCTAATTTATCTAAAGATAAATTACTATCTACACTAAAACCACTTTTTCTTAAAGCATCAGAAAGGTTAAGTGTATTTAATTTTGTGTTTCCAAATGAGGCTATATAAATGTCTAATTGTTTTGAAGAAACATTTTGATTTTCAGCAATATATGCTGAAACTAATCTTTCTATTCCTAAAGCAAATCCCATACAGTCAGTATCTTGTCCACCAAGTTCACCAACTAACTTACTATATCTTCCTCCACCAATTATTGTATTTTCACTTAATTCTTTTGAAGTGCTAATATATTCAAATACCAAACCAAAATAATAATCTAAACCTCTAACCATAGTTGAATCAAATTCATATTCAATATGAAGTACATCCAATGAGTGTTTAATAAAATCAATTTCATTTTTTTCTTCATCTGTTAAATATTTGTCAATTTTTGGTGCATTGATTACAACATTTTTTTTAGAATCAATTTTATCATCAAGAATTCTTAATGGATTTTTTGTTACTCTATTTTTTGAATCATCAGATAATTCATCAATATGCTTAGTAAAATAATTTTTTAAATCATCAATTCATTTTTTTCTAGTATCAAATGTACCAATATAATTAATTTTTAATTTATAATTTTTAATTTTTAATAAGTCTAATACCATTTTACTCATTAATAGTATTTCTATTTGATTATAGACATTCTTTATTCCAATATTTTCAATTCCAAATTGATGAAATTGTCTACTTCTTCCATTTTGTGGTCTTTCATATCTAAACATTGGACCAATGTAATACAATTTTAATGGTAAAGGCATTTTAGACAACATTTTGTTTTCAATTACACTTCTTATTACAGAAACTGTTCCTTCTGGTCTTAATACAATTTCTCTATTTCCCTTATCTTTGAAATCATAAAATTCTTTAGTAACAATATCAGATGTTTCACCTATATTTCTAATAAATAATTCTTTATGTTCAAACATTGGTGTAATAATTTCACTATAATTATAAAATTTTGCAATAATCTTTAAAATGTTTACAACATGATTAAAATTATCTAAATCTAATCCAAAAATATCGTTTGTTCCTCTAGGTTTTGTAATGTTCATATTCTCTCCAACATACAATACATATATTGTATATAAAATTTAAAATTATATTTTAGTAATTAAATTATTAAATAAAATACACTTTTTAGAAAAACTAAAAAGTGTATAAATAAATAATAAATTAACGTTTTGTAAATTGAGGACTTCTTCTTGCACCATAAAGACCATATTTTTTTCTTTCTTTAACTCTAGAATCTCTAGTTAATAATTTTTGAGATTTTAAAGTTTTTTTGAATTCTTCATTTGCAACTATCAAAGCTCGAGCAATAGCTAATCTAATTGCACCTGCTTGACCTGTAAATCCGCCACCTTCAACATTTACCATAACATCATAACTGCTTTTAGTTTCAGTTAAAACAAGTGGTTGTTCCATATCTTGAATTACTAAAGCATTTGGAAAGTATTCTTCTGGCTTTCTACCATTAATTGATATTTTTCCAGATCCTGGGACTAATTTTACTTTAGCTACTGATGATTTTCTTCTTCCTAAACCTTTATATTCAACTTTACTCATACTATTTACCTAATTTTCCTAATTCATATTCTTGAGGTTTTTGTGCTTCATGTTTGTGAACTGCATTTTTATAAATGTGTAATTTTTTGATTAACTGTCTAGATAATCTATTTTTTGGCAACATTCCTTCAACTGCTTCATAGATTAATTCATCAGAATATTTTTCTATCATTTCACCAACACTTCTTTTTCTTAATCCACCAATATAACCTGAATGATTGTATCTAAATTCTTTTTGATCTTTATCACTACTAACTCTTATTTTATTTGAATTAATAATAATTACATTATCCCCACAATCAACATTTGGTGTAAAATCAGGTTTATTTTTACCACGTAACAAATTAGCTACCTCAACAGCCAATCTACCCAAAATTTTATCAGTTGCATCGATTATGTATCACTTCTTATTTGATAATGCTTGTTCTTTTTTAACAAAAGTAGTTTTTTGCATAACATCTCCCAAAACACATACCATATTATTATATATAAAAAAATAAAAAATTTATAATATTATTACATATTATAGATAGTTAATAACAAATACTGTGTACTAATAATATTCTATATTATATCTTTTAATATTCATAAAAATAAAAAGATTATTCTAAATTAACAAGAATAATCTTTATAAAATTTTATTATTTTACAAATATTGCAACAAATATAAAAGCAACTAACAAAAGACCATAAAATGTAAAAGAAAGTCAAAAGGCAATTTTACTTCTTTTAATTTTTTCATCTAAAAATTCAGAAAATTCTTCTTCATTTTCTACATGATTGTAAGCAAAATCTTCTTTATTTTGCGATCCAAAAAAAACAATATTATCAAGTTTTAGTTTTCTATAATATTTCAAAATAGTCCATCTAATTTTTAAATTAAATTTTTGTCTAGATATTAATCAAAAGACATTTAAACAAAAACAAACACCTGATGCTATTGAAAGTGAATTGTATCAAACTAATTTAGTAACATATATTCCAATTAAACTTATCACTACATATACAATAGATATTATTGATAATGCAACTCAACCAGAAGTGTATTTATACTGTTTAAATTTGTTCTCTGCTTTCTTTACATTTTTATTATTTTTATTTTCATTGTTAGTATACTGTTTGAGACCTGTCTTCATAAATAAAAACTACTTTTTTAATCACTCTTTAATTTGGTCAGGAGTTGCAAGAACTTGATGATTTTGTTTCCCATTTACTAATTCAAACTTAGGTTGATTAAGTGGTCCATAACTTTTATCATATGTCATTTCTTCATCAAAAGAAGCTAAATCTACATGTATTTTAGATAATTCTGGTGCTGCATTAAATAATGTTTTAGTATAAGGATGAATAGGATTTTTAAAAATGCTTGAAGCATCACCTTTTTCAACAATTTTACCATTATGCATAATAATTACTTTATTACATGCATAAGACACCATTGATAAATCATGTGCTATAAATAAGAAAGTGACACCATGATCTTTAGCTAATTTTTTCATAATATTAATAACTTGTGATTGAATAGAAACATCAAGAGCTGAAATTGGTTCATCAGCAATTATAAGCTTTGGTTTAGTTATTAATGCTCTAGCAATAACAATTCTTTGTCTTTGACCACCAGAAAATTCATGAGGATATCTATAAGCATGCTCATGTTTTAAACCAACACTTGTTAATGCATTATAAACTTTATTAACAGTTATTATTTTCAAAATTCAGAAATATCAAATTCATGAAAATATAGAGCGAGAATCATGTAATAAAGTAACAATTCTAAAACTACTAAAAGCATTTCTATATTGATAATTAATTATTTTTTGAGTTTTTCATTTTGGATTAAGTGATTTTCTAATTACTCTTATGTAATTTCATTTTTTTATTTTTTCAAAAAATGATTTAGTATTTAACATTTCTTTTTCAGAAAACTTATCTAAGAATTCCACAATAGCAGCTTTAAATGCCTTTTTTGCTTCTTTAGAATTTTTTATAATTTCTTTAATTTCTTTTGCTCTATTTTGATAATTAACTTTATTATCTGATTCTGTTTTCTTTCAATCTAAAATAATTTTATTTCTTTTTTCTGCAACACTTTTATAGTTCTCTTTTGCATTAAAATAATCTTTTTTTCATTTTTCTAAACTAGTACTTTTATTTGATCTAATTTTTATTTTTTCATCATTAATTTTAATATTAAAATCTTCTAATTTACTTTTGTGTGTTGCAAGTTCTACTAAAAAAGTATCTAATGTTTTGTTTGATAATTTACTATATTCAGATTTTAATAACATGTATATTTCTGATGAATCAATAATAAATTTTTGCTTTGATTCAACTTTTACTTTGTCTACAAAATCATTAATATTATCAAGTGATTTGATTAATTCAATTTTTTTGTTCATATTTGATTTATCAAATTCATTTTTCTTATTTAATAAATCTGTCAAAATAGAATTGTATTTATTTACTCTATATTCTTCAACATCTGCTACTAAAGAATCAATCTCTTTAGCGTTTAAATATTTAAATTCATTTGTTAATGAATTTAAAATATTCTTTGATTCACGATATGAATATTCTTGAAGTAAATAATACAAATATAGAAAATTATCTTTAGATAATAATTTTTCTTGCTTAAAAGATTTTATATTAGAAATAATTTTTGCTCTTAAAACTTTAAAATAATTTTTATTATCAACTAAATATTTTGAATAAAAATCATTTTCAAATTCATTTATAAAATTAGATAATTTATTTTTATCATTATTCAATTGAATGTAGTAGGCTGATTTATTCTTTAAGTTTTTCACTTGCTTTAATTGTGTTGAAGCCTTATACAATTCAATATCAATTTGATCTAACTTACCTTCATTATATTTATTAATATTTGAATCTATTAAATCCATTTGTTTTTTTGTAAAAACATATGTTTTTTCCATATTCAATTGTAGGTCATCTAATAAATCACTCAAAATAGAATCTACTACTTCAGAAGCACTGAATAAATTTTCAACTTCATCCAAATTATAATTAATTAAATTATTTGTTCATTTTTTATAAATATTAATTAATGATTCAAAATAGTCCTTTTTAAAACTTAATAAATTTTCCTTATTAGCTTTTTGAAAAGTATATTTAAAATATTTTTTAATAATATTAATTTTTTTAATGAATTCTATAGACTCTTTTTGAACAATCCCATTTATAACAAGTGGTTCAGACACAGTTTTTAAAACATTTTTGATTGGATCCATTGATGACATTGGATCTTGAAAAATCATTTGAATGTTTTTATGCATTCATCTTTTCTTACTAATAGAAAGTCTTTGTTGAGAAATTAATTCATTATCAAATTCAATAACACCACCAGAAGCTTGATGTAACTTAATTATTACTTTACCTGTAGTTGTTTTACCACTACCAGATTCACCAATAATCCCAAAAAAATCTCCTTTATTTACATCAAAAGAAATATTATCAAGAACTTTTTTATAAGCACCTCTGACTCTAAAAATCATGTTCAGATCTTTAACACTTAATAGAGGCTTTTCTTTAGTATTTTGAAAAGGTTTAGAAACTGCTTTTATTTGCTTTTCAGCAATCAAAGAATTTTTATTCATTTTATTTCACTATCCTTTCTTAATACTATTTTCCTTTTTATTTTTTTCTTTAATTTCTAAAGATTTTTTAGCAAGAGATAATTTTTTCATAACTTCATCTGGAATGTTTTTCATTGGAGAATTTTTATGAAGCAATCATGTTGCTGCTTTGTGTGTCAATGAATTTCCTACATTAAACATTGGTGGTTGTTTTTCAAAATCAATTTCTAATGCATATTTATTTCTAGGGGCAAATGCATCACCAATTGGTGGAATAATTAAATTTGGAGGTGTACCAGGAATAGATGCTAATTCTTGATCGCTATTACTATCTGGTATAGAACAAATTAAAGCTCATGTATATGGATGTCTTGGATTTGTAAAAATTTCTTTTATTAGTCCTTGCTCAACAATTTTACCAGCATACATTACATAAATGAAGTCACAAAAGTTAGCTACTAAACCTATATTATGTGAAATTAAAATAACTGTAATATTAAGCTCATCTCTTAATTTTTTAATTAAATCCAAAACTTTTGCTTGAATAGTAACATCAAGAGCAGTAGTAGGTTCATCTGCAATTATCAAATCAGGTTCACTTACTATTGCCATTGCTATAACAATTCTTTGTCTCATTCCTCCTGAAAATTCATGAGGATAATCTTTTACACGTTCAGATATATTTTTTATACCAATAAAGTCCAACACTCTGAAAAGTTCAGCATTAACATTATGTTTTTTAATAGACTCTCTATATTGATGAATTAAAGTTTGTTTTTCTTTATTGTATTCTTGTTTTAAAACACTTTTTTTATCATTTGTTACAGTTTTTAATTCACTGTGTAATTTTTGTTTTAAGTCTAAAAGTTTTTGTTGTAATTTTCTTTTTTTAGTAATAAGTATTGACTCTATAACTTGTTCACCAATTCTTTTTGTTGGGTTTAAAGAAAGTAAAGGGTCTTGAGGAATATAAGCAATCTTACTACCTCTTACATGTTTTCATAATCTTTCATACTTAACTTGAGATAAGTTAAAATCCTTAAATTGTAATGCATCTGCAGTAGTAATACATTTTCCATTAAAACCAATTAATGATTTTACAGTCACTGATTTACCACTACCAGATTCACCTACTATACCAATAATTTCACCACGCTTAACTTTTATAGATACATCTCTAACTGCATGTATAATACCTGCTTTATTTTTAAATGATACATTTACATTTTCCATATCAACAATAAATTCTGGATGTTCTTCAACCTTATAATTGTTAATATTATAAAAATACTTGTCACATAAAAAATTTAAAAATTTATTATTTTTTTTATCAGTTCTATTCATCATAAAACCTACTTTCTTGCATCTACTCTTGGATCAACTGCATCATTAAGTGCATTTGCTACAATTTGAGCAGATAAAGTTAAACCTACTAAAATAAGTGCAGGTAAAAGTAAAGGTGCAATATACTCTGTGATACTATTACCATCATTAATTGCAGTTCCTAATCCTAATTCTGTTGAGTCCTTTAAACCAAGATAAACAAGTGTTGATTCAAAGAAAATAACTGATGGAATAATATGAACAAATCTTACTAATAATCTTCCTGATATATTAGGTAACATATGAACAAATATAATTCTTGCTTGTGAACCACCTAGTGTTCTAACAGCTTGAACATATTCAGCATCTTTTGATTTCATTATATACATTCTAGTAAGTGATGCAGGCCCCATTCACATAATTGATATTAAAGCAGTAAATAATGCTTGTAAATTAAGTGAAGAACCATCTGTTGAAAATATTATACCTAGCAATAACAGTCATAATATAGTTGGTATTCCAGAAAGTATTTCAATAATTCTCATCAAAATAGTATCAGGTCATCTACCAGCAAATGCACCAGATATTGAACCATATACTGCTCCAATTATAATTGAAACTAAAGCAACACCAACTGCTACCAATAATGAATTTCCAGCAGCTACTCATGTTTTTGTTCATATATCAATCCCTCTAGCATCTGTACCAAATAAAGGATATACATTCTTTAAATCATCTAAGACATAAGGGTTAACAATCAATCTATGTTGTGGACCAAATGTTCCAAGATCCTCAATAATAAATCCAGGTATATTTTTAATATTTTCATACTCAGTATTATTTAATAATTTTTCATAGTATCCATTTATAACTCCACCTGGTCATCTTGGTCTTAAATTAAAAGCTCAGTTGCTTGCAGAAACAGCAGTATCAACTTTATATTTTGATGTTAATGGAACAATTATTATAAATAAAACAATAATAATAAACAAAGCAAGGAAAATCATAGCTCAAGGATTTTTAATAAATCTTTTTACTACATCTTTTAAATAAGTAGATGGTTTACCAACTATTTGATCTAGTCTTGTATCGCCAAAAGATTTAGCAAATTTAAACTTTGAAGCATCTATATGTTCTAATCCATGATTTACATCAATAGAATTTTTTGAAGATGTCATACTATAATTACTCCTTTCCTTTACTATCTAAATTTATGTTAGAAGATTTAATATATTGAACTTTATATTTAGAACCCATATAAATAAAATATTTATTATTTTTATCTAAAGATAGTGATTGAACTATTTGATCATTTAGGGTTATTGTTTTTTTTCTATAATTTATTAAATCTTTAGAAATTATTTCTTTATGTAATTGTGAATTGTATTCAACTTCAAATACATTATTTTTGATTCACTTATTTAAATTACTAATTTCATTTTTTCTACAAAAGTAATTATTCATAATTGCAAATACACTTACTGAGTTTGCACTTGCTAATTTAATACGTGGATCAATAAATGTATATGATATATCAGCTAATATTTCTAAAAGGAAATAAATACCTGATATCACCAAAGCATTATACATTAATAAATATATTTCTTTCTTTTGAACAGCTTCTACAAGTTTTTGTGCAATTCCAGGAACACTAAAGAAGTTTTCAATAATAATTGAACCACCAATAACAATTAAAAATGTTGGTGTACAAATTGAAACTATTGGAACTAAACAATTTCTAAGACCATGTTTAAAAATCACAGTATTATATGAAACTCCTTTTGCAAGTGCAGTCTTTATATAATCCTGACTTAAAACTTCAACCATTTCATTTCTTGTATAGTACACCAATGGTGGTGCAATAGAAATTGCTAAAGAACTTATTGGTAGAACTGAGGTTTGCAATACAGTTGCAACATCAAAACTAGCTGAATCAATAGCTGGGAATGATATCTTTCAACCAGATTCAGAAGCCCATCTTGAGAAGAATGATGCTAAAACAAATGATGGTATTGATATAAACAATACAGAAATAATATTTATGAATGTATCTTGTCATTTACCTCTATATATTGCTGCAGTTATTCCTAATATAACTCCAACAATAACACCAATAACAAATGATATACCAGCAATGATAATGGTATAAGGCATAACCTTTGCATATGCTTCTGGTATTGTTGTACTTGGCATACTAAAATATTGTCCAAATTTACCTTCTCCAAGCCATTGTTTTCAAAATCTACCATATTGAACAAAAACATTATCTAACAACCCATAACCTGCAAGTCTTCTATAAAAGTCTTCCATAGATTCTTGGTTGCCTTTAACTATTGGTCATGTTGGTAACAATTGTGCTAAAAAGAAAATAAGTGTAATCAATATAAAAAGTGCTAAGATAGAAAACCCTATTCTTTTTAAAACATAGTTAAACATATAAAACCTTTCTTTATAAATATAATTTTAGGAAATAAAAAAGAGGAGTATGCAAACTCCTCTTTAAATCAAATCAATAGTTTAATGATATTAATAATTATAATATGAAGTCTGCTACTAAAAATTATATATGTTTACATTATTAAACATATAAGATTTATTGATAATCATGTTTTTAGTACATCAGCATTGAATCATAATTTATCCCCTAGGAATATTATAAAATATTTTTGCTATATATAAAAATTTTTAAATTTTCTTTATAAAAAAATACCAATTTTTTTATAAAAATTAATTGATATTTTTTTATTTATTATTAATTATTTTGAACAAAATCTCTATAATTTAAATCACCATTTTGATTTACAATTACTTGATATTTTGGATCAACCAATTTATAACCTTGATACTTTAAAGAAGCATGATACATTGGTAAAATTGGATATTGACTATCTATTCAATTCAATAAATGAATTCCATTTGATTGCTGTAAACCAGCTCAAATTGATATTTCATTTGAAAGATTTGATTTAATATTTTTATAAGTATCATGTTCACCAAATGCTGCAGCATTTTTAGTTTGTAAATAAGTTGCAAGACTATATGCTCATGTTTTAGATTGACTTGTTTTTGCACTTGGAGATTCTAAAGATGCCTCTAAAACAGCATACAATGGTTTTCATAAATTAGTTACATGATATGACTGTTGTAAACTATCATAACCTTTTTCTGTAGCACTACTATTATTATCAATTGGATTACCATCAGAATCAAAATCATATTCAAAATATAATCCAATTCATGTTCCAAGACCATTATAATCAGGTCCTCATAACATATCGCCCATTGGCACAGCTTTTTTATAATAAACATTATCAACAGTTGAAGCTGCATTATAGTCCATATAAGTAAATGTTACAGCACCATCTGTAAGTACTTTTATTTGATTACCAACTTCTGTAAAATATGCAGTATCTTTTGGGTCTTTTGTTTGAAGTAATGTTCAGTATGTTAATGTTAATGGAGCACTACTTGTATATCCCAATGCACTTAAAGCAGTCTTTAAAGTATTTTTTTGTTCGTTACTTGCCAAAATAAACTCATTAGAAGTTTGCATAGTATTATATTGACTTCCAACAATACCTTTTGGTTGTTCAGTAACTGCCCCAGGATTTTGAATAGATGATCCAGCTGGAATACTTAGTGCAACATTACTAGCAATTGCTTCATAATAATCAATATTAGTATTTGCATCTTTTGCTACAGGATATACACCATATGGAATTGATGATAAGGAAAAATCTTTTGTACCTGTAGTATATCTTATTTCAGCTAATTTTCCTCAATTTATATACTCATTAAGTGATTTTCTTATTGTTAAAGCATTTGTATCATGAAAATTTTTAACAAATTTTTCATAACTTGATGTTACCAATTTTGAATCTTTAAGTTGGCCTTTTTCATTAAAAATTCCAAGATTATATCCAATAAATCTTCCTTGTGCAGTTTTTGGAGCAGGAATAGGAATCAATGAAGGACTAGATGCATATGATTGAACAGCACTAGTATTTAGATGTTGAGGTACAGGAGCATATGAAACTTGATTAGCATTAAATAAGTTGTATATTTGTTCTTGACTACCTGCTTTATATCTTTTAATTATTTTAGGTATCTTTGCATTTATATCTAGCTTATTCATATCATATGATGACTTCATTGCATCAAAATATTGCTGGCTAATACTAAATGTAACATCTTGTTGTGAACTTGCTGAAATATAATAAGGTCCTATTGATCAAACATCTACATTGTCTTCTGAACCACCACCATAAACTCTTGTTCAATCTGTTTTAGTTTTATCAATTATTTGTGCAGTTCCATCTTGAGTGAATTTTACAACATTAGATGTATCAGGTGTCTCTAGTGTTGCTGCAGTGTCAGGATGCGAATGTGGAATGGGGAAGAAATATTGCTTAGTTAGAATGTCTAAAAAATAAGGAGTTTTTGTAGAATCATCAATTACATATGTAAATGTACCACCTGCTTCAGTTGAATCATTCTCTTGGATTTTAATTGTTTCATCATAATTAATTCCAGCAAGTCCCATAAAATAACCATTACTATTAAGTTTATAATCAGATGAAATTTTGTAACCTTTTAGAGAGTATAAAAAATCTCTTGGTACTAATGATTGTTGAGACTTACCAGTAGTATCTACTCACTTAAAATCCTTATTCAAAGTAAATTCTACTTTAGATGCATTAGCCATTTTCTTACCAAATTCTTCTGTATTTATACTATAAGTACCATTATGATTTGTAAATGCATTAGCATCTGATAAATTTGCAGAATCTATAGTATGTATTACTTCATCTTGTCCAGAAGAATTTTTTTGATAAATTACAATTTTACTTGCAGCTTCTAAAACTAGTCTTGATTCAGGTTTTGATACTCAAGTTTTATTTTCATATTTATAATCACCTTCAGTAACATAAGTAACAAGAGCACCATATACACTTTGGAATTCAGTTGTACTAGGAGCATCAATAAACGAAGCACCAAGTGGTGTAGAACTATTCGCAAAAACATCATTTGGTGAAGCAATTACAAAACCCTTACTAGCAGTAGAACAACTTGCCAACATAGCAGCTGTTGGAACAGAAACTGCTAATGCAGCACCAGTTAAAGTTAATCATTTTAAAGTTTTCTTTTTATTGAATTTCATTTTTAACCCTTTCAAAAAATAGGAAGCAAATTAAGTAATATATAAAATAAAAAATTATTACTATTCACCTAGTAATAATTTTTTTAATTCTAAGATTAATATTTTTCAAATTAATTATTACTAGTAATTCTTTTTATTTGTTTTTACTAATAATAATTATTTTATATATCAAGTAAAAACACCTATCCAATTCTTTTATTATTAAAGATTTGCATAGAAATGTATTTAATTGATGTATAAAATTTCTTATTCATATTTATCTTCCTTAATATTAATTAAACCACAATAATTAGAATATGCACAATTTTTATAAAATTAGGTCTACATTAGAATAATAAAAATATCATGCTGAATATTATAACAACATGATATTTTATAAAATTAAAGTAAATTGAAATTAATATTTTAAAACAAAATCTCTATAGTTTATATCACCATTCAGGTTTAAAATCACTTGATACTTTGGATCAACCAATTTATAACCAACATAAGTTAAACTTGGTTGATACATTGGAATAATTGGAGATTGACTATCAATTCAATCAACCAAGTTAATTCCATTTGATTGGTTAATACCAGCTCAAATAGATATTTCAGTGTCTAGATTTGACTTAATATTTTTATATGTATCATTTGTACCAAATGATGCTGCTCCTGTAGAAGTTAAATGGTTTTTTAAGCTTATTAATCAACTATTAGAATTTGCTTGATTTTGTTTAGTTTGTTCAATCTTTATAGTTTCATAAAGTGGTTTTCATAAGTTTGTAATGTGATATGCAGGAATTAATGTGTCTTGTGAAGTTGCTACATTAGTTAGTTTAGTAGCTAAATCTTTTGGTTGCCCATTGTCATCATATTCATAAGCAAAATATATTCCAAGTCATGTTCCAATACCATTATAGTCAGGCCCTCATAACATATCAGCCATTGGAACACTTTTGTTATAGTAAACATTATTAACAGTACTACTAGCATCATAACTTTTATAAGTAAATTCAATAGCCCCTCCACTTAATTCATAAATAACTTTACCTACTTCTTGAAAATAAGCTGTGTCAGTTGCATTGTTTGCTTGTACAAGAGTCCAATATGGCAATTTTAATGGTTTATCTTTTGTATATCCTTCTGCTGTTAAAAGATTTTGAAAATCAGTAACTGCTTGGTTATCAGCAATAATTTTTCTTGATTGCTTCATCATTTGCAAATATTTATTACCAATTATCCCCTGTGGAATCAATTCAGTACCACTATTTGGTGATGCTGAATTATTGTCTATTGTTAGTACTAATGATTTACCAATTGCTTGATAATAATCAACTGGAGTAGAATTATCATTTGTTCTTACTGGAAAAACTCCATAAGGAATAGATGATAGTGAAAAATCTTTGGTTCCAGTTCCATATTTTATTTCAGCTAAAAATGCTCAATTAATGTATTCATTAATTCCTTTTCTTATTTTTCTACTATTTTCTGTATGAAAATTTTTAACAAATTTTTCATATTGAGTTCCTATTAAACTAGTATCTTTTATTTGTCCATTTGCATCATATATACCAAGATTATATCCAATAAATCTTCCTTGAGAAGTTTTAGGAGCTGGCATTGCTATTAAAGCATTACTATTAATATATCTAGAAACAGCTTGTGATTCACGTTCTTGAGGAACAGGAACATATGACAATTCATTTGAACCAAATTTATCATAAATTGAAGCTGCACTTCCTGCTTTATATCTTTTAATAACTTTGGGTATTTTTTTAGTTACATCTAATTTATTCATCTCATACATTGATCTCATTGCATTAAAGTAACTAGTATTAATATTGAAAGCAACATCTTGTGTAGAACTTTTTGAAATATAATAAGGTCCTATTGATCAAACATCAACAACTTTTTCCTGACTACCACCATAAACTTGTGTTCAATCAGTATTATTTTTATCAATTATTTGTTTACCATCATTTGTAGTAATAAATTTAATTACTTTTGATGTGTTAGGAGTTTCAATAGTAGCTGCTGCTTTAGGGTGTGAATGAGGTACTGGAAAGAAATATTGTTTTGTTAATATGTCTAAAAGATATGGAGCTTTTGTATTCCCAATAAAATATGTAAAAGTACTTCCAGGTTCTACTGATTCATTTTCTTTATGAGCAATAGTTTTATCATAGTCAATTCCTGCAAGACCTAAAAAATAACCATTTGAATTTAAACCATAATCTGAAGATGTTTTATAACCTTTTAAAGAATATCAAAAGTCTAATGGAACTAATGATTGTTTTGGTTGACCATTAGTATCTACCCACTTAAAATCCTTATTAAGTGTAAATTCTACTTTTGTTGCATGTATCATTGCTTCACCAAATTTATCTAAATTTATACTATAAGCACCATTTTCTACTATAAATGCATCTTTATTTGTTAAATCACTTGAATCAATTGTTAAAAGAGCTTTTTCTGCACCCGTTCCATTTTCTTGACCATAAACAACAATTTTGCTTGCAGCTTCCATCACTAGTCTTGCAATGGGCTGATTTGATAACTCACCTTTATCATTATATTCATAATCACCTTCATTAACATATGTTACTAATGCACCATATATACTTCTAAATTCTGTGGTAGATGGGGAATCAACAAAAGAAGCCCCAAGTTGAACTACACTATTTGCAAAAACATCATTAGATGTTGCTATTGTAAAATTACTATTAGCACTTCCACAACTTGTTAATACAATAATTGATGGCACAATAAAACTAGTTGCTGCACCAAATAATGTGAAATATTTTAATATTTTATTACTTCGTTTCATATTAATTTCCTCACATAAAATATAAGAAATAATGAAATGTTAAATTTAATTAATTACATATAATATTACAAAAATAAAACATTCTATTACTTAAGATGACCAATTTTAATTAATCTCTTGAAAAATAATTATACAACAATATTAATTTTTTTAAATTTATAATACTTTGGCAAATAGAAAAATAGACATTAGTAAAACTAATATCTATTTCAAAAAATATTTATAATTTAAAACATTTGTATTTTTTCAGCAATAATTTTTATAATCATATTGTCATTTTTAATTCTTCCTTTAAAACCAATTAAATTTCCTTTATTAAGTGAATTTAATTCACTTTTAAAAATCTTATTATTTATTTCAATTGGAATTAATTCATAACATTCTTCATTTAACTCTCCATACATAAAAGGTTTGTCTACTTTTAAATAAAGATTTGAATTAATATTATCTATTTTATCAATATTATCTACAATGCCTATCATTGCTATTAAGTTCATAAATTACCTCCTAAAATAATAGCAATAATATTTTAAAAATCTATCTCTAAACTTTATTTCTATTTTTATTTTAAAAAAAATGTAAAAATTAATTTTAATTAATAATAAAAAATTTATTTTTTAAATATCTATATAAAATATTTGAAAAATAAATTTAATTTTTAATGCAATTTTTATTAATTAATTTAAAAATAGATATTGCTACTGTATGGTTATCAGTATGAGATATAGAAATTGAAATATCATTAACATTAGAACAATATGGAATTCTATTTTCATTATATAATATCTCAATATTAACCACATTTATTCTTACTATATTATGTAATGATTTATAAATAGCCTCTTTAGCAGCTCATCTTCCAGCTAAATATTTTGGTTTGTAAGAATCATCAATTAATAAATATTCTTTATACTCATTTTCAGTTAACATTCGTTTAACTGCAAGTGAACTTAAAGACAAGAATTTATAATTATCAACAACATCAATACCTATTTGATAATTCATATATTTTTAGTCCTTTTTGTCATTTTTTAAATCAGCAATTTCTCTTCTAAGATCACTAATTTGGTTAATCATCCTTTGGCTCTGATAACCATCATCCACATATTTTTTAATTTCAGAATTTAAAACAGCTATAGATTGTTTTGCTTTATCTATGTTTGATTCTAAATTTTCTATTTTCTTATCCTTTTCTTGAATAATCTTTTGATATTCTAATTCCTTTTGATATTGTTTAGAAATAAACGTTCTGATTTTGTCAAAAAACATATCTACTTCAAGAGGATCATAACCAATACTATAATTTTTAGAAAATTTCTTATTTAAAATTTCATCTAATGTCTTTTTGTAATTATTTTTCATAACAAATAACTTCTCACTTTATAATATTATATATTAATTTTGATAGTGGTTGGAACTAACAATATGTTTACAAAAAAGTATACATCTAAAGATATTTATTTACTGAACAAATACTTAAATAAATTTAAAAAAGAGGTCAATAATAATTCAATTGATTATATTTTTAAAACTAAAAACTATACAATTACTATTTATAAAAATAAAACACTTTTAATACAAGGTAAAATGTATGAAAACATTTTAAAAATGATTAATAATCAGGATGAAGATGTTAGTATTAACAACAATATAAAAATATCTAATAATATAATAGGTTCAGATGAGGTTGGTACTGGAGATACATTTGGAGGTATAGTTGTTTGTGCTTGTTATATTAATGAAAAAGATTTAGACTTAATTAAAACTTTTGGAATAACTGATTCTAAAAAATTAGATAATAAAAACATAATAGAATTATTTAATAAGATTAAAAACATCGTAGAGTATGAAGTTATTAATCTTTCACCTGAAGAATACAATGATTTGTATCAGCAGTATAAAAATTTAAATATAATAAAAACTTACGGTCATTATTATGCAACTAAAAATTTAATTAATAGATTAAAATTTAATGATTTTACATGTATCATAGATCAATTTACACCTATTAACAAATATAAAGATTACTTAAAACAAATTAATGAATTACCAAATGGAAAAGAAATAACTGAAGTTAAAGCTGAATCAAAATACATACAAGTTGCAACTGCTTCAATTGTTGCTAGATATTTTTTTATAAGGCAATTAAATGATTTATCACAAAAAGCAAAATTTAATATTCCTTTTGGATCATCAACTAATTTAATAAGAACTACTATAAAAAAAATAAATGAAAATAAATTGAACATAAATGAGTTTGCAAAAACTCACTTTAAAGAAATAAAAAACAACACTTAAAAATGTTGTTTTTTATTATTGACTAGTTGTTTTTTTATTAATAGGTGGTAAAAAACTTATTAAACCTATTGAATTAGGAAGATGAAGTCTTGGTATTGTATTATCATTTTCAGTTATTCATCATGTTTGATATGTTCGTTTATCTACTGATGCACCTGGAGTATTACCAGCAATTGTTTGATGTGCTATATTATAAATTTTATAATTGTTTGCTGCATTTGTATCAGTACTATCAATTTGTTGATTACTATAAGCTGAGTAAATACCAGTTGCATTTACAGTATCAGTTTTAGTACCAGTATTAATGATTTGAAAATTATTAAAATTATTAGATGGGGTTGTTCTTAATTCTCATGAATAAACTATGTCTTTACTTCCTGATAATGAGCTTACATCCATTTTGTAATCAATTCTGTCACTATTTGAAGCTGAACGAGTATATTTCATAGAATAGTTATCATATGTAACAACATCATTTACAACTGATAAAGGTTGCTTATTAATATTAATTCCACTTGTAGAAAAACTTGTAATATTTGTTTTATTTTCATCAGAAAAAGAATAAGTTAAAGTAGCCAATAGTGGATCTACACCATTTGTATAATGCTCATTCATTTTTACACTATATGTATAAGAATTATTTTCTTCTTTTACATCAATTTTACAAATTAAAGGGGAAATTGGTGTTTTAGTAAGTTCTAATAATTTAACTGGATCTTTTAATTGTGTTCAAGCTGTTTCATTAATTCCAAGTGCTGTTGGATCAGGTGTTGTAAAATAATATAAAGAGTAGTTTGCACTATCAAGACCTTCAACTAAAATCTTTGTTGGATAATTCAGATTAACTCAATCAGAAATTGACATTTTATTTATATTTAATGATCCATCTCCCAAATATTTAGTAAGACCTTGGTAACGTGAAACATTTGCATCTCCTCTAGGCATTTTGTTTGATGCATCAATAATTGCTCATGATCCAATAGCAAAACCTGCTAAAACAACAAATGATGCTAAAGAAACTCCAATAATTTTCTGTCTAGATTTATACATAAATTTGGCCACCTTTTATATAAATAATCTTTATAAATTATAAGATAAATAAATATCAAAATAAAGTGCAGCACAAAAAATAATATCTATAAATGTATAAAAAATAAAAAAATCTATACTGTATTTAACAATATAGATTTTAAATTAAATTAAGTTTCTAGCTTATTATTAAGCAAGAATTTTAGTTACAGTACCAGCACCTACAGTTCTTCCACCTTCACGAATTGAGAATTTTGATCCATCCTCAATAGCAATTGGTGAAATTAATTCAACTGTAATAGTTGTGTTATCACCAGGCATAATCATTTCAACGCCTTTTTCAAGTTCAATAGCACCTGTAACATCTGTAGTTCTAAAGTAGAATTGTGGTCTATATCCATTTAAAATAGGAGTATGTCTTCCACCTTCTTCTTTTTTAAGAGCATATATTTGAGCAGTAAATTTCTTATGAGGTTTAATTGAACCAGGTTTAGCTAAAACTTGTCCTCTAACTACACCATCTCTATCAATACCTCTTAATAATAAACCAGCATTATCACCAGCTCTTACTTCATCAAGAGATTTTCTGAACATTTCCATACCAGTAACAACTGCTTTTTTAGTATCTTTAATACCAACAATTTCAACTTCATCGTTTAATTTTAAAGTACCTCTTTCAACTCTACCAGTAACAACTGTACCACGACCTGTAATTGTCATAACATCTTCTACAGCTAATAAGAAAGGTTTATCAGTTTCTCTAGCAGGAGCTGGAATGTAAGTATCAACTGCATTCATTAATTCATCAATTTTTGCTTCTCAATCAGCTTTTCCTTCAAGAGCTTGTAAAGCACTACCTCTAATAACTGGTGTGTTGTCACCATCAAATCCATAAGAAGAAAGTAATTCTCTAACTTCCATTTCAACAAGGTCTTGCATATCTTTATCAGCCATCATGTCACATTTATTTAAGAAAACTACAATTTTAGGAACACCAACTTGTCTAGCAAGTAAAATGTGTTCTCTTGTTTGAGGCATTGGTCCATCAGTTGCAGCAACAACTAGAATAGCACCATCCATTTGAGCAGCACCTGTAATCATGTTTTTAACATAGTCAGCATGTCCAGGACAATCTACATGTGCATAGTGTCTTTTAGCAGTTTCATATTCAACATGAGCAGTGTTAATAGTAATACCTCTTGCTTTTTCTTCAGGCGCTTTATCAATTTCATCATATTTCATTGCTTTAGCACCACCTTTTTTTGCAAGGTAAGTACACAATGCTGCTGTTAATGTTGTTTTACCATGGTCAATATGTCCAATTGTACCAATGTTAACGTGTTCTTTTGATCTATCAAATTTTGCTTTTGCCATAATTTTTCTCCTTATATATTAGCAATAAAATTTTTAGCATAATTAATTATATATTATTTGTTAAATTTAAATATTATTTTTTTGCTCTAGAAGCAACAACTTCTTCAGTAATTGATTTTGGAGCTTTATCATAGTGACTAAATTGCATTACATAGTTACCACGACCTTGAGTGAATGATCTTAAATCAGTTGCATATCCAAACATTTCTTTTAATGGTACTTTAGCTTTAATAACTTGAGTATTACCTCTTTGTTCTGTACCCTCAATGCTTCCACGTCTAGATGATACATCACCCATTGTGTCTCCAAAATATTGTTCAGGAACTGTAATTTCTACAGCCATAATTGGTTCTAATAGAACTAATCCTGCTTTCTTTGCAGCATCTTTTAAAGCCATTGATGCTGCAATTTTATAAGCCATTTCTGATGAGTCAACATCATGGTATGACCCATCATATACTGTAGCTTTAATATCTATCATAGGGAATCCACTTAGAGGTCCTGACTTCATAGCTTCTTCAAGACCTGCTTTTATTGGTTTAATATATTCTTTAGGAATTTTCCCTCCAACAATCTTGTCAACAAATTCAAAACCTTTTTCAGGATTTGGTTCAAATTTAATAAGAGCATGTCCATATTGTCCACGACCACCAGATTGTTTAATATATTTACCTTCAGCATCTGCTTCTTTAGTAAATGTTTCTCTATAAGAAACTTGTGGAGCACCAACATTTACATCAACTTTAAATTCACGTTTCAATCTATCAACAATAATTTCAAGATGTAATTCACCCATACCTGAAATAATTGTTTGATTTGTTTCTTCATCAGTATATGTTCTAAATGTTGGATCTTCTTCTGCTAACTTACTTAAAGCAATTCCCATCTTTTCTTGATCAGCTTTAGTTTTTGGTTCAACAGCTAATGAAATTACAGGTTCTGCAAAGTTCATTGATTCTAGTATAATTGGTGAATTTTCAGCACATAATGTATTACCTGTAGTTGTATCTTTTAATCCAACCACTGCACAAATATCACCAGCTCTTATTTCATCAATTTCATCTCTATTGTTTGAGTGCATTTTCACTAAACGTGAAACTCTTTCTTTAACGTCTTTTGTTGCATTTATTACATATGAACCTTTTGTTAATACACCAGAATAAACTCTAATAAAAGTTAACCTACCAACAAATGGGTCAGTTGCAACTTTAAATGCAAGAGCTGAAAATGGTTCATCATCTTTATTATGTCTTTCAACTTCTTCACCATTTGGTAACATACCTTTAATTGGAGGAACATCAATTGGTGAAGGTAAATAATCTACAATTGCGTCTAATAAAAATTTAACACCTTTATTTTTAAAAGAAGTACCACAAATAATTGGGAAAAAATTTGCAGACATAACACCTTTTCTTATACATGATTTAATTTCTTCAACAGTTAGTTCATTACCATTTAAATATTTTTCCATAATAGAATCATCAAAATTAACAATATCTTCTATCATAGTTGTTCTATATTCTTTTGCTTTATTAACTAAATCTGCAGGAATATCAATCTCTTTATAATTTTCTTCAGGTTTTCCATCATATTGGTAAGCCTTTAAAGTAACTAAATCAATAACTCCATTGAAATTACTTTCAGATCCAATTGGAAATTGAATTGCAGTAGCATTAGCTCCAAGTCTTGTTTTTAATGAGTCTACACACATTTCAAAATCAGCACCAGTTTTATCCATTTTATTTACATAAACAATTCTTGGTACACTATATTTTGTAGCTTGTCTTCAAACAGTTTCAGTTTGAGGTTCAACACCATTTTGTGCATCTAGAACTGCAACAGCACCATCTAATACTCTTAAAGATCTTTCAACTTCAACTGTAAAATCAACGTGACCTGGTGTGTCAATTAAATTAAGTTCATAACCTTTTCATGTAACATATGTAGCAGCTGATGTAATAGTAATACCACGTTCTTTTTCTTGCTCCATTCAATCCATAGTAGCACCACCATCATGAACTTCACCAATTTTGTGAGTTCTACCTGCATGGAACAAAATTCTTTCAGAAGTAGTAGTTTTACCAGCATCAATATGTGCCATAATACCAAAATTTCTAAATTGTGACAATTCTTTCTTTCTCGCCATACTAATAAACTCCTATAATATTAAAATCTCAAGTGAGCAAATGCTTTATTTGCTTCTGCCATTTTATGAGTATCTTCTTTTTTCTTGAATGCTGCACCAGTTCCTTTTGATGCATCAATTATTTCATTAGCTAATTTTTCAACCATTGATTTTTCATTTCTATTTCTAGTTGATAAAATCAATCATCTTAATCCAAGTGTTTGTCTTCTTTCCTTACTAACAGGAGTTGGAACTTGAAAGTTAGCACCAGCAACTCTTCTAACTCTCAGCTCAAGAGAAGGCATAATATTGTTTAAAGCTCTTTTAAAAACTTCAATACCTTCTTCTTTTGTTTTTTCTTCTATCAACTTAAAAGCATCATAAACAATATTTTGTGCTAAACCTTTTTTACCATCTAGCATTACTGCATTAATTGCTTTTGTAACAAGTTTTGAGTTATAAACAGGATCTGGTAAAACATTTCTTTTTTCAGCTTGATTCTTTCTCATATTTTACAATCTCCTTATTTCTTATCAGCACCAGCTTTTGGTTTCTTAGCACCATAACCTGATCTTTCTTGTCTTCTCTTATCAACACCAGATGTATCTAAAGTTCCTCTAATAATGTGGTATCTAACCCCTGGTAAGTCTCTAACTCTACCACCTTTGATTAGAACAACACTATGTTCTTGTAAGTTATGTCCTTCACCTGGAATGTAAGCTAATACTTCATATCCATTAGTTAATCTAACCTTTGCATACTTTCTTAAAGCTGAGTTAGGTTTCTTAGGTGTCATTGTACCTACCCGTGCACAAACCCCTCTTTTAAATGGAGCAGGATTATGATTTCTTCTCTTCTTTAATGAGTTATATGAATATAACAATGCAGGAGATTTAGATTTCTTAACTTTGTTTTCTCTATCATGTCTAATTAATTGCGCTATTGTAGGCATAATTTCTCCTTGTATTTTTTTAACAACTTATCCAAGTGTATCAAACATAGGATAAAAAAAATAAACTCAACAAGAATTATACTATATAAAGTACATTTATAAAAAATATTTTTATTTTTTATACACTAATATAAAAGTATAAAAAATAAAAATAATATTGCATTTGTTGTGCATAAATAAAAAAAATTATGATTTTTTTGAATCCTCATTAAAGAAGAAAAGTTTTTTATGTTCTTTTTTGTGAATAATTGTATCTCATCCACCAACAAATTCAGAGTTATTTTTTTCTATTCCAGTATATGATAAAGATGAATCTTCATATCTTTTAAATTTATATATTGCATCATTCATAAGATTAGAATTAAAAACCCCTAAAGAGCACAATAATTCAAAATCTTTTATATTTAAACCTGTCACACTTTTAAATAAATCTGGTTCTAATTGTGTAATAACATCTTTTAAGCATCTCTCTCTATAATCTGTTAAATACATAAAGACAGGAATTCTTGTTGCAAACTTAATTAATTTTTCTTGAATTTGTTTTCTTTTAGATTTATATTCTTTTTCCTCTGTAGTTAATTCTTTTTTTTGTTTATCTGATAATTGTTGATTTTCTTTTTTTACTTTTTTTATTTGTTCAGACTTGTTAATTATTGTTTCTATATCTTGATTTAATGCTCTAAAACCTTCAATACTCATTAATGCATTTAATGCATCTTTGTTCCCTAATATTTTTGATAAAGTACAATTATCAACATTAACTAATAATGCAGATTCCCATCTTCTTGCTAAAAGTGTTGCAGATGTTCCTGATGTAGTCATATCCAATATTTCTTGTGCATTTATTTCAGTCATTGAAGATCCATCATATGCTAGTACTGGTAAAAACTGAATGAACTCATTTACTTTTTTTTCAGGATTACTTCCATCAGTTGTTAAACTACATGCATAATCAGATATTTGTTTTAATGCTCTATCTAATGCAAAATCAAATATAAAACATTCATGTTTAATAATTTCATATTCTTCAGAGTCTAATTTTATTACTCAAGGTGATTGTGCTCTAAAAGCTGCTTGAAAATATGTTTCTGGAGATTTTAAATTTCTTAACATAAATACACCAGTTCATGGTTTTATTGTTACACCCGTTGTTAATTTCCCACAAGTTAATGTTATTGTTTTAGTATCTAATCATGATTTGTTATCTTTTACCATTGAATCTTTAACAGGTTTTAATGCATCTAATCCAATACCTGCTTTTTTACCAGCACACAAATTTATATGATATTGATGATAAAAAGAATTATGTCGTTGCATTATTAAATTATACATAGCTTCACATGAAGCAACATCAGGAAGATATCATAATGTATGTGTTAAAATATTCAACAGTCTAGTATCACTATATGGCATTGGCGGCTTCTTATCTTTGCTTAATTTTAAATCATCAATATTTGATGGTAAATATGCACCTCTAATTAAATCAAGTCATTTTTGAACTTCATTTTCATAAATAAATCTTGCCGATTCTCCATTTCCTATTGCTTTAAAAAAAATATTTAAATCAAATTCATTAAACTCTGTATTAATAGCAATATTTTTTATAGAATCTGGTAATTGATATGTCATTAAAATCATTTTTGGTAATGAGAGATATGGATTATCTTTCCCAACAAATTCCTTCTTTGCTCTTTGTTCATCTGAATATGTCCAAGCATAAATTTGTTCTTCAATAAATTCGCCACTATTAATTGCTCTAAATGGAGTTCCAGATAAATATAAATATCTTTTTGTAACTATTGGCAAATAACTTTCATTATATGCATTATTTGCTTCATTTTTCTTATAACTTTCAATATCCAAATCAAAATCATCTTCTTCATCATAACTAGAAAATAATTTTTTTGCATTATCTCTTCATGCTCCATAATGATATTCATCAAAAATAACTAAATCTCATTCCTCTTTATGAATGAATTCATTTTTTGCTTTTATTCCGCCATTTTCATTTCTACCTAATATGTTTTGAAAAGACCCAAAAACAACAATTGGTTTATCTCTATTGCATTCATAAAATTCATAATCAATAGTATGTTTATTTTTTTTAGCACTAAAATCAGAAATAAATTGTCATCCATCAAAATCTATATGTGACATAAGATCATCTTTCCAAGATGATTCAACTACAGGTTTAAAAGTTAATATTAATATTTTTTTGCATTCTAGTCTTTTTGCCAATTGATATGAAGTAAAAGTTTTCCCAAATCTCATTTTACAGTTTCACAAAAACTTTCCAGGTTGATTTTCTGTTTTTGCTATTTTATTAAAATAGTTTATTGTTTTTTCAACAGCTTTTTCTTGCTCTGGTCTCATTTTAAAATAATTTATTCTATCAACATCATCTACTTTAATGCCAAGTTTTATTTCATTAATTGCATTTTTGACTGCATTCACATCACATTTAAATCATTCAGTTTTATTAATTCTCTCATATTTCTTTTCTAAAATAGAATGTACATCATGATCACTAAAAGAAGTTCCATCATTTTTAATAGCAGACACCACTAATTCAGTTATATATTCCACATGTAATTGATTTATTTGTTCTTTTATTCTCTCATCAACATTTTTTCTTGTAGTGTAACCAACTTTTAAGTATCCTTTTCTATCTTGAACTGTTGGCAGAGAATATGCATATATTTGTGGATTACAGTTAGGTTTTTCAATAAAATATTTACTCATATTTTATTCCTCCCTCATTTCACTAATATGTGACTCAATGAATTCAATTTCTTGTTTATCTAAACCATATTTTTTATATAATTGTTTGTCTATTTCTGAAATACTTTTTGATCAATCAATATCACTATTATTTTTAAAATTTTGCATTGGAACATATTCATATGTTGATTTAGATGTATTTTGTGTTTGTTTTTTAATACCAACTAAAGCACGAAAAAGCTTTGTATATATATATATATATATTGCGTGCTTCTATTTGATTATCAAAAGAACCTATTTCTAAAAATGTTTCTGTACATATTTCATTTGGAGTGCTAAGAATTGGAGTGCTAAGAATTGGAGTGCTAAGAATTGGAGTGCTAGCAACTTCACCAATTTCACCACAACCATATGCCTTTGCAATTAATACCTTATATTTATTAATATTATCACTTTGAGTAATATTTGCATTTTTATTTGCATATTTCTTTACTCTTTTTAAATCTTGAAGTCCTCAAATTGCAATTTTATTACCATCTTGAACATCACTAATAGAATATTTTTTTATATTTGAACTATCATTTAAAAAATTGCTAGATACTCCATAAGATTTTCTTGAAAAAATTATATTCATTAAAGAATCTTGATTTTTATTTTTTCAAACTTTATTCTTAATAGAAATTAATTGTTCATCTCTAATATAAATATCATCATCACCATTTTTTAAATAACGAATTGATTCTTGTTGTCCATCTACTGTGTGTCTGAATATATGACATTTTCCAGGATTATATTCATCTCTCAAAAAATAACAAACACCACCTTTAATAGTTACACCAGAAAAACATTCTTCTGAATTTGAAAAATCATGCAACACTCTTATGTGTTTATCATTTATCATTTCTTTTCTAAAATCATCTAATCCTTTACCGCCTGTCATTCATCTAGATGGAATTATCATTGAAATATATCTAGGTTTTAATTTCTTGGCAATTTTAATAAATAAATTATAAATAGGTTTTGCAGATGATCCCATTCCACCACCATCATTTAATTGATATGGAGGATTTGATATAATTACATCAAATTTCATATTAAAAATATCCTCTTCATTTTTTCTGTGTATAAATTCATAAGCATGTGTTTCTAAATTAGTGTCTCTATTTAATTCATCATAACTTGCACCACAATAAATACATTTATTATTGGCTCAACTGTGTAAAATTTTCTTATATCTAATATTCCCATCTTTATCATTAAATCTAGTAATTGAAAAATTACTATTAGCTTCCTTGCTGCAATAAACACTTCTTCTTGATAATAACCCTGTAAGTTCTGTTATTGCAATTCCAAAAATTTGATTTTTAAAAATATGATCAATTCTTTTTTGTTCATCAGGAATCTTATCTTTTAAACCATCAATCAAACGTTTTGCAATCTCTCTCAGAAAAACTCCAGTTTTTGTTGCAGGATCTAAAAAAGTAGTATTAGGATTTTCAAATAATTCTTGTGGTAACAAATCTAACATTTTATTAACTACACTTGGTGGTGTAAATACTTCATCATTTGATAAATTTGCTAAACAAGTTAATACATCAGGATTATATTTATTGCTATTGTTCATAATCTTTTATTTTCCTATAATGAGTTATATATTTTTTTAACAGTTTTGAATGTCTATATTCATTAAATAGATTATTATTTGTATTTATTAAATTCTCAAATGTATAATCAATTCTTTGAAGATTGGAACCTATTATAAAACTTCATTGACTAAATATAATTGGTTCATTTGTTTCTTTACCATTTTCATCTATAGTATTAAAAGTTAATGCATTGCCACAAATTATATTTTTTCTTAATATAAATTTAATTGAATCTTTAATCTCATTTGGTATATTAGATTTTGATATTTTTAAATACTCATTTTCTCATGTTTTGTATAGTCTATTTATGCAATTAATAACATTATCCTTTAGCAAATCAATACCATATAAACTAGAAACAGCTAAAAGAGACATTTTTTCATAATCAGATATAGATTTTTTATACTTATTTTTTACAATAATTAATTTTCTAATCAATATTTCATTTAAAAAATTACCATCACCACATGCTGGTTCTAGAAATCTAAAATCAATTCTTTGCGTCTCATTGTTAACTAAATCACACATTGCTTTTACCTCCTTTTCATTTGTAAAAACTTCTCCATGATTTGAGACTCTTTCCTTAGATTTAATTTGTACATTTCTCATTAATAAAAATCCTTAAATTGCAATTAATATTAAATATTTATTATTTCTATGTTAAATATTAACTTCATTTTTAAATTTTAGCGTTCAAATTTTATATATTGATTACTAATTCTCAATTATTTATTTCAATCTAGTAATAAAAAATTCTTTTCATTAACTATAAAAATTGTTAATAAAAAGAAATTCATTTAATTTGGTTTATCAACAAATGCACCTTTATCAAAGTCTAAAAACTTTACTTGATTATTCTGAGTTTCATATACTTTAATAATGTCTTTTGTTATCATTTCATAACTTTCTGTTGGAATTCCAGCAGAACAAATATATTTTTCATGCTTAAAAATTGAAACATCAATTATATAAGTAACATCATGTGGATATGGGAATGATGGAGCACTTCCTACTACATATCCTGTTTTAGTATTTAATTCTTCAGGTGAGGTTATACTAATTTTTTCTTCCAATAATTCTTTAAAAAAATTTCTATCAAATCTTGTTCCTTCTTTTGTAACTAATAAATAATATTTATTAGATTTAGAAACTAAAAAAAGATTTTTACTTTCTATTCCAGTTAAATTATTTTCTTGATCAATTTTTTTAGCTATTTCATAATTTGTGATAGGTTCATGAACAATATGTTTATACTCAATTTTTAAGTTGTTTAATATTTCCAAAGTCTTTGTCATATTTTTCCCTACTAATAAATTGTTTTATACAAATATAATCCACATCCTGGCACCTTATCAATTGATGAACCTTTTTTAGGATTACTCAATAAATTAATAATTTCTTGATGTGAAATATTACCTTCATTATAATTCAAAATACATGCAATAATCATTCTTACCATATTTCGCAAAAATCCATTGCCTTGAATTTTAAAAAAAACATAATTGCTTTTCTTACTTACTGTAAAAGATTCTATTTTTCTTATTGTATTTTCAACTTCTGTTGTACTAAAGGATAAAAAATTATTTTCACCAATAAATAATTTCATTGCTTTTTTAATCTTCAACAAATTTATATCTTTATTATATTGATATACATGGTTTCTTTCAAAAATATTGTATTTTCCAATATTAATTTTGTATAAATATACTTTAGAAATAATTGAAAATCGTGAATGAAACTTATCATCAACAATCTTAATAGAATTTACTCTAATATCCTTTTCAAGTTTAGAATTACATATCTTTTTTATAGAAGTAATCGGAATATTAGTATCTACCTTAAAATTAAAACATTGATCAATTGCATGAACATATTTATCTGTTCTTCCTGATGCAAAAATATTTATTTCTTTTTGAAATATATTAGATAAAGTTAATTCAATTTCATTTTGAATAGTTTTTACATTATTATTTTGTTTTGCTCAACCTGAATAGTTTGTACCATCATAACTAACCTTTACTTTATAATTTGGCATTATTAACGTCCAAACATTGTTGTAGCTTCTAAAAGTCCAAGTGGTGATATATATGCAATTTTACCACTTCCTATAACTGTTATTAATGCTATTACAACACCAAGGAAGATACCTAACAACAAATACACAAATCAATCTAACATGGTTATTTTATAATCTCTATATCTTGTTCTTGTATATCTTGGATTATATCCTCTTGCCTCCATTGCATTTGCAAGTTCATCTGCTTTTTTAAATGCAATTGAGAATAAGGGAACAATAAATGAAGTTAAAGAAAGTAATTTATCTTTCAAATTGCCATTTTTAAAATCTAGTCCTCTAGAAGCTTGTGCTTTCATAATTCTTTCAGATTCATCTAGCAATGATGGTATAAATCTAATTCCTAATGCAATTGTTGTAGATCAAACAGTTACTGGTAATCTAAATATTCTTAATGGATTTAAAATGTCTTCAAGTGCATATGTTAACTCAACTGAAGAAGTAGTTGCAGTTAAAATTGTAACAATTAGTATCATTAAAAATATTTTTAATGATACAGATAGCATTAACATTATTGAAAATGATGATAATGAATACCAAGTTGATTTGTAAACATAAATATAGTCTATAACATTTGGATTTTCATCTTGTATTACAGTATAACCAGCTTTTTTTATAGCTTTGATTATTTCTGTTATTTCTTTACTATCCATTCCTATAAAAGTATGAAAACCACTTCCATTAATATTGTGTTTAGCATCTAAAAACTTTGTAACATCATTATAAACATATGAAAAACCATTAGATGATAAATCAACTTCATGTGATCCTCACATATAACCTTGTAAAAAAATAGATCCATTACTATCTTGAATAAAATGTTTTGGTCCTGCTAATGTTAATGTAGATTGAGGAATCAAAAAATTAACTTTATTTTGCAAATTAAACACTACACCTGGAGTTTTATAAGTTAACCAATTGACAGCAAATAATATAACCATCATGACAATAATTGAAATCAAAATATTAATAAATTTTTTAATTGGTAACTTAGCTAGAAAATATATTATTAAAAGAATTGCTAATATTATTAATTGTGTAAAAAAACCGTAAGGAATAAAAATTAGAATTATAAAAAATATTGATGTCAAAAATTTTATTGAAGGATTCATCCTATGAATAATTGAATTTCTATAAACATACCCATTATAATTCATAGTTATTTCCCCTTTTTTATTTTAGTAATAGCTATTGATAATTCTTCAATAGTTCTAGGTTTTAACTCATATAATTTTTTATATTTTTTATCTTTACTTACTAGTCTATTTATTATATCAATAATTTTAGGTACTTCCATTTTAGTTTCAGTTAATAATTTTGGATTTAAAAAAACATCATAAGGATCACCACTTAAAAATGGCTTACCGTCCTTTAATACAATAACATTATCTCCTATTTGCAAAACATGGTCCATTGTATGTGTAATAACAACAATTGTTTGTCCTTTATTTTTTGCTCTTAAAATGGTCTCCATCATTTCTTGTTCACCCATGGGGTCTAATCCGGCTGTTGGCTCATCAAAGATAAGAATATTTGGTTCTATTGCTAAAATTCCAGCAATAGCTACTCTTCTTTTTTGACCACCAGATAACCCAAATGGATTTCTTTCCAAATATGATTCATCTAATCCCATCTCTTCAAGATATTTTAATGAATCATCATATGATATATCATCAGCTGTTTTATAATTTATACTTATATTTGTTGAATAACTTTTTTTATTATAAATAATCTTTATTTTTGTTAATTTTGTTTTTTTATTATATTTAATTTTTAGATTTAAGTCATCAATAAATTTATCAAAATCATTTATATTAAAATAATGAATTATTTTATTTTTAAATTCATGTTCATTTTTAATGTATTCTTTTATAATTTCTAAATTATATTTTTCAGCTTTAATTTTAGGTATTCCTAAAACTTTTGGGCCAAAAGAAATATCCTTTAAAATTGAATCCTTAAATAATTGATATTCTGGAAATTGAAAAACCATACTAACAATTCTTCTTAATTTTTTAGGATTTTTTATTTTTCTTTTTCTTCCTAAAATTAAAAAATTATTAATGTTTAAATCACCCTTTTTACTTTTTATTAAACCATTAAAATGATAAACTAAAGTTGATTTACCAGATCCTGAATTACCAATAATAAAATGAATCTTATTTTTTTCAAAAGATAAATTGACACCATTTAATGCATTAACTTGATTTTCTTGACCTTCATTAAAAATGCAGTGCAAATTATTTATCAAAACAATATCATTATTTTTTAATTCTAAATCTTTATCAATAGGATTTACTTTTTGCATATTTGCTCCACTAAATTATCAATATCAATTGTTAAGTTTTTTATTGTATTTGTTTCTTTTAGCATTTTAGATAATTTTAAAGCAAATGGAAAATCTAATGCCATATTTTGTAATTTTTTTTCATCAACAAAAACTTCACTTGGTTTTCCAATTAATTTTACTTGACCTTTTTCTAAAATTATTACTTTATCAGCATTTAAAACTTCATCCATATCATGAGTAATAGAAATTATTGTTTTTTTTGCTTCATTTCTTAATTTTAAAATCATATCTTTCAATTCTTTTTTACCTCTAGGATCTAACATTGAAGTTGATTCATCAAAAATCATAATTTTTGGATTTGTTGCTAAAACAGATGCTATAGCAACACGTTGTTTTTGACCACCAGATAGTGCAAGTGAATCTTTTTTTAGTAAATCTTGAATTTCAATAATTGAAGCAACATTATCAATGATTTCTTTCATAGCATCAGGGTCTATCTTTTTATTTTCTAATCCAAATGCTATATCATCTTCAGTTGTCAATCCAATAAATTGGCTATCAGGATTTTGAAAGATAATACCAACATTATTTCTTAAATACTTTACTGTTTCATAAGTTATTGGAACACCAAAAATTTCTATATCTCCACTAATTGGTTGCAAAAGTCCAACTAATATTTTTGATATTGTAGATTTTCCACTACCATTATGACCTATTACACAAACATATTCATTTTCATATATCTTAAAACTTACATCATTCAAAGTTTTTATGCAATCATCATAACTAAAATTAATGTTTCTTAACTCAACAGCAACTGCTCTTGATTTAGACACATTTTTATTACTTTCTGCTTTAACTATTTCAGTTTTTTTTGATCTACTCATGATAACCTCATTAAGAAGTATTTTATATAAATCTATTTTTAATATATTTTACATATTTTTTAGAATTGATAACAAATATAATAAAAACTCAAGTATTAATAACTTGAGTTTTAATAAAACTATTTACCTTTTTTTTGTGTAGGTTTAACTGACTTAGAAGTAGGTTTTACATTTGTTTTATTCACAACTTTTTTTGCATTTGTGTTAGAACCAAGCTTTGAACTAGCAACTTTATTATTGTTTGCTTCTTTTTTTGCAACTTGTTTTGGAACTGGTTTAGCAACTGCTTTTGGTTTACTAGTATTTGATTTAACAGCTACTGGTTTTTTGTTTACAACTTCTTTTTTTGCAGTTGGTTTTGATGTTGATTTAGAAACTACTTTTGGTTTACTAGTATTTGATTTAACAGCTACTGGTTTTTTATTTACAACAGGTTTTGATGTTGCTTTAGAAATTGGTTTAATTTTGTTGTCATTTTTAGTAACAACTGGTTTTTTATTTACAGGTTTTTTAACTACTTTACTATTTACTTTGTTATTTAAAACTGGTTTATTAGCAACTGGTTTTTTAACACTATTTGTTTTTTTATTATTTTTAACTACTGGTTTTTCTTTCTTAGTAGTATTAGTATAGTTTACTTTTGGTGGTGTAGAAGGATTTTTACTTTCTACTTTTTTCTTTTGGTAAACATATACTGGTTTATAGTAAATTGGTTTACTTTCTTTTTCAGTTGAAGTAGCAACTTTAACTTTCTTAGAACCTGTTTTTATTTTTTTATCAGATGACGCTTTATTAATTAAAATTTTAATTCCAGGACCCATTGTTGAAGAAATAGAAACATTTTGAATATAAATTCCTTTAACACTTGCAGGTCTTTTTGAATTTAAAAAATCCAATAGAAAATTAATATTTTCAATAATTTTTGAATCATCAGCGTTTGCCTTACCAATAGTCATATGAACATTACCATATGAATCTGTTCTATATTGGTTTACACCTTTTTTAAATTCAGCAATTGTTTTTTCTAAATTTGTAGTAACATTTCCTATTTTTGGATTAGGCATTAATCCTCTAGTTCCTAGAATTTTACCTAACTTACTTAATTGAGGCATAATTTTTGGAGTAGTAATAATTAAATCAAAATCTAATCATCCTTTAGAAATTTCTTCAATTTTTTCTTTTTCACCAGCAAAATCAACACCTAATTTAGATGCATCTTTATCTGTTAAACCAACATCTAAAACTAAAATTCTTTTTTTCTTACCAAAAAAATGTGGCAGCGCAAGAGTACCTCTTAATTGTTGATCTGCTTTTGATGTATCTAAGTTTAATTTTATTGCTACATCAATAGAAGAAACAAATTTAGTTTGAGAACTTTGCTTAGCAAGTTTTACAGCTTCTTCAATAGAATAAAATTTTGTTTTATCAAATGAAAATTTAGGTTTTTTAATAGCTTTTACATTATTGTTCTTAGCCATAATTAATTACCTTCCTTTTTTGGTTTGTAATAATCAACACCTTCAATTTTAATTCCCATTTGTTTTGCAGTACCAGCAACCATTCTTAAAGCTGCTTCTTCATCATTTGCATTCAAATCTTTTAATTTATATCTTGCAATTTCAAGAGCTTTATCTTTTGAAATAGTAGCAACACATTCAGTTTTAGGATTTTTAGCCCCACTTTTAATATTTGCTGCTTTCTTTAATAAAGCCGCTGTTGGAGTAGTTTTAATTTCAAATTTAAATGATTTATCTTTATAAGCAACAATAACACAAGGAATAATGTCTCCATTTTTTTCCTTAGTTGCTTCATTAAATTGTTTTGTAAATTCAGCCATATTGATACCAATTGATGCTAATGCTGGACCAGGTTTAGCTTGGCCACCAATTAATTCAATTTTAGCTATTCTTGTTATTTTTGGATCTTTAAAAGCCACAAGCAACACTTCCTTTCATATTAATTAATATGTTCTCTACGTGGTTTAACAGAGTTTATCTCTTCCCACATGCTTTTATATATACAAACATATACCATACTATTATATAATAAAAATCATATTATGCATTTTATTAATTATTAATATAATTGATTATCTAAAAAAACATCAATAGTTGATATAACTATTGATGTTTACATATTATGCTTTTTTTCAATTTCTATCAGACATTGAAATATCAGCTTCAGCTGAATAGTCAGCATTAAGAATTTGTTTTAATTTTTTCTCTCTATTTATAATTATTTCTTCTCTATTAGAAATAATTTCTTTTTCTCTTTTAAGTTCATCTAAAAATACTGATAAATCTTCTGATAATTTTTTATTTTTTTCATGTAATTCTTTAAAATCTCTTGATGGCAACTCAATAGAAACATGATTTTGAGATGATGGTGTTTCTTCATACTCCAAATTTTCATCTGGAATTAAATCTGTATAAACATTTTCATAAATATTTGGTGCTATATTATCATCATAATTACTAGTATATTCATCATATGATTCATTTAATGTAACACTATCTGTTGTTTCAATAACTGGTATGCTTTTAAAATTATTAAATTCAGATGATTCTGATTCATCATTATTTTGTTCACTAGTGTTTTCATTATCAATGCTAAATGCATTATCAAGATTTTCATTAACACTATTATCAATACTATTTATTTCGTTAACTAATTCATTTGATATTTCTTCTATTGAATCATTTATTTCATTTATTGAAACATTTTCCAAATGATCATTTTCTTGAACTTCATCTAAAATTAATTCATCATTAACAATTTCTGATGTTTCTATATTGCTTGAAGAATAATCATATGTTGGTTTGTATTCAAAGTAATTTTCTAAATGATGAGAATATAAATTATTAATTTTGTCATAATCATTTATGTGATCGAATTCACTATCATCACTTAAATGCTTATCTAATGAATCATCATGCAAATCATCAATTTCATTAAATAAATTTGAAACATCATTAAATTCATTAGTTATTGTATATTGGTTATTTGCATCATCAGTTGTAACACTTTCTTCAGTGAAATCATTATCCGAATTAGAGATTCAATCTATAGGTAGAATATTTTCTTCTTCATTAAACTCTAATTCTGAATTGCTAACTAATTTGTCAAAATCTATTGTTTCATTAGCTTCTTCAAAAAAAGAATTTGCTTCTAATATATTAACTGAAGGTGCAAGATCATTTAATGAATCATTATCAACTTTTTCTATTGATGATTCATTAAAAGTATTTTCTTTATTTATTGATTCAAAAAAAGATTCTTTAAATTCATTGTCATTAATTCCAGAATTATTTAAGTATTCATCAATAAAATCTTTACTACTATCTAATTCATCAATATTTTGTTCTTCTTTTTCTTCTATTAAATTTGAATAATCATCTAAAATTTCTTGAATCTTTTTTAAATTATGATCAATAATTTCATTTTTTTCTTCATCATCTTTATCTATTTTTTCAAATAAATCATCATAATAATTGTTTTGATTGTTCTCAAGAGAAAAATCATCATTATCATAACTATCTTCTTCTAATTGATTTGAAGATATATTAATATCATTTTCTTCAAAATAATTAACATCAATTTTGTCAAGATGACTCATTTTATCTTCAACTACATCACTATAGTCAAGATTGTCTTGTTTATCAAATTCAAAAATTTTATTACTTAATGTAATCTCTTCTTCTTGTAATTTTTCATTAGATTGGTCTTCTAATTCCTCTAAATCAATTGTTAAATTAGAATCAATATTTATTTGAGAATCATTAAATTCAAAATTTAAATTATCTAAAGAACATTTTTCTTCTTTAATTTTTTCTTCATCAATTTCAAATCTTTCATTTTTTAATTCACTATTAATGTCAAAATCAAGATTGATTTCATTCAATTTCTTTTCATTCTCTTCTAAATAATTATCAATATTTTCAATGAATTCTATGTCATCTACAGAATCAGTTGAATCACTAAAATCAAATTGATTTAAATTATTTTCCAAATCAACATAACTAGAACAATTTTCCATTTCATCATGTATTCTTTTTTCAAAAGAATCTTCTATTGAATCAGATGATACAGAAATGTTTTCTTTATCAGAACCATCTTCAATTACATCACTATTTGTCTTATCTATAGATTCATTATTTATTATTTCTTCAAGTGCTTCTTGTAAAGAATTAATAGATTCTAAATAAACATCATCATTTTCAGAATAATCACCCAATGAATTATTACTATCATTTTCATTATTTATGTCTTCACTAAATAGTTGTTCAAATGATTCTTGCAAACTATTTATAGAATTTTCATCAATTTCATTATTTTCAAAATTATCACTTAAAGAATTATTAGTTTCATTTGTACTATTAAATAATTCATTAAAAAATTTATCATAATTAAAATCATCATTAATTTCATTTAATGAATTGAAATTATTTAAATAATCTAAATCAATGTTTGTTTCATCTAACATATTATTGTTTAGATTGTATTCAAATTCATACTTTTCCTCAATTAGATTTGAATCTTCATTGTCAAGTTTTTGAGTTTCTTGTAATAAATCTTCAATTAATACACTATCAACTTTGATATCTCCAATATTATTTAAAAGTTCATTGTTATCATCCATTGATTTTTCTATTTGAGAAAAACATGATGAACAACTTTGTGAATTACAATCATTTAAACTACACCCTTTAAATAAATCATCATTTAAAAAAGTTTCATCTAAAATTAAATCATCTTTGTTATCTAAAATATTTTTTTCTAAATCAAAAGAATTTAATTCATTCTTTGATATATCATCAAAAAATGTAGATAAATTTTCTACTTCACTAGCAACATTATTATTCTTATTGTAATCTTCTTTAATAAGTTCTTTTGAATTTAAATCACAGCAATAATCAACATTTTTTATTTGATTACTTATATTTTGTGTATCTTTAGGAAGATTCAAATCATGTGATTTATTATCTATGCTTTTATTTTCACATTGTTCTTCTTGACTCAAATCAGAAACTTCTTCTTCACAATTATCATTATAAAGATCAAAATATTCTTCAGCATTAAAAGAATAGCCTGAAGCTTCTTCTAAAATTGAAGCTACCAAACAATAATCATTAGCAAATTCATCCTCTATTAATATTCTTTTACCAATAGAATTAAAGGCAATATATTTATTGTTTCAATAAGCTAAAATTGGAGTAGAAAATTCTTCAGATAATATTTCTATTAATTCTATTACATCATCATCTGTTTTAGCATGAACTCAAAAACTCTTTTTATCATCAAAGTAGTCATTAAATACATATGAATTAGCTTTTCCATATTCATATATAGACTCTTTTCTTAATTGTCCTAAAATAGAACTATTAAAAATAGCTTTGAGAGTTGAAGAGTTTTTTACCTTTATTCAAAAGATATTACTATTAATCATAAATTGTCCTCAAATATTTGCAATAATTCAATATAATAATTAAACCACAAAACATAAAGTATTTTTAATTGTATTTTTATGTTGAATAATGATTTTATCAAAATAAACATTATTTATCCCAATTGCAAACCCAAACAAAATATAATAATATTTAATAGGTACTATCTTTGAGGACATACAATATGAAAAAAGTATATATTAGTTGCTATGAAAATAGTGATATTAAATATAAAGAACAATTGATTAAATGAAACACAAATAGAAATAACACATTATTTGAATGTGTTAATTCAAATGAAAATGAATTTTATAAAATTAAACAAACACAAGATGAATTTTTTATTGACTCTGTGAAAAAACATATTTTAAAAGATGCTAGTGTTATAGTGTGTTTGGTTGGCCTTGATACTGGTAAAAGAAAAACAGTTGATTGAGAATTGAGAGCAGCAATGTATGAATCAACTTTATTAAAAAAATGTGGAATTGTAGTCATATATCTTCCTGAAGTTTATGAAAAATATGGAACACAAATACCAAGAAGCATATTGCCAAAAATAATACAAAAAAATATTATAAATAGAGATGCTAGTATACTAGAAACAACTTGAAACAAATTAGAGGTTGATATTAATAATATTGAAAAAATACTAAATGTTGGATTTGCATATGGTCAAATGTCTAGATATATTATTGATGAATTTATAGCAACATCAAATCAAGCAAATATAATTCTTAAAAAATAAGACATTATAGACTAGTTACAATATTGTCTTTTATAAAATGAAGTAGGCACATAATTAATTTGTGATTACTTCATTTTATTTTTATTTTAATTAACAATTATCAATATAAAAATATACTAACTTGTTATTTTACAATCATTTAATAACCATTAAAAAATATGCATATTTTATATTTATAAATATAAAAATTTAAAAAATATTATAAAAATGTAAAATTTCTTTTAAGAAATTCATAATATAATAAAGGTCTTTATTAAAAGATAAATTATAAAAATACTTTTAAATGAAAATAAAAATATCCACAATCAATAAATGATTTATGGATATAAATTATTATCTTATATTGTTATAGTTCAATTCCAAGCAAAAAGATTATAAGTTATACATTTTATTTAGTGTTTTCTTCTAATGTTGAATTTACATTAAGTTTATAACCTGTATGAACTGAGCCAAATATTACATATTTTTTATACATATCTTCAATTGATAACCTATAAAGTTCAACTTTATTAGTTTTATTATTTTTAAATAAATATGCTAAAAGATCATCTATTGCATTTTTGTCATTAGATGAAACAATATATTGTTTAGGCTCATCCACATTTTGTTCAAAAGTAATTTTACTCATATTATATTTTCCAAAGTCATTTTCTTTAAGTAAATGTATTCTATAAGCATATTTGTTGCCATGATGTGATTCATCATGTCTTACCCCTGTATAGGCTATTTTTCCACCATCTAATATTGTTAGTGAATCTGCATATAAATCCAACTCACTTAAAATATGACTTGAAATGAAAATTGATTTTCCTCTTCTTTGTAAACCTTTTAATATATTAAAAAAATCAATTCTTGCTTTTGGATCAAGATTAGCTGCAGGTTCATCCATTATTAAAATATCTGGATCATTTGATAATGCTTGTCCTAATAATATCTTCTTTTTTTGACCACTAGAAAACTTATTTGGTGATACATCTTTTAAATCATACATTTTAAATTCAATCAATATATCTTTAGCAAAATTTTCTGCTTCTTTTGATGTTAATCTATTTAACATTGCCATACTTTTTAAATAATTAAAGGCTGAAATTCTAGAAGGGAATCTTGCAATTTCTGGAATATATCCAAGTCTTGCTTTAGACATTTTTTCTCTATTATCTAATCCAGAAATTTTAACTTGTCCTTCAAAATTTGCATATGCACCAACAATTGATTTAATTGTTGTTGTTTTACCTGCTCCATTAGCACCTATAAAAGCATGAAATTGACCTCTTAAAACTTGAAAATTTAATTTATCAATAGCAGGTTTTGCTTTTCTATTATATTGTTTTCTTAAATTTACAACTTCTAATAAAATATTATTTTCATCACTAGTATAAATATTTTGATTTAATGGTTCTTTAACACTAGTTATTTCTTCAACAACTTCAGGTTCTATATAACTTTCTTCTTCAATTATAGGCTGTTTTTTATTAACTTCTTTCTTTTCTTCTAATTTTTGTATAGGTTTAACCTTTTTATCTTTTTTAATAGGTAGATCTTTTTGTTTTTCCTCAACAAGAATAGGAAACATTGTACAATAATCAACTTTATTAAAAGACAATTTATCTAATTCTACTCTTTTAGATAAATCATGATATTCAATTAAATTATCAACTTTTTGCTTATTATTTTCTTTTTTAACATTTTCTTTTTTTAAATTTAAAACCCTTTTTTTAGAAGGTGTTTTTTTTCTTTTTTTAGATTTCTTTTTTTTAACATCATCTTCTTTAAAATTTAAAGATAATGGATTTTCATCAAAATTTATTATTTTAGGAACATTTTTTTTCTTCATAATTATGCAAAATCCCTTCTAGAATACAATATCATTGTTGCAGCAAATATTATTAAAGAAATCATTGTTCATACAATAATCACAATATTACTGTCTAATGTATAAATAACTTTTGCTTTTTGAAAATTCAACAATAAATTAGTTGGTGTTAATGTTACTGAAGGTCTATATTGAGTATTTGCATACACCTTCCCATTTTCAATAAAAGTAAAATATGTACCATTATTTGAAATATTAATAAAATTGTTTTTATACTCTTGACTAGGATTCAAATATCTTGAAATATCTGAATTTGTATTGTTTATATATCCATCCAATTTAACACCTAATAAACTAAGTATTGTTCTATTTTGATTTCTTTCTTTTGCATTATTTTCAATTTCAACTTTTAAAGTATCTTTATAATGTGTATCTATTCTATTTGTAACTTCACTTCATTTAGTATTTGCTGAAGATTTTTGTGAAGAATTTTCTCCATATAAGAATATATCAATTAATCCTTTTATTGTAAATGACTTTCCACCTTGAATATAAAATGGTTGATTAATTGGATCATTTGGATCATCTCCATATGTTTTATAAATTTCTCCAAAAGTTAATTCTGGATCAATATCTTTATAAAAATCAATAATACTTGATAAACTAACTATCTTAATATTTGACTTTTCCGAACTAGATTGATTAAATGCTAATTTATAAAACCCTGAATACAATATTGAATTAAGATCACTAATAATCTCATCTGATGATTTTATTTTAATTTCTTCTTCAAAATATTCTTTCATAAAAATTGAAGCAAGATCTTTAAAATCTGCAGGACTTAATTTACCTGTTGTTGTTTTTTTGTTTCTAACATGATTTACATAATTATCAATATAATTATTCATAGTCATTTGTTGATTTTCAACAGGATTCGAATTATCAAAATCAATTGAAACATTATAAAGTTTTTTAGATCAAATATAATCTCAACTTAATTCTTCATTTTTATTAACATTTATTTGACTAATTTGATAGTCAGTATTTGTCACCTTTGTATTATATTTAGTAAGAGTTTCATTATTAATTTTTGATGAACTATTTTTATTCATAACTAATCCTGCTGTTTTCAATTCAGGAAAGATAGTTGTTGGTAATTTATCACTTATTCCAATATTTATTTTTGCAAAATAATCATTTGTGTTTTTAATACTATTTATATCATAATCACTAAATTGAAAATCAACTGGAGAATTAAATATTGACATTCTTTTTAATGCATCAACAGCATTGGCATTATATCTTCCTAGTGTATATATACTAGATAATTGATAACCAAAATCAGAAATAGCAAACTTATTGTAAGATGATTCATTTTTATATTTATTTCAAATATCTGAAGGTTTATTTCTTATTACTTGTCCATTTGAAATGATTTCTTTATTACCAACTGATGTAACAGGAATTGACATTCCTTGAAGAACATTAACTTTTTTATTTTTATTAACTTCCACCAATGAAAATGGAGTTATTGAAACATCATTTTGTTGCATTAATGCTGTAGGAGATTTAACAACAAAACTACCTAACAACGAGTACACAATCAATATAAAAGCTATTGATAGTGTAATAAGTAATGAAATAATTTTTTTAAAAAATAATGAAAGTATTGTAGCAATTGAACCAAAAATAATTCCATTTATCAATGTTGCAACTAATATTCCAAGCAAAATTTTTAAATTATCTTCTTTGCTACCATATCCAACAAGAAACATAAAACCAGATAACCCTGTAGATATAATTGAAATAATTATTATATATATTAAGAAAATTATCAATTTTGCAAAAACTATTTCTTTTCTAGATATAGGTTTGCTAACAGTTAATAATTCAGTCCCATCATCTATGGATGTTCTAAATATTTCTATTGCTATAAAACTAGCAACTATTGCAACACATAACATTAAAAACATTGCTGTTGTTTGCATAGTAAATAATTGAATAGGATCTATTTGAGCAATTGCTGGAACTATTGTTGTACAAGAAATAACAAGCAAAAAATATAAAAGTGTTGATAAATATATTGATATTTTTTTTGAAACTATACTAAAAGAAAATTTAAAAAATGCAATATCAAAAATAGACTTATTATTATTTATTTGTCTTGTGCTCATAATATTTCCTCTAAATATGTATAGATAGTATTTTAATACAAAAATATAATAAAACTAAATATTATATTTATCTTACCAATATAAGATTTAAATTAATAAAAATGATATAGCGAAACACAATAAAGTAATTCACTATATCATTTAAATTATTATGCATAATCTTTTCTACTATATAAACATAATCCAATTGTAAAAAGAATGATTCCAAATGAAATTCAAACTGGAAATAATATCTTGCTATCATATAAAGATTTTAATTTCATTAATTCAAAGTTATTAAAAAGACTTTTTTCTTGAAGTGCAACAGGAGAAGTAAATTCAAATCTATAGTAATCATTTTCATAATCAATATTATTTGAATCATAGTCAGAAAAACTATTTGGAATATATCCAAACCCAGCATATGATCCACTAATTAAATTAAAATTAATTGGATTAATTTCTTGAATAACGTTGTAATTTAATGCTTTTAAAATTGCAACATATTTATCTCTGTTATTTAACTTTTCCAAAAAGAATTGCTTTAATTGTGTGTTTGATTTAACAGCGTTTTGAATTTCTTTAAAATCTGTTGATGAATCAACATTAATTTTCAAAGTATTATTAATTCATTCCTTTATTTTTGGAGCAAGTTCATCATATTGTGGATAAATATTTCTTACTCTTACCACTTGATCATTTGATATAACATTTGGAATGTTGTCATCAACATTAAAAAAATCAATAATGCTAAAAATGTCAATGTCTTTTAAATTCATAAATTCGGCTATTGCTGATCACATAACTTCTAATACATAATTATGAAAATTATCATAATTACTTGGAGATAATTTATAATCAATTGCAAGCTTACTTATTAATATTGATAAAGGATTTGGAATATCTGATAAACTATATTCTTTGTTTGTTTGTCTACTATTCTTATATTTTTGATAATTTAAAAGTAATTCTTTTTTAATTGAATCATAATATTTGTTTCACAAATTATTAAACAAATCAGGAGATATTTTTTTGTTTTGATTTCTATTATAATTTATAGGTATTAATGAAGTATGTCTTGGTTTTGACATAAAATTAAAAATATTATTTCTCTTTAAATATAAAAGATACTCATGAAATACCAATGAATTTTTATTATCTAATATTTGAGCAAATTCATTTGGAACACCATAATAAAAAACATGTTTTTTTTCAGATGATATATCATATTTCTCAAATGTAAATGTATTTCAATCTGAAATATTTGATGCCATATCAAACATTTTTTGAGAAAAAGTTCCTGATGAATTTAAAAGATACATAGATGACAGTTGTCCTGATAAATTACAATAACTTCAAATATCTCAATTTGAAACTTGTTTAACTTCTGAATAAACTAATGAGGATTTTTGGTTGTTTAGTATACTACCATTATTTGCAACCACTACTGCTCCATTTTTAATATTAAGAGTTTCATTATTATTGTTGTTTACATTATTACTAATCAAATCTACAAATTCAATTTTTACATCTTGTTTTCTTAAAATCTTTATTGGATTAATAGTTGATAGTGTGGCAAAAACATTTAACAAAGTTATAGTAAATGACAAAGATATAATAATTAATAATGAGATAATTTTTCTACAGTATATTGATAAAATTATTGAAATTCCACCAAATATTATAGAAGTAATAATATTACCAACAAATACACCTAAAACAATTATTGTACTATCATGCAATGAAGATTCTTTATTAAGATATACAAATGATGCAAGTGCACTAGCAAGTATTGAAATTATAAGAACATATATTAGAAAAATAACCATTTTAACAATTGTTATTTCTCACCTTGAAAGTGGCTTGCTCATTGTAATTATTTCTGTTCCATCTTCAATTGGGGTCCTAAATATTTCTATAATTATCATTGCAACAACTGTTGAATTACCAAAAACAAAAAATGATGTAACAATAGGGCTCCATAAAATTCATATTGGTTGTTGTTTGGCTAAAGGAGGAACAACATTTATAACAATTGTTAATAATAATAAATATGCAATAGAGACAATATATATACTTAATCTTTTCAAAGAAGTTTTAAAAGTATACTTAAAAAAAGATAAATCAACAAATGAACTATTTCTTCTTGAATTTAATTCCACCTTCATAAAACTCCTTATAAATAAAATCTAAATATTGACACTAAGCAAAATCTCTTTTAGAGTACAATACCATTCCAATAGAAAACATTATTAAAGAAACAAAAATTCAAACTGGAATTAATATATCTCTATTAATCAAATTATATGCATGTATTTGTGAAAAATTTTGAACATAATATGCTGGTGTTAAAGATGTAGACGAATAAAATGAAAATATTCAATTATCCTTATTTCATTCATCAAACTCTTCTAATGTTTTAACATCATTTACTCCATTTGGATTATTTCCAACATAGTATTGAAACCTAATTCTATCTGTAGCTTTTACAAGATTTTGGAATGCATCAATATTTACTCTAAGAACTGGTTTGTTGCTATTATCTACACCTGATGTAAAATAACTAATTAAATTAACTTCATTTTTATTTAACATTTCTGGAAAATATATGCCAAGTAGCTCTAATATTGCTCTATATTCATTTCTAGTTTTTGACTTTTCAGCAAAAAATTGGTTTAAGTTACTATTGTTTGAAATCATTGTTTGTATTTCACTAAATTTAGTTTTACCTGTTAGCTCTGTACCAGTGTTTTCATTATAAATTTGTTTCAAAGCTTGTTTAATTAAATACAATTCTCTATTTGTATTAGGATCAATAGAATCAAAACCAGGATACAAATTATCTACTACAACATCATTATCAATATCACTCATTAAGTCAATGATGTTCAAAATGTCTATTTCATTTCTTGAGTTTGAAACAGTAGGATCAAAAACACTTAATTTTGTATATTTATAAAATGCAGACAAAATTATTGAATTAATTTCTCTAATAAAATTATTAACATTATAACTTTTTAAATTAAATGAATTAGCATATTCTTCTAAAAAAATTCTTGCAGGAGAAGTTATTGATTCTCTTTTTGATAAAGATGTTAGATATGCATCTTTTTCTTCATTCTTTGTTAAATATCTTGGTAATCAAGAAGGATACATATTTGAATTATTTGGATTTGACTTTCATTCTTTGGCTTCATTGTATCATTGCTTTTCTTTTTTGACTCTTTCATTAACAACTTCACCAATTGTTTTAGTTATTGTTTGATTATTTTCAATTTTAGTAACAGTTTTATTTCATGCATTTTCTCATAGTTCACTATTAGTATTTGCATTTATAAAATCCCCATAACTATAATCAATACTACTACCTCACACTCTACTATTTGGCACTCTTAATGAAGATGATTCATTTTTAATACCAATAAATTTTGATACCTTTCTACTTGAATTATTATAGTTAGCTATAACATTTTTTAAAATATCTTTATCATTTTGATTAGGTATTGATGTAATATTATCAACATTTATATCTGCAATAGGAAATCTTAAAAATAATCCTTGTTGAACATTGTCATCAAGTAAGTTATAGTCTGAAAAAGTAATATCAATAGGAGTATTAAAAGAAGATAAATTAGCAAGTGCTTGTAATGAATCTTTGGGAGGAGTTGTTAATGAAAAAATGCTTCCTAATTGAGCTCCAAAATCAAATGTACCAGCTATTGCATAATTTGATTTAGATTTAGAATAATTTCATATTGACTCAGCTGTTTTTGTTGTGTCTAATCCTCCAATTATAGGAACAACACCTTGAACTACTGAAAGTTTATTTTTGCTATTATTTCCATTTGAATCTTTATTATCATAATTGATAACAGATAATGGAACAATTGTATCTGGTTGATTCTCCATAATTTTTACAGGATTATCAACAACAAATGTTGATAGTAAAGAATATACCATTAACAAAAAAGCTATTGCTATTGTTAATAACATCGAAACAACTTTTCTTAAATAAATAGATAGAATTGTTGCAAGAGATCCAAATAATAATCCACAAACTAATGAGCCAACAAATATACCAAGAATAATATTAATATTATCTACATAATATGAATTTGTACTAAAAAAAGAAGCCGTACTTAATAAAGCACCTACCAATGAAATAATTACAATGCAAATAACAAAAATAATACATTTAACTGAAATTATCTCAGTTCTGGATAGTGGTTTACTTATAACCAAAAGCTCGGTTCCATCATCTATGGAAGTTCTAAATATTTCAATAGAGACAAAACAACCAATTATAGCCATAGAAAAAACTAAAAATAAAGCCATTATTGGATTAGAAATAATAGTAATAGGATTGGAATGAGATAATAATGGTGTAATTGTTGTAAATATTAATATTAATAAAAAATATGCAGAAATAGCTAAATATATTGATACTTTTTTTAATAATGCAGAAAAAGTAAATTTAAAAAATGCTGCATCAAAAAAAGAATTTTTTTTAATTTTTTGTTTCATATTTTTACCCATTAAATTTGTAAGTAATAAATTATTATTAAATTATATTAACCTATATTATATTTGAAAAATGGAAAAAATATTTATTAATAAAAAAAGGAACTAAGTTACTAGTTCCTTGATATCAAAATTTTATTTATAATTAGTTATTTTTTCATCAATAGTTAATATACTTTTAGGGTTATAAATTATTTTTAAATTTGCAAATATTGTAAAATCATTACTTGCAGCAATTTGTATTGCATTATATAAAATATTCATACAAACATTATACTCACCTTCAATTGTGGTTTCTAATGGTCCTACATGCACATTAACATTTTTTGATCTTTTTAAATACTTAATTATTTTGTCTATAATTGAGTATTTTAAATCATTTCTCATCTCACTAATTGGGATAATTTGCAGACCAATTGTTGTATTAATTTTCATTACTTTCTCCATAATAATCTTTTTATAAAATAATCAATATTTATTGTTCTTTTTTCTATTAGAAAAAATTTAATTAAATAATTAAGAATTATCATAAATAATGTTATAAAAAATGAAATTCAAATAAATGGTGCCATATTTATATAATTACCTTTTGATTGATAATTATCAATACTTGCTCCAATAGATGATGCACCATAACTACCATAAGTTATAAGATCTCTAAATTTAGATTCAAATTCAAATAAAACTATAGATCAAAATTCTAAATGAATATAAAATAAAATATATTTAAAAAATATAGATATTTTTGAATATCCTTGCATAACATAATAATTAATAATTCTATTGTCAATTTTATTTATTAATTCACCTATATTTTTAGAAATAATTGTTGCACTACCAATTGCTAAAATAACACATATACTACTAATAGGACTTGAATAAAGTGGATTTAATATAAAAAACAAAGCCACCATTGGAAATGATCTAATAATTGTAGTGAGAGAAATTCCAAATATAGAATAATATTTAAATAATTTAAATGAACTAATAAATATAAGTATCAAAGAAATAAAAATAGCAATAAACATTATTGAAATTGATTGAAAAAATAACATTAATATATCAAGAAATAAATTATTTTTTGAGGATAATATATTTCAATTTGGACTAAATAATCCACTAATAAATGAATTATTCAAATCAGCATATTGATTAATTGACATTGTTATAATAGAAACAAGAAATAAAATAATTATCAATAAAAATAAAAATCATTTTATAAATACCTTGTAGTTAAAATAGAATCTTATTTTTTTATTTTTATTAAATGTAAAACTTGTATGAATTAATAAAAATCTATTTATTAAAAATATTGTTGCTTCTAAAAATAACATAAATATAGTTATAACAAAAACAGGTATTCCCATATTGCTAAAATTTTGACTTTGCGCATAACTTATTAATTGTCCAATTCCAATAAAACCTAAAACTCCCAGTAATGAAACTCATCTCATATTTGATTCAAGAGAATATAAATACAAAGATATAAATCTATTATTTATTTGGAAAAATATTGTTTTCAAATAAGAAATAATTCTATTACAACCTTGATTTCTAAGAACATAATATGGGTAGTAATTTAATGAATCATAAATTTCAATCATATATTTATGAAGTCACAATCAACTAAACCAAGCATATAGCAAATACAAAGCAACATTTGAACCCCTTCCACCAAAATTTAATTTAAAAAAATAAATAAAAACAATGGTTGGCAAAGCTCTTAATATTGCTAAAATTATTTTAATAATTTCATTAGCAATTTTTGTCCTTACAAAGTGATAGTTAACAAAATAAGAACTTATTATTGCTAACACAAACCCAATAGTTGTACCAACAACTACACCTTGAATTGATTTTCACAAAAAATCAAATGATAAATTTCATAAATTATTATTTGGATATAAATCTATTACACTATTAAAAGAAAATAATTCTTTTAAGTTTTTTATAAAAATTTCTATTCCATATGGAGAATACTGAAATCCAACCATTACCATGGATACACAAGTAATTAATAAAAATAATATAGTAATTAATAATTTTGTTTTTCATGTTAATTGAGTATTTTTTCATCTTTTTTCATTAACATGATATGAAAAGAAGAAATTAGATTTAACATTATTATTCATATAAATCTCTTAAATCTTTTTTTGTAATTTTTTTTGGTTCTTTATTTAACATAATTGATTTATTTTTTATACCAATAACTCTATCAAAATTATCATTTAATAATTTTGTATCATGGAGATTAATTAAGACAATTGAATTTTCTTTTGTTGCAACCTCTTTCAATAATTTTATAGTTAGTAATGAATTATTAATATCAAGATTTGATGTTGGTTCATCAGCTAAAATAATTTCTGGTTTTTTTAATAATATTTTAGCTATTTCTACTCTTTGGGATTCGCCACCACTTAGATCAAGTGGTTTATAAAATACCTTATCTAAAATATTCAATTTTTCTAAAACATTAAAAATTTTAGATTTTTGTTCTTTAGTAATAATGTTAAATATTTTATAAAACAAATTATTTTCATTACTTAAATATATCTTTAAATTATCAAATACACTTATTTCATTTATTAATGTTGAATTTTGACTTATAATACCAATTTTTTTTCTATAGTTTTTTAATTTTTTTCTAGTACTTTTGTCAAATAGAAATGTCTTATATTCTATACAACCATGTGTTATAACAACATTTAAACATATTGTATTTAAAAGTGTTGTTTTACCTACACCTGATTTACCAATAATTGCAACAAATTGATTTGGATAAAAATTAAGATTTATGTTTGTTAAAATATTTTCTTTTTGACCAATATTTTTAACAGAAATATCTTTTAATACTATCATTTTATATCCTTAGTTAAATGTATTTTTATAATGATTTAAGACTTCAGAATTAAAATCATTAATTAATTTATATCCATTATATCCAAGACCTTCACCATATAAATTATCATTGTTTTCATAAGTTTTTATAATAGCTTGTGACATTAAATTCATTAATTCATTATCAATATATTTTGAGAAAGTGCCAATATCATATATGCTTGGATTGGTAACAGTCAATATTTCTATAACAGAATTTTCTATTGGTGTATATCCTGTAGTGTTTTTATTTCTATGAGTTCATGCAAATGATGCTTCATCTGTAAAACTTATTATGAATTTCTCATTTTTTCCAATTAATTCAGTTCCATATTCATCATAATTATATTTATCAGGGTTTTTTAGTTCATCAGATGCTAATGTTCAAGTATTTTCTAAAGAAAAATGTTGCTTTATAAGAAGTTCTTGAAGTTTATAATTTCCAATTGATTCTTTATTTCCAACAATTATGCCAAGATTTCTAAAATTATTTCAATCTTTTTTATCCCAATAATCCTTTGCAGTTTCAATTACTTCTTTTTTGCCTGATAATAAAATCATTCCTCTATAACCATTGACCAACTCATTATTTTTAGAATAAAACTTATTATATCTAATACCATTTCATTGATAATCTAAATCAGTTCAAGTGCTATGTGGATGTTCATAATTAGTTCCAAAACTTACTGTTTGCATATCCTTTGCAATAATTCTTAATGGATCATTTAAACTACCATCAAAATACCTTTTATTCATATCAGTATCAAAAACAAAAGGAGTTGTTAGTGTTTGTATTAAAGGATTAGAATCATTATAAAAATTATTATTCATTAATGTTTGAACTTTTAAAAAGGAAAATGAACCACTACCATTTTCTAGTGATTGTTTTTTTGCTAAATCATTGCTACTAATTTTATAAGTAATATTTAAATTTGAAAATTTTTTATTTATATCTAATTCATTCAAATTACTTTTTACTGAATTTACAAATTTATTTGGATCACCTTTATTAACAGGTTCTGATAAAAAGAATACAAAACTATTGCTAGTAGAGCATGATGTTAAAATTATTGGTGATGCTAAAGATGCAGTAATAGTTAATGTACAAAATATTTGTTTCATAATTATTCCTTTCAGTTATCAGGAATATAAAAACCTCTATATATAAAGTATATAGAGGTACAGTTAATATATTAATATTTCATTATATATTATCTTTCCCTCCGCTAGTGCTAACTAGATCAGGTTATTAGCGTATTTCTCAGCCTCAATAAAGGCACCGCCTGATAACATATTTTGATTATATTATTTTTTTTTAAAAATGTAAGGTTTTATAAAATTATAAATATTTTCTTAAAACTTCAACTTTATCTAACATTTCTCATTTAAGATCCAAATCTTCTCTGCCAAAATGTCCATATTTTGACAATGGGAAAAATATTGGTGATTGTAAATCAAAATGATTAATAACTTCTTTAACATCAAAATTAAATTCATTTATTATTGCATTATAAATAATAGATTCATCTATTTTATTAGTTCCAAATGTTTCAATATAACAAGCAATTGGTCTTGGCATACCAATAGAATATGCTAATTGAATTTCACATTTATCTGCAAGTTCTGCAGCAACAATATTTTTTGCAATATATCTTGCTAAATATGCTCCACTTCTATCAACTTTTGAACCATCTTTACCACTAAAAGCTCCACCACCATGTTTTGCAATTCCACCATAAGTATCTGCCATAATTTTTCTTCCCGTTAATCCTGCATCACCAATTGGACCACCAATTACAAATCTACCTGATGGATTTATTATTTTATTAAAATCTAAATTCATATTATATTTTTTGGCAACATCTTCCATTAACTTTGAAATAATTTTATTAATAATAGATGTGTCAATATTTTCAAAATGTTGCACACTCATTAACATAGTATCAATTCTAATGTTATTTTCATCTGTATAATCGATACTAACTTGTGATTTCATATCAGATTTTAAAATTTTATTCATTTGAAAAACACTATTTCTTAAAAGTTCACAAGCTCTAACTAAATCATTTGCAATATTTATTGACAAAGGCATATAATTACTGCACTCATTTGTAGCATATCCATAAACAATGCCTTGGTCTCCTGCTCCAATTTCACCATCATTCTTAAAAACTGATTGAAAAATATCTGAAGATTGTGAATTTACATTAGAAATAATAGTAAAATCATTTTCACTATATCCTAAAGGCATTAAAACATTTCATGCACACTGCACAATATCTATATATCCTCTTGTTGAAATTTCTCCACCAATAACTATCAATCTATTGGCAGCCATTACCTCACATGCAACTCTTGATTGTCTATCTTGTTTTAAACATTCATCTAAAATATAATCAGATATTTGATCACAAATTTTATCAGGATGGCCAGCACCAACACTTTCACTTGTTACAACTTTTCTAAATTCCATACATTAATCCTTAATAAAATATTAAATTTATAACATATATAATTTTAAAAGATATCATCATTTTTGAAAATAAAAAAAACTTACATTAATTAAATGTAAGTCTTTTCACTATAGGCTTTTTATTGAGAATAAAAACAGAATAAAAAAAGGAGTCTATACAAAAACTATAATAAAAAATAAAATTAAGGACTAAAAAAATATTATAGAAAATATATAGATAATGAAATAAAAAGCCCTTCTAATATTAGTGCATATAAAATAAAGAAAAAAGATTCACTAATATTAACAAGACTTGAGAGGAGTCTTGGCTTTGGAAACATTCACAATAGAGAAAATAGCAATAAACAAAAAATGAATATAACACCAAAGCATTATAATAATATACATTGGTTCAACAAAAATCCACAAATAAAGAAATTTTTTTCAATTTTATAAATTTATAAATACATGTATGAAATTTTTGTAATTTAAAAGAATATTTATTAAATTTAACATTATTATTCTATATTTTAGCTTTCCCATCTTTACATTCATTTTTCTTTCATATATTATTAAGTAGTATATTAATTCAAAAAAATTTAGTGGGATAACAAAATGTTAATTAAATCTAGAAATTGAGATGATTTATATAGAAAAGAAAATGAAATCAATTCTTCAAAAGAAACAATTAGATATTTTGAAAGAGCAAATGATTCATCTCTTAAAAAAAATATTGAATCTTCAAAAAAAGTTGAATATCTTGAAAATTTAAGGGATCAGCTAATTTATGATTTTGAAGACAAATTTAAAATTTCTTTTGATGAAGCTAGAGAATTGGTTGAGTCATCAAATAATGCATCAAGATTTTATAATATGGATGAATATAATGAAATAATTGCTATTATAGATCAAATTAGCGGTGAAAAATTTTATATTTATCAAAGAAATAGACTTATTAATAAAAACAAAGAAGTTATAAGAGATATTAATAAATGAATTGATAAAGCTGAATCTGAAAGATAGTATACTTTAATTTAAAAATCCATTTCATTAAAAATAGACATCAAAACTCTGTCTATTTTTTTTATTTTATTTTGATATTCATTAAAAAGCAAATTTAAATTAATATCACTAAATATAAATGTAATACGGATATTTTTAATATTCAAATTGTTATTATTTTTTCCATTATCAAAATATATAGGGTCCATAATATTTAAATTTAAATGATTAATATAATTATTTATAAATTTATCTTTAATCAAATCATCATTAACACTAATTGCTAATTCAAAAAATTGAGATCAAAAACCAACTGTAGAATTTTTATATTTTTTATGTCAATCAATATAATAACCATAAAACATTAAAATATTATTTAGTAAATTAATATAAAAAATAAAATAATTTTTACTGTTTTTTTCACTATATAAATTACATATTTTGGATGTAAAAAATGATATTGTTCCTTTGATATATCCATGTACATCAATATTTTCAAAAATAAAATTTATATATTCTTTTAATAAATTATTTAAAAATTTATCATTTATTAAAGTTGAGTCATAAAAAAATTCTTTTACATCATTATTAGTTTCTGCAAAAACAATAGTTAAAATTTTTTCTAATAAATCTCTATCCACATTAGAAGATAGCATACATTCTTTGTTAATAACTACATCTGAAAAAATTGAAATATATGAAAGAGTATTATCTTTAAAATCATATTGATTATTGTTTAATTTATTAGAAACTATTTCATTAAAAATATGTTCATCTTTTTTACTTAAAATAATTTGAATTTCATTCATAAAATCCTACATTTTTGCTTTTAATGCTCTCATAAATTCTTCATCAGAAATTTCTTTGCCATTTAATAAATAAACATCATCATTTTCTTTATTAATTATCTCTAACACACTATTATTATCCAAAATGTCTGTAGATTTAATCCCATTTAAAAATGATAAATTCAATTCTTGTGTCTTTTCATTAATTGCATCTGAAACATCCATTAACTCTTTAGGAATTCATAAATCATCATCAAAATTTGACATTTCATTTTTATCAAATTCTATATTATTTTCATTATTATTGAAATAAATTTCATCCAACTTATTAGTAAGTTCAGAAGTAAAATTATTAATGTCTCTTTGTTTTGAAACATTATCAGTAAAATTATTATTCTTAATATTTACTCTTTCAGATACACCACACAATTCATTAATTTCTTTTAATTTGTTTAGTGTATCTTGTGATAATCTATGATGATATTTATTGATTAAAATTTCCATAATATTTTTCAATCTCATATGAAACGATTGTAGTTCATTGCTCATATTATAAATAAATTCTTTAGCCTTTTCTTCACCTTTAATTTTTTTAATATCATTATAAATTCTTTGCACATTTATCTTACTCATATCCCACCAATCAAAAGTAATTATTTATTTTAAAATGAATTATCATTACATTAATAATACATTATTTTAATACAAATCTAGATAAATAATTTCTCTTAACATGTATAAAATAATGTATTTATTAGTTACTTTTTTATAACAAAAACTATCAGTGAATTAAAACATAATTTTCTTTTGGTTTATATAGATGGGATTTTAATTGCAATTCTTGGAGCAAAAATTATTTTTGTAAACTTGTTGCTAAAACTATTTGCATTTGATTGATTTAAATCTAATACATATTCTGGTAATAAAACATTAACTTGATAAGCAAAAAAATCAACTGATAATTCTATATTTAATTTAGTTTTTAAAAATATTTCAGCCAAAGAAGTTAAATCAGTTTCTTTAATTGAACCATCATTATTTTTTGTTTGTAATTTTACTCCTAAATTAATTGTTTTAGTAAAACCAAAATTAATCAATGGATTAATACTTATTTGTGTATTTTTAAAGTCAATTCCATTACCTAATGTAAATAAATCATTTATGATTTTGTCTTTATTTTCATTTGATAATGTAACATATTGACTATTAATAACATCTGATTGTAAATCACCATTTGCAGATGATACATATTTATAATTATATGTAGTTGGCAAGTTATTATATTGAATCATATTTTTATATTCATCAAATTTTATGCTCTTAAATTGAATGTTATTACTTACATTAATAATTTCATGAGTTAAATCTGTATCTAATCATTTAAAAGTTTTATTATAGTAATATGCATCATTTTGTTGATTAGCAATTTTTGAAATATCACACCCTTCAAAAATGTGTGATATTGTAATTTTATTAGCAACTATTTTAGAAATTAGGTTAACTCCTATTTCTTTATTTTGTGTAGTTTGTTTGTTACTTCCTAATTCATATTTAATATAAGCACCTAAATTTTTTGTGTCTTGATATTTATTCATAACATTATTTTCAGCATTATCTGTTTCATTATAATATTCTTTTAATAATAAAGAACTTAGTGAACTTGTAACAATTCCGTTATTAACATCAGCTTGTTCAAAATAATTTGTAATTTTCAAAATTGTACTAAATCCATGATATCAAGTTTTATTAATTTCTTTTTGTGAATATAACAATTTTCCATTGTCTGGTGTTATTTCCATAACAAAGTTATCATTTTCTAAAATTGTTATATTTTTTGGAAATAAAGCAAATAATAGTCTTTCGAGATTAAGTCTGACATATTGCCCAACAGTATTGGCAGATCCAAGCACTGACAAATCAATTGAATCTTTATTTAATAACTTTGATAATTCTAAAAATATATCAGAAGGTAGATAATTTAAAATATTATTAATGTTAAAAGTATAAGAATTAATAAATATAATTTTTAATTTTAAATTAAAGTCTAAAGTATGTTTAACATTATCATATTTTATATCTTTTCCTTCAACTTTACTATATTCAGTAACCACTTTATAATTTGACGAATTTGATAAATAGTTTAAAGCATTAGATATCTCTTTTACAGCTATTTTTAAATTTTCAATATTAAAGTGTTTTTTATTCAACTCATTTGAATATATTTGATTTAAAATACTATAAATTATATTTGTACTATCAGTACCAATATTAATCCCAAATCCATTTAATATGATAATTAAATTATCCATAAATCATCATTTTGTTTCCCCATTATCTAAAATTTGCATTTTAAATAATTTTTCTAAAACAGGTTCAGCAAAATTAACACTTCCTTTTGATAAATCAGTTTTTCCATTTACATCCTTTTCTCTAATTGTTAACTCACTATAAATATTAATAATTGCTCTAAATGCATTAACATCAATTTTTATATTAAATTTATTTAAAATACTATTTAGTGAATCAAAATTTTCAATTAAAATTCAATCAATTAAATCCAATATATATGGATTGCCATCTTTCACTAAAATTTCATTTTGATATTCACCAAGCATAACATCAATTAGTTTTAAAATAAATATTTTTAGAGGATCATTATCATCATTAAGAAACATATTTATTGTTTTCTTTAATCCTAAAACTTCATCATATGTCATGTTAGGTTTTATTTTTGCTAACACTAAATCAACCAAATCAGTTAAATTTCATAGAACATCTTTTAACAAAAATTTTAATAAATTAGAAATATTATCTCTGTTTTCATACAATATATCTACAACACCTTTACCAGTATAAAAACTTTTTAATAATTCTTTTGAAATATTTAAAACTTCTTTTGGTAAGAAATTTAATTCAGACAAAATATTGTAAAATGGGTTTGATAAATCATACAAAAATTTATCTAATGAAGGATTGGAATCTAGTGATTTAAAAACAAAAGATAATTCAGGAAGTATTTTGGAAATTAAAGTAGAATATTTTAATATTTCTGATTCTATATTATCTTTAATTAACGATTCATCTAAATTATTTAAAAATGATTTTGCATTTTCATCTACTTGTGTAAAATTGGTATTGTCTGTTAAATTCAAAAATTCCATTGGATAAGCAAAACTACTAGATGCATTTGTTGGATTAAATTTGCCTTGATAAAAATTATTATCATTAATATATGCTTCAACATAATTAAGATTTCAACCAAAAAAATACTTATTATTAAAAACATTTATAATATTTTCAATTTTTTGTCTCTTTGCTTTAATTGAAAATAATAAAGGAACGTTGGGTAATAATTCAATTTTTTTATCAAAAATTGTAATTGTTCTGACTTCATTTTTAATATTGGTAAATTTAAAAGTAAAGTCAAATTCAATGTAATCATCTTTTTTATTATTCACTAAATTATTTATTGATTCATATGCTAAATTATTATTGATTATTTCTATATCAAAAGATTTATTGTTAGAACTATATAATTGGAAAATAGAATGATAAATATCTTTTTGAAATAATTCTTTATTTGGCATAATTATTTTTTTACTAAATTGATCACCATCAATAGATAAATTATAGTTATTAACATATTCATAGTAATTAAAGGATTTTAAAAATTCGTCTTTATTTATCAATGATTGGCTTTGTAAAGTATGTTCTATTAATGAACCTCTTTCATTAATATATCTATAATTACCATTTTCATCAACACTTGATAATTGATAATCCTTATATGTTATTAAATTATTAACAACATTAAGATGAATATAATTATTATCAATAGAATTTTTCATGTCTTGAAATTCTTTTGGTAATACACCAACCATATTATTTATGTTAGTATTATCATCAATTACATTTCCATTATTATAGTCTAAAGTACTTTTACAAGATGTTAATAATGGTGTTGTGATAGATGAAAATAAAGCAAGTGAGCTAAATAACAAACTTTTGTTTATTTTCTTTTTCATTAATACATCCTTTATAAGTTATTATGCATAAAATATATATCTAAATATATGCAATTGCAAGAATAAGGATAATTAATTAAAAAACATTGAAATGTATTTTTACATTCCAATGTTTCAATTAGATATAGATTAAATTATGTACAACTTTCACATATATCTTCTATTACATCTTTTTCTGTCTTACAGTAATAATAAGTTTTAATTCCCAATTCAAATCCATATATATGATATAAAGTAAAATCTGTTAATGATGTAATTTTTTTAAAATATGAGTTTATTGATTGTGCCTGATCCAAATATATTTGTCTAATTGCAGCAAGTTTTAATAAAGCATATTGATTACAATCAGTTGCTATTTTATAGTAATTAGAATTTTTTCTAATATTTGGAGCTAAAGTAGGCAAATTAATTTTTCCATCTTCTTTATAAAAAAAGTGTTGTATAGGTTCAATGCTTTCAGTGGCATTAATTGCCTTACCGCTTGTTGCTGTTGGAGCAATAGCCATAAGTTGAGCATTTCTCAAACCATATTGTCTTATTTGAGAAGCTAGTTGCTTTCATCTATTTACATCAGGTTGGTAATCTGTTAATTTTAATGCTCTTTTATTTGCAACAAACAAAGGTAACTGTCCTTTTGCTCATTTTGATTCAGCAAACTTAATGTATCTTCCTTTTTCTTTAGCTAATTTAAGTGATGCATTTATAATCATAAAACTTCAATTGTCAAATAATTTATGTGTTTCTTCTAATGCTTCTTTAGTATCTATTGTTATTTTTTTAAGCGCTAAATAATTTGCATAATTCAAAACACCAATACCTAAATAACGATAATTTTTATTAGTTATTCTACCTTCTTGAACAGGATAATCAGCAATATCAATTGTATTATCCATTCCTCTTACAACAATATCAATAATATCTTGTTGTTTTTTTATTTCTTCAAAACATCATTTAGCTAAATTAATAGAAGCTAAATTACATAATGAAATTTCACCAGCAGAATATTCTTTAGATATTTTAATATTTCCTGTTTCCATATTCATATTAGATGATTCGCCTAATAATTTAGACTCTCTAGAAGGAAGCACTATTTCACAACATAAGTTAGATGAATTTATATATCTATTTAACATTGATGTTTCATTAACATTTTCCTCATGAAACATATAAATATTTCCTGTTTCAGCACGTTCTTTTAACAACATTTCCATTACTTTTCTAGCAGGAATAATCTTCTTTTTAATAGATTTATTTTCTTCATATTTTATATATTCTTCCTCAAATTCTTTTCCAAATTTACCAATTAAATTTGGCACATCATTGGGATTAAATAAACTAACGTCTTTATTTGATAAAACTCTTTTTATTAATAAATCATTAATTTTTACAGAATATTTTAATTGTCTTGCTCTATTTTCTTCAGTACCACTATTATTTTTTAAAACAACAAGCTCTTCAAAATTTGCATGTCATCACTGAAAATAAATACAACAAACTCCAGGTCTTGTAGCACCTTGATTAAATGCTTTGATTGTAGATTCAATTATTTTTAAAAATGGTACAGGCCCAGATGAAAATCCATTATTACCCAAAATGTAACTTCCACTTGATCTAATTTCAGATACATCTATTGCATTACCACCTTTGTATTTTGAGTATATTGCAATATCTTTTATTGCATCCATTATGCTATGTGCATCATCTCCCATTTTTGACAAAACACAACTTGATAATTGTTGTTTTAAAGTACCAGCATTTAACATAATTGGAGTAGCTAATGTAAAGTAATGTTCTGAAACATATTTATAAAATTTTTTAACTAAATCCAATCTAATATTTTTTGGTTCTTTATAAAACAAAGTTAAAGCAATTCTCATATATGCATGCTGTGGAAGTTCTAATTTTTTATTCTTAGTATAGTTTAAACAATATTTAGAATAAAAAGTATATAAAGATTTATATGTAAATAAATGATCATTATCAATATTAATTATTTTAGATAATTCATTTATCTCATCTTCTGTATATGATTCAAAAACTTCTTTTTTATAAACAGAATATGATAATCCTTTTTTAACAACTTCTAAATAATCTGGGTACTTAGTTTTATCTTTAATATGTCATGCATCATGATAAATTTTTAATAAATATAACTTTGCAGCTATCATTTCATATTGTGGATAAATTCTACTAATATTATTAACAGCTGTTTTAATTAATTCATCATATACATCACTAATTTTTATCTTATTATATAGTTTAATTTTTGTAGAATCCAATAATAAATTTGCAAATATTTCTTTATTATCACATGCTCACATACATACCTTTTTCATTTTTTCTGGCATGTATTTTTCTTCTCTACCGTCTCTTTTAATAACAATTATCTCATTTGGGTCATATTCTTTATCTCTTATATTTATTAATTCAGAATTTTCCAAAATTGATAATTTTACTCTATTAGAATCCACTATTTAGCCTCTCTAATAAATAATTCTTTTAATAATTTTTCAAGATCTTTATCAGCATAATCCATTTCCATTGTACCAATGTTGTAATTTAAAGCTGTTGCTTCTTGTTGAGCAGTATTATCTTTATTAATATCTTTATATGTATTAAATCAATCAACAATATCAGTTTTTCTAACATCTTTATATAATGGATCTAAGCCTATTCTTCTTAATCTGTCATTTGCATAATATTCCATAAAGTTTTTAAACACTTCTTTAGTTAATGATGGAATAGGTCCAAAACTTAATAGATAATCTCCTCATGCAAGTTCATCTTTAACAATATCTTTAACAATTTGATATGTTGTTTCTTCAAATCATCTTTCTTTGAATAAATGACTAAAACCTTCTTCAGGTATTTTCTTTAAAATATTGATTAAACCACCCACAACAGCAACATGCATATCTTCATCAAAGTTGATTAATTTAATGATCTTTGTTACTCCAGGAATAGCATCTTGATATGCATTATTAACCATATATGTAACCATAAATGATATGTAGAATTTTAAACCTTCTAAAAAGAAAATGTGTACTAATAAAATTAAAATCTTCTTTTTAGCATCTTCATCAGTTAGTTTTATTTTCCCTTCAATATAACCTTTGATAATTGAATATGCTTCAATTTCTTTATCAGTTCTGTGTTTTATCTGAGGTATTTTATAAATTCTATTAAATATCTCAGTAGCATTAGATGGGAACATTTCTCTTAATATATGCGAATAAGACAATGAATGTATTAATTCAAAATATGCCTGTGATTTAAATACAGCTTCTCATTCACTGGATGAGACAAGTTCTGACATACAACTATCTAATCCTCTATTTTGAACACTATCCATAAATGTTTGAAATAACAAATTATTTATAACAACTTCTTTTATATGATCTGGTAGATCTTTAAAATTTTCTCTATCAGTTATCATACTAATTTCTTCAGGTGTCCAAAATGCTTGACGCATAGATCTTTCAATTACTTTAGCAAAAGGATGTTTATATACATCATATCTTTGAAAACCATTATATTCACCCAAAAATATTCGTATATCTTTAATTGCTACTTCTTTATCAAGATCAACAATCTTTTTTTCTTCAAATTTCATATTTATTTTTCCTTTCTTTTTTATAAAACTAATATATTTTTTATACTAGTGCGATATTAATATAACATAATAATAAAATTGATTTAAAAGTATTATAAAATAATTAAATTTTACATTTTCGAGCACATTTTAAGGTTGATATTAATTAATATATTACTTATGTATAGTTACATGAAAAAATTAAAAATAACCCTTTTAAAATTAAAAATAAGATATTTTAATGTTTCATAACAATAAAAAAACAAGCAATTAATGCTTGTTTAAATTATTATTTTCTTTTCATACCTTGTTTTTCAATAACAGAATTTGTCATAGTTAATAATCTATCAATTGATTTTAAAATAACCATATTAGCAGCTGTTGCTACAGTATATTTTCTAAAAAGATTAGGTCTTTTCATTTTTCTGATTTGTTCTTCAACTGATGGGTATATTTCATTTTTAACAATGAATTCTTTATCACTATTCAATGATGAAGTGTCAAATTCAGCTTGATGTCATTGAGGTGTTTCTTCAAATAATTTATCTTGTTTTGTAGATCAAGATGGTAATTCTTTTTCAACTATTGAATCAATATTACTATAGTCTTCAAAAACAGTTTCTAATTTTTCTTCAAAAACTTCTGGTTGAATATAACTTGCTACTGTATATGATGAATAATCTAATGGTTGTACTTCATCTGTTGTATCAATAATTGGTGCATATTTATATTCATCATCAACTAGATCTTCATTGTTAGTGATTTCTTCAGTCAATTCATTGTCTATTGTGAAATATTCTTCATCAACTATATTGTTATCTACTATAACTTCATTATTGATATTTTCTTCTTCTCTTTTTGCCAATTCATTATCTAATAGCAAAAATTCTTCTTCATCATCTTCTGGAACATATTCAATAGTAATATCATCAATTCTTAATTCTGTAGAATCAAAATCGCCTTTAACTGGAGATGTAACTTCAATGTCTTCAATATTCATTAATGAATTTACTTCATCATCCACATTTATTGATGGAAAAGATGATTGAAAAGTAATAGATTGACTTTCTTCATCATTGTCATCATTATTAAAGTTAATTAATTCCAATATATCTTCTTGATTGTTTGCTTCTTGATCATCTATATTGTTAATATCAAAAGTTTCAAAAGAAGGGACTTCAATATTAATTAGTTCCTCTTCTTTTTCTTCAATTAAAGAATCATTTTTAGAATTATTATCTTTTAATTCATCTAAACTAATTTTTATTTCATCTGTATTTGTTGATTTTTCTTGAACAAAATCAAAATCAAATAAATCCTTTTTATCACTATCAAAATTGTTAACTAAACTAGGAATTTCTTTATCTGAATTTAAAATAGTTTCATCAAAAATTACTTGCTTTTGTTCATTGTCTTCTTGAAGTTTAGTTACATCAAAATTAACACTACCAGAATCATCAAAAATTACTTGTTCATTTGAGTCAACTATAATTTCTTTTTTATTGTTTAAATTTTCTTTATATTCCTGACTTTTTAAAGTGATACCTTCCATTGAAACAAATTCATGATTTTCAACACTTGGAATTTCTTCTTTTTGTTCAGAAAAATCAAAAATTTCATTTTCTAATGATGAAATATTTTCAAAATATGATTCTTCATTAAAACTTTGTTCATTTATTTCAATATCATATAAATTATCACATTCTTCATTATTTAATGAGTCACCAACAATAACACTTGATTGTTCATTAAATGTTGGTTGATTAATTTCAATATCATAACTAGTATTTAGATTATCTAAACTAAATTTATCATTAAAAAATTCACCCTCTAATGATCCTGTATCATTTGTTTCTAATGAACTATCATCAAGAACAAAATCATTTAAATATTGATTATCAACTACAGCTGTTTCATCAAATAATTCAGTATCTAAATTATCTAACAATTGCATATTTTCTAATTTATTTAAATCTTTTTCAAGATTATTTTCTGTCTTTATCTCTTCAATAAAAACTTTTTCATTATCTGATTCTTCATTTTCTTTCTTAATTTCATTTTCTTTATTAAAATCATCTAAAAAACTATTTGACATACATTCCTCTTTTTCTTGTTGACTACAACATTTTTTATTATTATTTTTTTTATTATTTGTTTTTTTGAATTTTACACTCAATTCAATTTCATTAAACCCATCTAAATTTAAATCTGGTATTTCATTTAAATTCTTGAAATCAAAATCAAATGATTCATTTATGTCATCAGTTAAATCTTCTAAATTAATTTTATTATTATCATCAGAAAGTTCTTCAATAATTTCAAATTCATTTGTTACAAAAGTTTCATCTTTTTCATCAATAGAATTATCAATTATTTCATTATCAATTGAATTTATATCATTATCTAATAATAGAGGTTGTAATTCAATTTCATCATCATTAGAAGAATCGAAAGAAAAATCAATTGATTTAGTATCACATGAGTTGGCTTTTCTTAATTCACAATTACATGTATGTTCTACATTGCTAAATAATTCTTTTAATTCATTATCTTTTTCTTTATTTTTTTGCTTATTGTCAAATTTTGACATATCTGATCTCCTACTTCAAAATGCAGATTACTAATACATAGACATACAGTATTGAAATATGCACAGTCTATGTATAAATTCTATCATTTTGAAAAAACAAATTCCACAACTAATAAAAAATTTTTGAATCAAAATTCAATTTTTGTGATATAGCATGTTTTTAAAAATTTATAGTCTAAAAGAAATTATCTATTAATTCCATTTGGATAAAGATTAGTTTTAAAATCATTACTATTTCCATACAACTGAATTAAACCATCTCTATATGACTTTTTTTGGTTTGGAAAGCCACCATCAATAAGATCATATCCTTCAAGATTATATTTACCAAAACTTCCTTGATAATCAAACCCTTCAGAATACAAAGCTTGAACTAAACCCATTGAAGCTCTTTCATCACTTGCAAAATACACCCCTAAAGCATATCCATCTAAATCAATAAATAAAGAACCTGATGAACCAGCAGATAAATGAGAATAATCACAAGGATACATTAATCCTCATGACAAATAATACTCTTCTATGAATTCTGATTTACTTATTTCATAACTATAACCAAAATATGACAAACTAAGTGCTGCATCAAAAGCTCCTTTTTTATCATAATAAGAATTATAATAAGGACTTGTTCCCAAATTTGATCCAATTCTTTTTTGTTCTAATGGAACAGGCGCTGGTCTATTAATAGCAATTGTTGATAGATAAGGATTATTTATAACAGCTGGAAATCCAACAATAGAATAATTATCACTTTTTATATTTTCTTGTTTTGCTAATAAACTTTCCTTTTTATATTTGAATTGATTGTCTATATTATCAGCATAATTATGAGTGATAAGTCTTGCTTGCTCAACATTATCAAATGTGAATTCCATTACAGCAAAATCTGCATACTCCTCATATTTTTGCCATCTTTCAGTTTTTGAATACATACTTGGTGATGTTTTCAAATAATCATTACCTATAAAAACAGTTTTGGCTCGAGTATTATTATTCCCATCAATAGGATTTATCTTGGTTCTAGTATAATATTTTCCAGAACTATTTCCCATTTCTTGATCTAGTGTAAAATCATTCAGAGTAACAAATTCAACAAATTGTGTATTATAAGTTGAATCATTTTTTTCATATCTTTCAGGTGAAATAGTATCATTAGGAACTTTTAAGTTATCTAAAACATGAGCATTTGTTCCAAAATACCATGTTAGAGGGTAAGAATTGTCACTAGTTAATTTATAATCTAAAATCCATGCAGTTCCAGAATTAATTCCTGTACTATGTAAAAAATTTATTCCTAAAGTTCTTTTAGCTTGTAATGCTTGTAAATCACTATATAAATAACCTCTAGTGAGATTAATGGCACTTTCTACTCCAGATGATGGAGGTACATTAGTTGGACCAATAGAGTAATTTATTGAATCATTAACTTTATCATATGTAGAAAACGCATATGAACCATCAGTTATGGGATTAACTTTATTTTCATATTTAATACTCCCATCTGAATTACTGGGAACATCAGGAACATTTGGATTGTCAGGATTAATAGGTTTATCTTGACTAGTTCCATCAGAAATAGGGGTATTGGAAAATTTATTATTAATTAAATATAAGCAAATTGGTATCATTGTTACTACTGGTAAAACAAAGGCTCCAATTAAACTTAGTGTGAATATTGCTTTCTTTTTCAAATTAACTCCTATATATTCTATTAATCATATTCTACTAAATTATTTAATATATGAAAGTACTGCCTTTGCTTGATTTAATAATCTATTTTTATCTTCATTTGTTAAATTTAATTTATTTGTTTGAAAAGATTCTGGACTTAATGCAATGCCAACTTCATCAATATTAATAGGAATCATTTTCATTGCTAAAGAAATTTCTTTTAAATTTTTCATAGAACCAATTGACTTCATTTTTCCAGCAGCACCACTCATGGTTATTGGCTTATTCAATGTTGTATTTGGAATTCTAAATTCATTTTTGTTAATTGGTCTTGATAATCAATCTAATAAATTTTTTAAAACACCAGATACATGTCCATTATATTCTGGAGTAAAAAATCAAATCACATTTGCCAATTCAAACTTTTCTCTAATTTCTTTAACAATTTGTGGTGTTGGAAACTCAATATCCTGATTAAAAAACGGTAATTCTTTATAGTCTAATATTTCAGTACTAACATATTGATTTAAAAATTCTTGCACAAAAATTGCAAGTTGTTTATTGAAGGATTCTTTTCTTAAAGATCCAACTACTAATAAAATTTTTTTATTTGACATATTCACTTCCCAAAATTATAAATCATACCTTTATACTATAGCCATATTTTAAAAAAGATGAATATATAATAATTTCACATTATTTATATTCATCTTTTTCATGATAATTTTTTAATAAATCTAGGTCATCAATTCAGTAATCAGTAATTATTTTTTTATTTTGTGATAGTTCAACTTTAGCATCTACACCAAAAACATCTTTGATAATTTTTTTATTAATTATTTTGTTTGTTGGACCATAACTTACAATTTTGCCTTGATTCATAATAGCTATTTTATCTGAAAATTTCATGCCATGATTTATATCATGAATAACTAAAATTATTGTCTTATTCAATTTATGATTTAGGTCATGTAACAAATGGATTATTTCTAATTGGTGTTTGATATCTAAATGATTAGTAGGTTCATCTAATAAAATGGTGTCAGTATCTTGTGCAAGAGCCAATGCTATAATAGCACGCTGTTTTTGTCCTCCTGAAAGATCATCTATATATTTATCTTTTAAGTCTAATAAATTAACATTTTCTAAGGCATTGTTAATTATTCTTTTATCATGTTCATTATCAAATATACTTAATATTTTGTTATAGGGATATCTACCCATTTTAACAAATTCCTCTACTGTTACTTCATGAGGAAAGTTAGTAATTTGTGGAACAAAAGAAACATATTTTGCATATTCTTTAGATGAATAAAATAAATCATTAAAAGAATATAAAGGAATATTATTATCTAAATGAAAAAACTTTTTTCATTTTAATAATTTTTTTAATGAACGAATAACATATGGATGTTTGATGAATAAGTAATCTAAAAAAGGATTTTTATCAGTCATAAAATAATTTTTATCAATATTAATTTTTTTAGATCTTAAGTAATTTGATATTTTATTTACATATTTATTTTTATATAATCTATTTGAAAAAATTAATTCATTTTCTTTTGGGTTAAATTTAGATGCATAATTATTTAAAATAGTAATTTGATATTGCTCCATATTTATTTTTTTTAACTCTGCTAATTTATCAACATTTGTTTCAATAAAAGATTTTTTAAAATATATATCTTCTATTAAATTTATTCCATTTATTCTTGCAAATTTCATTGTCTTATCTAAGATTTTATTAAAAGGTAATATATCCTTAGAAATAATTAAGTCACCAATGCTAAATCCAAATTCTTTTGCTTTTTCCCACATCTTTGCAAAATAATAAGATTGTCTAAGAGAATCATTTTTTATTACTTGTTGTTCTTCATCTTTAATAAATAAATCCTCATTAACTAAAAGAATAGGTATTTTATATAATTTTGTAATTTTTTCATATAAAAATTTTTTAAATGTTAAATTAATTTCCCTATCATCATATAAAATACTTCCTTTTTTTGGTTTTAAAATTTTAGCCATTGCTCTTAATACTGTTGATTTACCACTACCATTAGGACCAATTATTGATACAAATTCACCCCTATAAATATCTAAAGATAAATCGTTAACTATATCATCATTTTTACTATATCCAAGTGTAATATTTTTAATCCTGAATATAGGTTTATTTTTTACAGAATGAATCATAATTACTCCTTAAACATCAAATATAAAAAATAGGGAATACATACAACAGAAACTACATTTACTGTATCAATAGCAGGTATTTGATAATCAAGAACACTTGGTATTATGCTTTCAAAAATTCAAAAAGTTAAAGATAAAATAACTATTGAAGAAGTAAATGAACATCAAACACCAAATTTAATATTTTTTTTAAATAGTGATGTAGCAATATTTCCTGCCACTAACCCTAAAAAAACCAAATTACCACATAATGCATAAGCTATGCCTGTTAATCCTCCACAAATAATAAGTATCTGCATAGTAATAGAATTGCTATTAATCCCTAGTTCTTTAGCAATAATATTGTTTGTTGATACAATTTTAAATTTATTGGATATTAAAATAATTCATACAAACAAAATCACTGTCATTATTCCACACACTAGAAAATATGGAGACCCAGTTATTGGAGATAAATTTCCATTAACAAATCTACTTATTAATTGTGATTGTCCAGAAGTTAACAAACTACTAAAAGCTGTTGATAAACCTATTATAAAAAAATTAATTAGTATACCAACTATAATAAATTTCTTACTTATTTGATTTCCCTTTTTTGAACTCAAAAAAAACAATATCAAAGATGCAAATATTGAACCAAAAATAAAAACAAAAGGCAATAAGGTATTATATAAATTTTGAGAATCTACATTAGTATTATCTAATAAAAATAGCACTAACAAAATAACAAATAAAGAATTAATGTTTCCTAAACCCAATACTGAAGTATCTGCCATTCTATTTCCAGAAGAATGTTGTATTAAAAAACTAGATACACCCAAACAAAAAGCCACTATAGGAATTTTAATTAATATATACTTATAAGACAAAAATAACAAATTGAAATTAAAACCCTTATCATCAATCATCACAATTAAAAATAATGAAAAAATAGCGATTAAAGATATAAGCATAGATCAGAAAATATTTAATATAAATTTTTTATTTGTTTTTAAAAAATACTTATTTTTTAAAATTACATTATTATAACTTTTCACTATTTTTTCCCTCCTTTATTTCTCACAGCTAAGAAGATGAAAATAGGAACAAAAATAACAACTGTAAATAAAGTAATTCCCAATTGAAACATCACATCCATTAATGTAGCAAATTCTAAAATTGCTGCTGTTAAAAATCCTGATGTTGGTATAAGCCATTTATAATCTCTAGTTCTTAAAATCATTCTACAAATATGTGGAATGACAATACCAATTATCACAACAGAACCTATTAATAGAATTGATGAAACAGAAATTAATACACAAGCTATACCAACAATTCAATAAACAAATTTAATATTAATTCCTAAACTAACAGCCAACGATAAATCTTTTTCAATTATATTTAATTTGTTTTGAACCAATAATATAAGAATTACACCAATCAATATAGAAGGTGCTGCATAAGAAAATCTTTCTCATGTGTAATTTGATGTAGTTCCACCAATTCACATAACTATATTTTCAGTAACAATAGGAAAAATAGTTTTAACTAATATACCAAGACTTGTTAATAAAGCACCTAAAATTAAACCAACTAATATTGTCTTAAAATTATTTGATTGATATCCTTTGATTTTAATTGATAGAAAATTTATCATTAATATTAAAATGCAAAATAATAAACCAAATATAAATATAAAGTAAACTTGATTTAAACCTAATGCTTGAGCAACTATAATTCCAAATGTTGATGCTGGCAATAACCCCATAGTTGTTGGTCCAGATAAATCATTTCTAGTAACACCTTGCATTCCACATCCTGCAACTGCTAAACCAAATCCAACAATAGCAGAAGATGAAGTTCTAAGTAATGACTGATATTTTATTCAATTATTTGGATGCGTTTCAAAAGATATGCCATTAAAGATTACAGTAAAAAAATAAAGAAAAATAAAAAACAAGAAAAAAGTTAATAAACATAATACTTTATATTTTGAAGTATTTGTATAATTAACAAATTTCTTTTTAAATCCTATATTTTTACAATCATGATGCATTTCATTATTATATTTCATATTTTTTTAATAATATTTTATAAATTTTACTTTTTATTTGGAGACTGTAATTGGTCTACTTTATACTGATTTCAACTTTTATTATCAGGATAAGTAAAAGTTGTAGTTGTTGTAGCATTTTTTGTTGTAGTATTATTTTCATTTTCCAAAAATAAATTGAATACTTTTAACATTTCCTTTACTACATGTTTTTTACCAAGAACACCTCATGTTGTTGGATATCAATCTTCATATTCTACAATAACAATATCTTTAACATTAGTTTTATTTTTATTTGTTTGATCTTGTGTAATAGTTGTTTCAGTAGGAGTAGTTTTTAGATAGTCTTTTAATTGATTTAACTGACCATTAAGTGTAATAGTGTCATTATATAATTGATCTGGAGATTTAATAAAAATTATTTTATCAAATTTACTACCAAAAGCATTTTTTAATGTTCCAGCATCTTTTGCTTTTATTGCTGCTAAAGAACCTCCATTATCAGCAAATTTAATTGCATCAGTTTCACTGATTGTATTAGGTTTTGGGAATTTAGCACCCATACCAATGTCAGATGTTTCTGGCCCATACATTTCAGGGTAAATAAATGGATCTTGAATGGCTGTTATAGATTCTACAGGAGTTATAGAACCACTTCCTCCTTGACCTGCAAAAATTCCAATATATTTATCTTTTAATATTGAAGCTTGAAATTGTGCTCTTAATTCCTTCATTACTTCTTTATCAGCATTAATTATATTATTTGCTCTTTCTTCATATGAGTTAAATGCTGACTGTTGACCCTCAATAATATTTGTATTTGGTAAGAATCTTTTATCTAAATCTTTTGCCAGCATAGTAAAAGCATTTCTATAACTAAATAATCCTTCTTTATAGTCATTTCACTCAAATGTACCAGGAGGAGCGGTTTCAGAATACTTAGCAGCAGCTGAATCAGCCATCGATGTATAAGCAATAAAATTTATAAATCCTGTTTTTTTGTATGTTGGTTCATTAGTTCTATCTCATTCATTTGTAACTAATGTATCAATTTTCATTGATGCAAGTGCTTTTAAATTTGGTTCACTAGTACTACTTGTAAAAGTACCAAATTTAGTTTTACTTCCATCAACATAGCTATTCATATATGGTCAATAGTTTAACTTTAGTGCAGAATTTGCCATTGTTTGACCATATGGAGTTATTCCTAGAGCAGTTAGCATATCATATGCATTATAGAATGTAGAAATAATATGATTTGTATTTCATGATGTGCTACAACTTGTTAGTGCTACTGCAGGCATTGCAATAGCAGATGCTGCTATTGTTATTTTCATCATAATATTTTTAATTTTTTTCATTTTCAATCCTTAAAAAAATATAATTGTTATTTATAAATATTATAAATAACAACAGTAAATATATTATACATATTATTTATAAATATTATAAATAACATTTAATTTTTACAAATAATAAAAACAACCTCTTACATTTAATGTAATGGTTGTTTTTATTAATTTGAAAGTAATTTACTTTTTTCTTTATAAAAGTTTTTCTCAGAAATTTCATTATTTTCTAATTGATCAACTAAGACAATCAATTTATTTCATTTTCCATTAGAAATTTTCTTTTTACCTTCCTTTTTTTCTTTAGAATAATTTGTGCCTTTTAGACTTAAATACTTTTCTCTATTAAATGATTTTGTAGAATTTTCCTTTTTATTAGATGTTTTAGATTTATCGCTTAAATCGATAGCATCATTATCATTTTTTTTATCTCTATCTTCTTTAGAAGATAAATCTTTTTTATTTTTCTTTTTAGATTTATTTTTAGGAAAATCATCATATACTAATTCATCATCTTGAATAAAATCATAATTATCTTCTGAAACATTATAATTTAAATCATTAATAACTTCTTGATTTTCATATTGTTCAATTTCTATTTGTTCTTTTTCTTCAAGTTCATTTACTAAAGTAGTCAATTTTTCATTTCTTTCTTTATATAAAAGATGAGAAGTTCTTAAAACAATAACAAGAGAAAATAATGGTACAAATGAAAAAATGGACATTCAAATAAAAAAGTGCGCCTCAACTGGATCATCTATTCTACAAGTTTGTATTATTAGTGATAACCATAATATGACAATAATTACAGCAAATATTATTGATAATGCAATTCAAGCATTTTTTGCTGAATTATAACTATCTATTGTAAAATCTTTTGGAACTTTAGTTGCAATATACTCTACTAAAGCTTTTAGACCAAAAAAAGCGGCTATCAATAATATTGATGCTACAAAAATACCTATTGAAAATATTTTTATTTTTTTTAAATCCACAAAAATGCCTTTCTTAACATAAAAATTATTTTATTAAAATAATTTTCATTACCATAAATAAAATAATTATAAATGTAACAACAATATTATACAATATTAAGATGAAAAAGGATTTATATGGAAAAAAACAGTTTTAATACATCTAATTCAAATGTTACCCAAAATAAAATATCTGAAAAAACAAAACAAATTAGAGCAATGGCAATAACAAGTTGTTTTTTAGCAATATCAATACTTGTGTCATTTGCAACTAATTATATTAAAATAACTTTTTTAGGAGATTTTTTAACACTAGATTTATCATTAGTTTTTATTGTTCCAATAATTTTTATATGTAATATATTTTGAGCTCTATTTGCAGGTACTGTTTGTGGACTTGCAGCATTTATTTGGATGGGTACTGGTCTTTGGGTTGGTCCAATATTTATTATAGTAATTAATGTGATAATAATACTTTTGGTATATTTATGATATTTTATAATATTTAAAAAAATTAAAAAAACATCTATTAAACTATCATTAACATTACTAATAACTTTAATATTGTTAATGTTTCTAGGTTCATTACTTAATGGTTTAATATTTACTCCATTATATTGATGAATTTATAATGTTATACCAATTCCATCTTTTATTGAAGCTGAAAAGTGATATCAAAGTCAAGGACCAAATCCTTATTTAATATACATAAATACATATTGAAATGGAATATTTGGTTTATATAGTGCATTTAACTTATTAAAATTTGGGGTTATATTCATCATTATTTATGGACCACTTTTATTAATAATAAACAATAATATTGCTGATAGATATTTTTATAGAACAAATAAAAAAAACCCTTAGTGAGTTTTCCCTGAATGAAATATGAAGTGCAACATCATAATAGCACAACTTATAACTC